>JAADIJ010000227.1 GCA_013151335.1 Alphaproteobacteria bacterium | reverse complement strand
CACGCGCGCGGTCAAAACCTTAAGCGTTTTTCAGGCGCGCCAGCCCATTTCGGCGGCCTCGGTGAATGTTTGGGTGAAATACTGGGATGATCTGGCGGAGCTGCTGGATGAGCTGACAATTAGAGGTGTCAAATACGAATAACGTTGCTTGCGCTGGGTTTTCCGTGTGCCTCTCAGGCCAAGTATCCGGTCTGTTCAAGCGCTTTGATCAGCGGCGCAAGCTCGGTCTCAAATCGTTGCCATGCGTGCACTGATTTTCGGTTTATTTTCTGCCGGATCTGTCCGATGCTGGCGGTTTTGACGATATTTTTGGCGTTGTAAAATTCGAGCACCTCGGGCTGCCAGTTGAGATCGCAAAACTCCAGAAGCTTGCGGCTTTCGCCCTCAGGCTCTGCGGTAAGTTTTTCATAGTCACAATGGTAAATCTGCCCTTCAAGCTGCGGCTCCCAAAAGGCCATTATCTCGCGATATAGTGCGTAAAACTCGGCTAACTCCTTGAGATCATACCCATATTCATGGGCGTTCGCCTCAAAGAAATTCTTATAAACAGATAGGCAATTGTCGCGGGGGTCGCGGCGCATATTGATAATTTTTGCTTTGGGGAACACCGATTTTATCAGCCCCAGCCACAGAAAGTTTCCGGGCAGCTTATCCACGATATGTTGATGGTCGGTGGAGCATCGCGCGCGAGTCTCTCGATATTCGGTCGCAAAAGGTGCGAAATCAAAATCAGGGTTTTGTTCAATTTTTTCAAGGTTCCGGCGGCCATAGCTGTTGACAAAGTCAAGCTCCCCCGCGCCTTGAACCTGCGTGTGACTGGCCAAAATCTGCTCGACAAGCGTGGTGCCAGAACGCAGCATCCCGACCACGAAAATCGGTGAGCACTCGTGGTCCTGATAGCCGCGATAAGCGTCAATATACCTACCACCAAACGCTGATTTCACCCGCGCAAACAGCCTTCGATCGGTATCAACAGAATAGCTAAAATCCTGCCGTCGAATCCGGTTGGCCCAGCTCCAACAGGTGAAAGCATCCGTAAATTCGCCAATATCTTCCAGTGCTTTGCCAAGACCAAAGCCCAGATACATTCCGTGTGATCTCTCCTGCTTTCGTGCGGCGAAAAGCGCTTTCATTTTGGTAATTTCCGGCTCGCCACTCCGATATTTTGTTAACGCTGTTTTTGTCAGATAAGGTTCGGCATTGTCCGGTGTGACCACCAATGCGCGGTCCAGAGCTTTAAGCGCGTTATCCGTGTCGCCGAGGCTGGCGCGCAGCACGCCGAGCCGCATCCATACATCGCCATTTTCAGGGGTAATCGTTAACGCTTGCTGCAAATAGTCGGCTGCCTGTTCTTCCTGATTAAATTGGTTCAGGGCATAGCCGAGATTGATCAAGATATCGGCGGAATTGGGTGAAATTGCAAGCCCCGCCTGATAGCATGAGATAGCTTCTGACAACTGCCCGCGATCCTTCAGGAGCACACCTTTGCTATTAAGCGCGTTCACGTAATCTGGGCGTATTTTCAACGCCTTATCAAAGGATATCAGCGCCTGGTCCTGCTGTCCGTCGCGCCCATAGGCGGTGCCAAGATTGTGAAAGGCCTCGGCTAAATCGGGCTTCAATCGCGTCGCTTTTTGCAAGTTCGCCAGCGCGTCAGCGACCTGATCGACCTCGAGGAATGACGCACCAAGATTGGCCAGTGCCTCCGCGTATGAAGGGTTAATTTTTACAGCGTTTCGAAATACCTTTATAGCCTCGGCATTCTTGCCGGAACTGGCCAGTGCCATGCCCAGAATATTATACAAAAGTGGCTCTTTAGGCGCGCGCGCGATCAGGCCCCGCGTCAGCCGGACTGCCTCCTCAAACCGACCCGAATTCAGCGTGGCAATCACTTGATTAACGTCCGCTTGCGTTAACCCTTGGGCACCCGCGATACCACGACGCAAGCGTTGTAGCGCCCGTTTGGCTTTGGAGTGACCGGGAGCGCGCGCCAAAACAGCGGCGTAAAGGCTCGTCGCTCGCGCCGCGTCGCCGGATTTCACTGCGGTTTCCGCCGATTTGAGCATATCCCTGATTGAGATCAGTTTATTTGGCATTTAACAGGCGTTCCTTAACATGATATGAACCATATATCCGATAGTTGAACTCCAGTTGCAATTGTTGCCGTATTGCGTCGGAACTTCGGGCATGGGCGCTTGACAAGACGACCTTTATCCCCGATACGTCCGCATCGCTTTGGAAGGTCTGAAGCGTTGGTTTAAACTCGCCCTTATAAAAGGGCGCGCTGTCCGAGGCGCCGATGATCCGGCAAAACTCCCATATCGGGGGCCGTAGCGACGCGAAAGTAAAAAGGAATTCTGCGTATGTTCGCAGTGCTAAAAACTGGCGGCAAACAGTATAAAGTTGCAAGTGGCGATGTTCTGAAGGTTGAAAAACTGGCGGGCGAAGCAGGCGACAAGATCCAATTCAACGAAATTTTGATGCTTGGTGGCGACAAGGTCACCGTCGGCGCGCCCTTGGTGGCTGATGCCGCTGTGCAGGCTGAAATTCTCGATCAGGCCAAAGGGCCAAAGCTGATCCATTATGTCAAACGCCGCCGTAAGCACTCCAGCCAGCGTAAAAAGGGCCATCGCCAGCAATTGACGATCCTGCGTGTGACCGAGATTTTGGCCAAAGGGGCCACTAAATCCGGTGTGACTGCCGCGATTGGTGCCGGTTCGGTTGTGACCGTGGCTGACGCGCCGGTTGCTAAGAAAGCTCCGGCTAAGAAGGCCGCCCCTAAAAAGGCTGAGGCTGCTGTGGCGGAAAAAGCGCCGGCCAAGAAGGCCGCCGCAAAGACTGCTGAGAAAAAACCGGCCGCCGCGAAGACTGCAGCGAAAAAGCCCACAGCCAAGAAATCCGCGGCCAAGAAACCGGCCGCGAAAAAAGCCGCAGCCCCCAAAGCTGACAGCAAATAAGGAGACCGAGACATGGCACATAAAAAAGCAGGCGGCTCATCCCGCAACGGTCGCGACTCCGCTGGACGGCGGCTTGGCGTCAAGAAATTCGGTGGCGAGAACGTCATCCCCGGCAATATTCTGGTGCGCCAGCGCGGCACGAAATGGTGGCCCGGCGAGGGCGTTGGCCTTGGCCGCGACCACACCATTTTCGCCACTGTTCCGGGTCATGTGAAGTTTCACAAAGGCCTGAAAGGTCGCACCTTTATTTCGGTTCTCCCGGCAGTGGAGGCCGCAGAATAAGCCGAACCCGGCATTAATAAATCTTAAGGGGATCGGCGTATAAAGCGCCGGTCCCCTTCTCGTTTCAGCGTGCGGGAGGCTCGCATGACACTCTTATTTACTGGATTATTTACCGGAGTTTTCGCCGGATCACGCGCGCGCATTCAGGGCGTGGGGCGGGTCTCAAGCAGACTCACATCCGCGTCAAATAAAAGCCGGATACGCGGAGTGATCTTGATCTGCGACCGGCTGACCCCCATATGTCGATCAGATGAACAGGCCTTCGGCAAACAGGTTTTGCGCTGTACCGGAGGATGGTTAGCCAAGGTTTCGGCCAAGGTTCTGAATGGGGTAATAATAATGCGCTACGGGATGGCCCAGTTGGCCCAACCCGGTGTTATGCGCGCATTTTCGTCTCGTCAGTGGGAGTCTGAGCGTGAAACTTGAGCAAATCCATCGCCAACCCGTCATCTCCTCTCCCCGGTTTGATCTACGCCCCTTGCGCGCAACCGACGCCGAGCTTGTTGCGCGTTACGCCAACGATAAGCGCGTGGCGCAGATGACCACCTCTATTCCGTTTCCGCTGTCGCAAGAGGCCGCAGCCGAGTTTGTCGCTCGGGCCGGCGCGCGTGATCGCGACGAGGATATCTGGGCAATTGATGCCAGTAAAACCGATGGCTCAGAGCTTTTGGGGGTGATTTCCCTCAAATATCTGGATCGCGACCAGTCCGAGGTCGGCTATTGGGTCGCGCCTGAGTTCTGGAATCAAGGCTATGCAAGTGCCGCCCTTGCCTGCCTGCTTGAGGCAAACCCCCATGCCAATCGTTCGGTCGTGGCGTGCGTTTTTCAAGACAACCTGTCGTCAACCCATGTTCTAAGCGGCAACGGTTTTGCCTGTTTGGGTGAGGCCGAGGCGTTTTCGCTCTCGCGCGCCGCCCATGTGCCAACATGGACTTATCTCAAAACGCTCTTATCATTGTCACGCGCGCTGCAACCCCGTAGGTAAGGCGAAAAAAGGCTGAACTGATGAAATTCCTCGATCTGGCAAGAGTAACGATTCGCTCCGGCGCTGGCGGCAATGGCTGTGTCAGCTTTCGGCGCGAGGCCCATGTGGAATATGGCGGTCCCGACGGCGGAGATGGTGGGCGCGGCGGCGATGTCTGGGTTGAGACCGTTGACGGGCTGAACACGCTGATCGACTTTCGCTATCAGCAGCATTTCTTCGCGCGCAACGGTAAATCCGGCATGGGCAAGGCGCGCTCAGGCAAGGATGGCGAGGATATCGTGCTGCGGGTGCCGGTCGGAACCGAGGTTCTGGACGAGGATGAGGAGACGGTGATTGCCGATCTGACCCAGCTCGGCCAACGGGTGTTGCTGGCCCAAGGCGGCAATGGCGGTTTTGGCAATCTGCACTTCAAATCCTCGACCAATCAAGCTCCGCGTCGGGCCAATTCCGGCCAGCCGATTATCGAGCGCGAGCTGTGGTTGCGCCTGAAATTGATCGCTGATGCCGGGCTTTTGGGGCTGCCCAATGCCGGAAAATCCACCTTTCTCGCTGCCACATCGAACGCGCGCCCCAAGATCGCCGACTATCCCTTCACCACCCTTCACCCCAATCTTGGCGTGGTCGGTGTGGACGGAGCAGAGTTCGTTATGGCCGATATTCCCGGTCTGATTGCTGGTGCCCATGAGGGCAAAGGCATTGGCGACCGGTTCTTGGGTCATGTGGAGCGCTGCGCGGTCCTTTTGCACTTGGTTGATGGAACTTCCGAAACGGTCGCCGAGGATTATCGCACTATTATCAACGAGTTGGTCGAGTATGGCGGAGCGCTGGCCGACAAGCCGCGTATCACCGTCCTCAACAAAATCGACGCGCTTGACGACGAGGAACGGGCGGCAAAACTTGCCGAACTGGCTGAGGCTCATCAAGGGGCTGTGGCCATGATGTCGGGCGTATCGCGTGAAGGTCTGGTTGATGTTTTGCGGGCATTACGCGCCCAAATTACCGCCCGTGCCGAGGCCGAAATCGCCGCTACAAACGAACCCGAACAATGGCATCCCTAGAAAATATCAACACAGCCAAACGCTTGGTGGTCAAGATCGGCTCGGCCTTGTTGGTTGATGCCAAAACCGGCGCACTGAGGCTTGATTGGCTCAAAGCATTCGCACTTGATGTCGCCGCCGCAAAATCGCGTGGGCAGGACGTTTTGATTGTCTCGTCCGGCTCGATTTCGCTTGGTCGCCGTGTGCTTGAATTGCCGTCCGGCGCGCTGTCACTTGAGCAAAGTCAGGCTGCCGCTGCGGTCGGGCAAATCCGTCTCGCCCGCGCTTACGAGACCGCCCTTGCGCCCCATAATATCACCACCGCGCAAGTGTTGGTGACGCTGGAAGACAGCACCAATCGCCGCCGCTATCTCAATTCGCGCGCCACACTTGGCACGCTGTTGCATCTTGGCGTGGTGCCGATTGTGAACGAAAACGATACCGTTGCCACCGACGAAATCCGCTTTGGCGACAATGACCGACTGGCCGCGCAGATCGCCGTGTTGTCGGGGGCCGATTTGTTGGTGCTGCTGTCGGATGTTGACGGGCTGTACACCGCCAACCCAAAAACTGATCCAGATGCAGAACATATTGATATCGTTGCGAAGATAACGCCAGAACTTGACCATATGGCGGGCGAGGCCATCAATGAGGCCTCTCGTGGCGGCATGAAAACCAAGCTGATCGCCGCCAAAACCGCCACCGCGGCGGGCTGTGCGCTGGTGATCATGGAAGGCGATGTTGCAAGGCCTCTGGACGCGCTGCATAATGGTGCGCGCCATACGTTGTTTTGCGCGAATGGTGATCCGCACACCGCACGAAAACAGTGGATTTCGGCCATGAAACCCAAGGGCGATGTGCATATTGATGCCGGTGCCGCGCGCGCGCTTGCAGGCGGAAAATCCCTGCTTTCAGCCGGGGTTACGGCCATTGTCGGGACGTTTTCGCGCGGTGATCCCGTGGCCATTCTTGGCCCCGATCAAGAGGTTCTTGGCAAGGGTTTGATCAGCTATGATTGCGTTGAGGCTGCGGCGATCAAAGGCTGTCACAGTCGGGAAATTGAGAGGGTGTTAGGCTATTTAGGCCGCGCAGCCCTTATTCACAGGGATGATATGGCGATATGAGTAAGGACGAAAACATCACCGAAATGATGACGCGGATCGGCCAAAAAGCCCGCGCGGCGGCGCGTGATCTGGCCTGTGCGAGTGGTGCTCAAAAAGCGCAGGCTCTGGAGGTCGCTGCCGACGCGATCTGGCAGCGGCGCGCCGAAATCCTTGCGGCTAACGTTCGGGATATGGCGTTTGGGCGGGATAAAAACCTCAGCCCAGCAATGCTGGATCGCCTGATGCTAAACGAGGAACGCCTCAAATCCATCGCCGAAAGCCTGCGTGCGATTGCGGCCCAAACCGATCCGGTTGGCGAGGTTTTGGCCGAGTGGGATCAACCCTCGGGGCTGCATATTTGTCGGGTGCGCACGCCGCTTGGGGTGATTGGCGTGATCTATGAAAGCCGTCCCAATGTCACCGCCGACGCGGGCGCGTTGTGCCTGAAGGCGGGCAATGCCGTGATCCTGCGCGGTGGTTCGGAGAGCTTTCATTCCTCCGGCGTCATTCACGCCTGTTTGGTCGATGGATTGCGCGCGGCGGGTCTGCCCGTTGAGGCGATCCAACTGGTGCCAACCCGTGATCGCGCGGCCGTAGGCGAGATGTTAACGGCGACGAAATATATCGACGTGATCGTGCCGCGCGGTGGAAAAGGGCTGGTCGGGCGGGTTCAGGCCGAGGCGCGGGTGCCGGTTTTTGCCCATCTTGAGGGGATTTGCCACGTCTATGTGGATAAGGCCGCCGATCTGGAAAAAACTCGTCGAGTCGTGCTCAATGCCAAGACCAGGCGCACCGGAATTTGCGGTTCTGCGGAGTGTATTTTGGTGGACCGCGCGTTTTTTGATGCCTACGGCGCGCCTTTTTTGACCGATTTGATAGAGGCCGGAGTCGAGGTGCGCGCTGATGAGGGCTTGCAGATAATTGAGGGGACGATCCCCGCTAAACCCGATGATTTTGGGCGCGAATTTCTCGACATGATCGTCGCTGCGCGACTGGTCAACGGGGTCGATGGCGCGATTGAGCATATTGAAACCTTTGGTTCACAACATACGGATGCGATTCTTACCGAGGATGATCAGGCTGCTGCAATATTCTTTCAGCGCCTCGATAGCGCGATATTAATGCGCAATGCCTCAACCCAGTTTGCGGACGGGGCCGAGTTTGGCATGGGGGCCGAAATCGGCATCGCCACGGGTAAAATGCACGCGCGCGGTCCGGTCGGGGCGGCGCAATTGACGTCGTTCAAATATCTGGTGGAAGGCGACGGAACCATTCGTGCGTAAAAAAACCCGCCTATATCGGGCGGGTTTATAAGTCGTGGATAGCCCAGGAAGAGTTAGCTACCCCAGGTCCTTCTCGCACCGGAATCGAGGTGGACGAAATTGGAACGGGAGTATTTTCCAATGCCGCCCGCATTAGTCGCGTATCCGGCGCGTGCTATCTGGCTGACTGAACGAGTATTCAACCGGATATCTGCTGCCATCCCTTTGATATGAAGGGATTTTTTTGCCACGCCGCGGCTGCGTCGTCGTAGCAAGGCATTGGTGCGTGGGCTGCGATAGCCCGACAATAACTGATAAGGCTCTGTGGTCTCAAGCAGACTATGCGTGGCCGCAACGATGTCGAAATTTCGTCGGTCCATATTAACCGCCAAATCTTCGCGCCAATCGCGCATAAAATAGTTAATCTCTTTCATCGCGTCTTTGATGTAATCGCCTTCGATCCAATAGATCATCTCAAGCGTTTCACCCGTCCGCCCGGAACGCATCGATATTTTCCGAATATCACCAGCACCTTTTAAAATGCCAAACGTTTTCGAATAGACCGGTGCCGCCGTCACCGTAGTTGCCGCAAAAACGCCAAGCAGCGCTCGCCGAGAAATATCTCCACCAACCAATTTCTTCATGGTTCCCGCCTGTCCCGTCGTTTGCTGCTTGCCCACAGCCTTAATCACTGATCCCCCAGTTGCCACATTAATGCCACAAAACGAATCGGCATCCAAGAAGAAGTTTGGAAACAATTCATCAACGGCGATTTATCGGCCATTTTTTGCCAATTGGAGGAAATCTAGCACCAACTGGTAAATACTTTGTTTATGCGCCGAAATTATGCCTAAAACCCCGTGTAAATCACCTACTCCGCAGGCCAATCGCCCGAAATTGCGCCGAAACCTCTATATAGAAGCCGTCAAATATCGCTTGCAGTACCTCGCTCGCGTAATTCAACAAACATATCGAGCTAAATTTGCCTAAAATTGCTTGTATTATCTGCAAGGTGGTCACGGGCAGGCGTCGTGGTTAGAACTGCCCATACAGCTCGTTTCAGGAGGTTTTTTTGATGAATGTGACGATTGCCGAGATCGCAAAAGCTCTGGGTGCCGAATTCGTGGGCCAAGGCGACCTACGCCTCCGGTGCGCGGCGGAGCCAGCCAGCGCTGGCGCGGATGATTTGGCGCTGGCGATGGATAAAACTTATGCCCAAGCGCTGGCCAAGGGGCGGGCCCGCGCCGCCGTGTTGTGGATGGGTGCGGATTGGCGTGCCTTGGGGCTTGAAGCGGCGATTTTCGTTGCCCGGCCCCGGTTTGCCATGGCCGGGATCACCGCCAAATTTGCTCGCCAACCCGATCTTGCGCCGGGAGTTCACCCGCTCGCGCATGTGGCTCCGAGCGCTGAAATTGGCAAAAATGCCGCGATTGGCCCGTTTGTGACCATCGGGGCGCGGGCCAAAATCGGCCCGAACGCGCGCATCCTCTCTCACGTTGCCATCGCTGAAGATGCGCATATAGGCACGGATGCACTGATCTATTGTGGTGTGCGCATTGGCTCTGGCGTCGAGATTGGCAACCGTTTCATTGCTCATTATAACGCCGTGATTGGCAGCGACGGGTTTTCGTTTGTCACCCCCGAGCCCTCGCCCACTGAGGAGGCGCGCCGCAGTTTTTCGGTGAGCCAGAACCGCCAGCCACAAGTCTATCATCGCATCGCCTCCACCGCGTCGGTCAAGATCGGGGATGATGTGGAGATCGGGGCCGCGACCACCATCGACAAAGGCACCGTGGCCAATACCGTCATCGGGCGGGGCACCAAAATCGACAATCATGTCCAAATCGGTCACAATGTGCGCCTCGGTCAGGATTGCCTGCTTTGTGCCCATGTCGCCATTGCCGGCTCGTCCATTCTCGGCGATCGGGTGGTGCTTGGCGGGCAGGCCGGGGTTGGCGATCATCTGGTGATTGGCGATGACGTGATCGCCGCCGGAGCCACGGCGATCTTGTCAAATGTGCCTGCAGGCCGGGTGATGATGGGCTATCCTGCCGTCAAAATGACGCAGAATATCGACAGCTATAAGGCCCTGCGCCGCCTGCCGCGTCTTGTCGCGCGGGTCGAAAAACTTGAGAAACAGGTTTCAAATCGGAGCGAAAACCCGTAATCAGGCGCAGAGATCGCTCGGGGGTGTGTCGCGATGAAGTCAATACGCCAGGAAGTTCTAAAAATCGTTGCAGAACAGGCTGTTCTGGATGTTTCGGATATCGACCTCGCCGCCTCGATGGAGAGTTTGGGCATCGACTCGCTTGGGTTGGTGGAGGTGATTTTCGCGATTGAGGAACAGTTTGACATCTCGGTGCCATTTGACTCCGGCCAGCCTGCCAACGGCGCGTTTGATCTGTCGAGTATCGAGACAATCATCAGTGGCGTTCAACATCTCATAGAGCAAAAGGCTTTGTTGGTTGACGGATGAAACGTGTCGTCATCACCGGGCAGGGCACGATCAATGCGCTTGGCGAGAATGTCCCCGACACGCTGGCCGGGTTTCGCGAGGGGCGGCTTGGCATTGGCCCGCTTTCGTTTCCCGATGTGGAGCGGCTGACTGTCAGAATTGGCGGCCAAATCAACGGATTTCGCGCCGAAGATCACTTTAGCCGTCACGAAATCTCGTTTTATGACCGTTTCACCCAGTTGGCGCTGTTTGCCGCGCGCGAGGCGATTTCACAATCCGGCTTGATTTTTGCCGATGCGCTGGCCGAAAGCTCCGGTGTGGTTCTGGGCACGGCGGGCGGTGGTTTGCAGACCCAGGACGAGAATTACCGCGCCGTTTACGAGCAGGGCAAAAATCGCGTGCATCCGTTTGTGGTTCCGCGCCTGATGAACAATGCGGCTGCCAGCCATCTGTCGATTGTGCATAATCTGCGCGGTCCCAGTTTTACCGTCGCCAGCGCTTGTGCTTCGTCAAATCACGCGATGGGGCAGGCGTTTAATCTGGTGCGCAGCGGTCAGGCGCCGGTGATGATTACCGGCGGCTCTGAATCCATGCTGTGCTTTGGCGGCATCAAAGCGTGGGAGGGGTTGCGCGTGATGTCGCGCGATGCCTGCCGACCGTTTTCGGCCAATCGCAATGGTATGGTGCAGGGCGAGGGGGCGGCGATTTTCGTGTTTGAAGACTATGATCGCGCCCGCGCGCGCAACGCTGATATCTTGGCCGAGGTGGCGGGTTTTGCCATGACCTCGGACGCCTCCGATATCGTCATGCCCTCAAAACAAGGTGCTGCGCGGGCCATGAGCGGGGCGTTGCGTGACGCGGGAATGGCGAGCGCCGATGTAGGATATATCAACGCCCACGGCACCGGAACTATCGCCAATGACAAGACAGAATGCGCCGCAATCGCCGAAGTTTTTGGCGCAGATGCCGATGGTTTGATGATTTCCTCGACCAAATCCATGCATGGTCATCTGATTGGCGGCACCGGCGCGGTTGAGCTGTTGGCGGCGATCATGGCCTTGCGCGAGGGGGTGATTGCCCCGACCATCGGCTATCAGCGGGCCGACCCCGACTGTGCGCTGGATGTAGTGCCAAACACGGCGCGCGACGCCAAAGTTACCGCCGTTCTTAGCAACGCGTTTGCCTTTGGCGGCTTGAACGCGGTGTTGGCGCTGCGCGCGATTTGATCGCGCAGAAATACCGCGGCTCAGGGTATTCTGCGCAATAAGCCCAGCAATCAGGACCAAAGATCAGGGCTTAACCAGCACCGCACTGAACCCGTCAGAAAACCCTTTCAACGAGACCGTCAACGTGATCGGTTTGGTTGGTTCCACGATGGAGGAAATGATTATAGTCGCCTGTTTCCCTTTTCTCAAACCTTCAAGCTCTAGTCCGGTGAAGCCCATGCGCGCGATGCAGCCGCCGGTCTCGCACCAGCCAAACGGATATTGCCGCGACGTGCTGCCATCGACCTTAAACACCAACTGATTTTGCAGCATGGTGCCAAGCGGCGTGACCACGGTCGCGCCAAGCACCGCAGCGCCTCCGCCCGGAAGGTGAAAAAAGCTGATTTCGGCGACCGAATTGCCGTCCTTATCCTTCAGCAACTGATAAATACGGCAAGGCTCGGGGCCGTCCTTGACCTTAACACAGCGCACGTCCCAGTCCCCGGTTTTCTTAACCACATATGTCTGGCCGACTTTGGTCGCGGTCTTGGTTCCAATGGGGAAGCCGTCGGTTGGTGCGGCAGGTTTTTGTTGGGCGATGGCGGGGGCGGCGAGCATCAAAGCAGTGGCTATCGCGGTGATTTTAGCAAACAGTTTCATCGGGTCTCCGATTTTTTGTGGTCCGTGGACGGTTTCTTTGGTCTTTAGCGAGGTTTAGCCCCGGAGTCAGGTCAAAATTGCGCCAACAATCAAGATTTGACGTGAACGTGTCGGTTCAGTTTGGCCGGCGGTCCGTGGCGTTGGCCCAGAACTGCCGCCCAGCCCGGCCTTCCAAAGACGTGGCGGCAACACCAACTGAAATCTGGGCAAAAAAAGAGGCACCCTCTGGCACCTCTTTCCCTCCGCATTCACGGTTCTCCCTGTCGGACCGGCCGACTTATTCAGTGGCGTGATCTTAGGCCGCAGGGGAAGTTGGGTCAACAGGGGATTGATCAACAAAACGATCTCGCGCCTTGCATTGTTGCGAAATTGGAAACAATCAAACGAAATACATCCCACAAAAAACGACCGCGCGTTACGCGCGGCCAGTCAACAGGGAGGAAGTTTGTGCGCCCAAAAGAAAAGCAGAGCGTGCACAAGGCCAGCATAACAGACAAGCGTTAATAAACCGTGTCGGTTGCCGCGCCGGTCACAACGGGCGGATTTTTAATCGTGTCACCCGGTTTTCAGACCGTTCCAGCACCTCAAAGCGAAAGCCGTAAAAGCTGAAAACCTGACCTTTGGTCGGAATGCTCTGGCTTTCATGGATCACCAGCCCGGCCACGGTATTTGCGTGCTCGTCGGGCAGCGACCAGTCCGTCTGCCGATTGAGATCGCGGATGGTCATCGCACCGTCAACAAGGCAATGGCCGTCCTCGCTCAGCCGGATCGGAGTTTCAAACTCGGTATCATGTTCGTCGGTTATCTCGCCAACGATCTCTTCCAGAATATCCTCGAGCGTAATCAAGCCCTGCAACGCGCCATATTCGTCGACCACCAGCGCAAAATGGGCGCGTCGGCGTAAAAATTGCCGCATTTGCTCGTCAAGCGAGGTGGTCTCTGGCACAAAATACGGCTCGATCGCCACATCTTTGACGCGAAAATCTTCGATGCCAGCGCTGCCGGTCAGATTATGCACGGCCCGTAGCAGGTCTTTGGCATGGACCACCCCGATGATATTTTCCGGATGATCCTGAAATATCGGCAGGCGCGTAAAGCTCGAGCGCAGGCATTGCGCAAGAATTTCTTCAGGCGTGTCGTTCACGTCGATCATTTCGATCTCGGAGCGGTGCAACATGATCTCCTCGACTTCGCGATCCTTGAGATCGAGTGCGCCCAGCAGCCGGTCGCGGTCGTCTTTTTGCATCGAGCCTTCGGAATGGCCAAGCGCGATGGTGCCAGCAATCTCGTCATGAGTGGCCAAAACCGAGCTCTTGGCGTCGATCTTCACCCCGAACGCGCGCAAAGTCAGCCGTACATACCAGCGGATCGCCGTCACAATTGGTGACAGCACCAACACCAGCATCGCAATCAGCGGTGCCACCCGACGCGCGGCCGTTTCGGGGTTGGTGATGGCGTAGGTTTTAGGCAGAACCTCCGCATAGATCAGCACCAATAGCGTCATGAACACTGTCGCCAGCGCCACGCCCCGATCACCAAACGCTTGGGTGAACATACTGGTGGCAAGGGCGGCGGCCAAAATATTGACTAGATTATTGCCCAACAGAATCGCCCCGATCAGCCGTTCGGTATCCTCGGTCACCTTCAAGGCCCCGACAGCGCCGCTTGACCCTTTATCGGCCAGCGCCCGCAATTTGCCCCGACTGGCAGCGGTCAAGGCGGTTTCCGATCCCGAAAAGAATGCCGACAGAACAAGCAGACTAAAAATAGCGACCAGACCCGGCCAGTATTCACTGACAAAGATTACAATCGCGTTAATAGGGCTTTCCATGGCCGCAAGTGTCCTTAAATTGCCTATAGATACGGCTCTTATGGGGCCAAACCCCGTTTGCTGCAAGGGAGAGAGCCATGCCAAAAATCAGCGACCTCGGCGAATTAAGCGGCGAAGTTTTGCTGTTTGGTGGCCCATATTCCAACTTTCAGGCGCTCGGCGCGATGATGGAGTTGGCTGACGCGCGCGACATCGACGCGTCTCGTCGTATCTGCACCGGCGATATCGTCGCCTATTGCGCCGATCCCGTGGCTTGCGTCGCCAAAATGCGCCAACTCGGCAACCCGATCGCGCGCGGAAATTGTGAGGTGCAACTGGCGCAAGACGCGCTCGATTGTGGGTGCGGATTTGCGGCGGGAACATTGTGCTCAATCCTCTCTGAGGGGTGGTTCTCCTACGCTCGAGCGCAAATCTCCAATGCCGAACGCCGCTGGATGGCGGCCTTGCCGGATTGGTTAATATTCCGCCATTATGGCAAACGCTATGTGGTCATTCACGGCGCGGCTTCGGACATAAGTCGCTATCTCTGGTCCGTCAGTGAAGAACAATATTTTACCAATGAAATCAACCTGATCATACAGGAGATTGACCCCATAGATGGGGTGATTTGCGGCCATTCCGGCCTTGCGTTTTCGCGCGAGATTAACGGGGTTCAATGGATTAACGCCGGAGCCATCGGGATGCCACCCCATGACGGTTCTCGACAAACATGCTTCGCTATTTTGGGGCCGGATGGGCTTAAATTCGAGCGCCTCAGCTATGACGTGAGCGGCGCAATCAAAGCCATGCAAAATGCCGGGCTCAATCAGGGTTATGAACAAAGTCTACGTTCGGGTTATTGGCCCAGCGAGGATGTCCTGCCCGCCACCTTGCGTCACCCTTTGGCGAGCGGATGAAGCGTTAAAACCAGCGATTTTAACTTTTCGTCAAGCACATGGGTGTAAATCTCGGTGGTGGTGATATTGGCGTGGCCAAGCAGGGTCTGGATCACCCGAAGATCGGCTCCGTGCGCTAACAGATGCGAGGCGAATGCATGCCTTAATACATGCGGCGTGACGTTTTCAGGCGGCAGTTCAGCCTCATAGGCCAGCCGTTTGATCAACGTGTAGAACCAAATTCGGGTCATGTGGCCCTGCTGCGAGGGGCTTGGAAACAGGAATTTGGACGCGGGTTTGCCTGATTTGCGGCCAATTTCCGCATTTTCGTCCCATATTTCCAGCCAACTGGCCAGTGCGGCGCGGGCAGGGGGAGACAATGGAACCAGCCGCTCTTTTCCGCCTTTGCCTGCGACCAATACCATGTCCGGGTTACCGCGCGCCGCGTTGATCGGCAAGGAAACTAATTCGGTCACGCGCATGCCTGTTGCATATAAAAGCTGCATCAAACAGCCATTGCGCGCCTGCTCGGCAGGGGTGCTTCCGAACTTTGCGGCTTCGAGCAATAGCTGCTTAACCTCTTGTTCTGACAGAGTTTTGGGAAGTGACTTGGCCTTTTTTGGTCCCTTGATTTGTGCGGCAGGATTGTCGGAGCGCCACCCTTCCTCATAGGCGAACCGATAAAGTTGGCGGATCGCGGACAGACGGCGCGCTCGGGTAGCGCGGGCCAGTCCGGCCTGATCTTGAGAAACTAGATAGGCTTGTATCAGCGCCTTATCCGCCGTCGCGAGGGTGTGGTTTTGCCCACCCGCAAAGGCCTCAAAGTCGCGCAAATCCTGCGCATAGGCCAAAATTGTGTTGTCGGCCGCCGCCAATTCTGCCTGACATGCCTCCAGAAAAACTTCGATCCAGTTGCCCATCAGCCAAGCCGCTCCAAGAGCAGCAGTTGAATGGCGATTCGGCGTGCTTCTTGCTCAAGGCCGACGGCGCGGAACGTGGATAGTGCCGCGCGGATGTCGCCGGGGTCGGCAAAGCTTTCGTCTTTTAGCAACAACATGGTGCGCAAAATCGCCTCGCCCAGCCGCTTTTCGGTCAATAAATCGCGCAAACTACCCTCTGGCATGGGTTTTTCAAACGCATCGGCAATAGCTTGGCCCAGCGTTCCCGGTGGGGTCAGACCTGCCACATTTCCAAGCGCCAGACCTTTCAAAAACGCCTGCCGATCGCTGGTCGCGACGAGCTTGCGGGCGCTGTTTTCAAAACCATCCGATAGGAGTGCAATTTTGAACGCGGTCTTGGTGGTGGCCTTGGAAAACACGCGCCCCGCCAACCGATCACCGTAATATCGCGCAAACGGCACTTCCAACGCCACCTCGCGCATGGCGTTATAGGCGGTAGGAAGTGTGAGGTCGATTCCAGCGTTATCTCCAGATAACAGGGCAACATCAAAGGCTTGTATGGCGCGTACCCGATCCCAGATGCCACCGGAGGCTGCTGGTTTACGCTGGGTATAAAACTCGATCAGGCGGCGCGCCGGGACCGCTTGCGAGCGCACCAAACGCTCCGCTGCGCGCATTTGGTTGCGCCACGCGATGCCAGATCTGAGGTCAACATTGGCAAAAGCCAGCGGCAAAGCCCCCGCTGGGCGCGGCTGAGCAATCGCTTCACGCATGGTAAATTCAAGCGGTGTAAGCGGGGTAGGAGGTGGCAAATCCGGCTGGCCTTCGAACATTTGCGGGTCCAGAAAGCGTGTGATCAGATCGGCCTTGGATTGCTTGATAAATCCCAGCGTTTCGCCGGTGGCCAAGGTCAACGCCGCCGCGTCCCAATCACCGCCCCGAGCGAGACAAAACACCCGCGCTTCCATCGTTGGCGCAAACCCGGGGGCGGCGCGCATTGCGGTGCAGGCATGCTCCTCATGTCCGGTCAAAAGGCTGATGTCAAACCAGCGGCGAAAAATCTCTGGCTCATTTGGTCCAGCGCGTTCGAGCAGTGCCTGCGCTTGATTGAGAGCGCCAAGATCAAGCAGCTTATCCGTGCGCGCCAACAGTAAATCAGAGCCGCTCAAAGCTCCGCCCGGAGCGTTTACTTCGGCCAGTAATATCGTGTAAAGTAAAGATAAAACCTCAGGTAGGCTGTCTGTTCTCTGGCGCGAGATCAGTCGGGTTATGGTCTCCGTATTGGAGCCGCCCCAAAAGTCCGGTGGCAATCCCGTAACCGCAGAAGGCAGCAGGCCGACGGTGTCTTTTCGTATGCCTGCAAGCGGGGTCACGGTGATTTCCGGCGATTGTATCGGGCCAGAAACATCTGGGGCTACAGGTGCTGCAACCGGCTTTTCCCGCACGGATTTCGACAGCCAGTCAATGGCCGAAAGCGGCTCCTGCGCCGCAGCCGGGGCCGCCAACACCCCCAAAACCAGTGGTAAATATCTAATCCACTTCAATGGTCACCTGTTTGGTTATTTCAGTTGCAGGTTGCGACAAATCGCCGAGATAAGCATAGCCCGCCACCCCTAAAAACGCCAAAACTGCCAGAATGAACAGCCACTTCAATAATCGGAGCATGCCCGCAATCGCCTCTTTTTATGCCGTCGCTCCGGGGAGGCGGCGGCTGTTTGCTTTTCTTACGCCCACTATATATTGCTTTGCCGGTGATTTCACGTCATTCAGGCAAGAAATCCTATTTTTGTGAAGGGCTCTCGGCGGAATGTCGCGCTATCAACTGACGAAAACCGTGGTCATGATCGGGATGATGGGGGCAGGCAAGACCGCCGTCGGCACGGCGCTTGCCGAGTTGATTGATGTGCCGTTCATCGATTCCGATGCCCAGATCGTCCAAGCCGCGAACCAGACCATCCCTGAGATTTTCGACGCGTTCGGCGAGGCATTTTTCCGCGACAAAGAGAGCCTGGTTCTCAAGCGTTTGCTAGATGGTCCGCCTTCAGTGCTGTCAACCGGAGGCGGGGCTTATCTGCAAAAAACCAACCGCGAAATGATTGCCGCACAGGGCCTCGCGGTCTGGCTAAAGGTTGATCGAGACCTGCTTTGGGCGCGGGTTCGCCACAAAGACACGCGCCCGTTGCTGCGCGTCGCCGACCCCAAGGCGCGCCTGTTCGAGCTGCTGGGCGAGCGTGCGCCTTACTACCGCCAAGCCGGGCTTGTGGTTGATGCAGATCCCAACTATTCGGTTCAGGATATGGCCGATAAGGTACTGAAACAATTGCTAAATCACCCGATGAATATATTGAGAAAGATCGCATAAGATGACCATTGATACTCTCCATCTCGACCTTGGCAGCCGCTCTTATTATGTTCGCATTGGGCTTGGATTGATTGATAATGCCGCGCGTGAAATCAGCGATTTGCTGGTGCGCCCGAAGGTTGTGATCATCACCGACGAGACCGTGGCCGCCTTGCATCTTGATCGCCTGACCGCCGCGTTGACGCGCGACAATATCGAGGTTTCCAGCCTGTCGCTACCAGCCGGCGAGGCGACCAAGAACTGGCGCGCGCTTGAGCAGACGGTTGAGTGGCTGCTGGCCGAAAAGGTCGAGCGCGATGATCTGGTGATCGCGTTTGGCGGCGGTGTTATCGGTGATCTGACCGGATTTTGCGCCGCTATTTTGCGCCGTGGTGTGCGGTTCGTGCAAATCCCCACCACCTTGCTCGCGCAGGTCGACAGCTCGGTTGGCGGCAAGACCGGCATCAACTCGCCCAAGGGTAAAAACCTGATCGGCGCGTTTTACCAACCGGCGCGGGTTTTGGCCGATATTGGCGTGCTCGACACGCTGACGCCGCGCGATTTTATCGCCGGATATGGCGAGGTGGTCAAATATGGGCTGCTCGGCAGTGCGGCGTTTTTTGAGTGGCTCGAAACTAACGGCCCGGCGCTGGCGGCAGGTGATATCGACAAGCGCGCATATGCTGTGCGTCGCTCTTGCGAGATGAAGGCCGAGATCGTGGCGCGTGACGAAAAAGAGCATGGCGAGCGCGCGCTTTTGAACCTTGGCCACACGTTCGGACATGCGCTTGAGGCCGCGACCGGCTATAGTTCGCGTCTGCTGCACGGCGAGGGCGTGGCCATCGGCTCGGTGCTGGCGTTTGATCTGTCGCAAGCGCTTGGTCTTTGTTCGCAAGAATGTCCCAGCCGAGTGCGCGCCCATCTCAGACAGATGAATATGAAGACAGAACTCTCTGATATTAAAGGAGAGTTACCTGACGCCGAGGGATTGCTGGCGTTGATGGGGCAGGATAAGAAAGTGCAGGCAGGCAAGCCGCGTTTCATCTTGGCCCGCGAGATTGGCAGCAGTTTTATGGCCGAAGATGTGGATGAAACAGCGGTGAAAACGGTGCTGAAACAAGCGCTCGACCGCCGCTAAAACCTCTTACGCCTGACTTAATTCACCAAAACTCAGCCGCTGCACGACGCCCCGCCAAGTACACAAAACTTGGCGCAGTGGCGATGTTTCAGATACACATCCGCTTCGGCATCTTGCAAAGTTTTGCCCATTTCAAACTCGCTGTCATAGGGCAGCAATGTGCAGGCCAAAACCACCGGATGATCGGCCCCACGGCGTTTCACCACCATGCGCGAACTGGCGCACATCACATCGCGCGGCGACTTTTGCAAGATATCCCAACAAGCCGTGGTGATTTCCGGCACATCGACCCGCTCGTCCATTTCGGGAAACAGCACGGTCTGAGCCGGGTTTTCCGGGTCAATATCAAAGCTGTTCTGCCGATAGACTGCCGCAAATCCAGCGCGAGTCTCAGCCTCGGTTTCTCCCCAGATCGTGCGTCCTGCCACGGTCATGGTCAGCCCCGCATCGCGCAGCCAGCGCATGCCTGCAAGCGTGATTTCAAAATTCCCGGTCCCGCGAATTTCGTCGTTCAGACGCGCGGTGTAATGGTCCAACGACACCCGCAAACACATCTGACCGGGATAGGTTTGGTTCAGCCGTTTCAAACCCTCCTGCACCCGCGAGCGCATCATCGGGCGCATCGCATTTGTCAGGATAAGCACTTGATAACTCTGACTTAATGCCGCCTCCACCAGATCAATCATCGCCGGATTCATGAAAGGCTCACCGCCGGTAAAGCCGATTTCCCGCACCGGCCAGTTGCGCGATTTAATCTGGCTAAGATAGCCGCTCACATCCTCAAGGACGAGATAGGCCAGCCGATCGTTTTGCGGCGAGCTTTCGATATAACAATTCACACATTCGATGTTGCAAAGCGTGCCGGTGTTAAACCACAAGGTCTCGGCCTTTGTCAGACTGACCCGCGCCCGATTCTGTCCATCGGCGGTTAAATATCTGTCCTGAAATTTGTCAAATTCTGGGGCTATGCGTGCCAATGGGCTGTATTTATTCATGCGTTCAAGCCGTCCCTGAGAGCGTTAGGTTTTTGCCAATAAAAAGCAAATAGGCGCTTGAGGCTAGGTATTGCGTGGTTTTGCACGGATTTGTGACCAAAACGCCGACAAACCTATCGAAATTGTCATCCGAGCGGGGCTAAATATCCGAAGGAAACTGGAGCGGGTAGCGGGAATCAAACCCGCAACTAAAGCTTGGGAAACACTGGTAATGCTATTGGATTGTGTAATGTTTTCCAAAGGTTAAGAACATTTCCGTGTTGTGCTTCGGGAATTTTCTCGGGATTGGATGCTTCCGAGGGTGCTAAAATCGGCCTGCGCATCGCGTATATCGTCCTGCAAAACGTGGACATATTTCATGGTGGCGTCGATACTCTTGTGGCCAAGAAGCCGCGACACAAGTTTGAGGTTTCCGGTCTGTCTAAGCATTCGGGTGGCAAACGTGTGCCGCAGGTCGTGAAACCTGAAATCTTTAATGCCAGCGATTGAAACGGCTTTTAACCAAGGGCCATGAAACCCGCCCAGCACAAACCGCCGCCGCTCGTTCTTCGCTTGGTCAACAAATGTGAATACATATCTGGCATGTTCGGGAATATTTGAAGTTGGAAGGGCAGACAAAAGGGCCGCTGACTCTTGGTTGATCGCGAATGTCATGCGGTGGCCACCCTTGAGCCTGAAAACAATCGTCTGCGTATCCAGATCTACATCGCGCCACAGCAAATCGCGGATCGTGGTTTTGCGCGCACCGGTCATGAAGACAAATTTGACGAATGGATGAAAGTCCTGGCGCAAGGCATCAAACAGATCGTTCTGCTCGTCCATAGACAATTCCCGCACCCGCTCGTCTGGTTCCTTGGTATAGGCGTCCTTGATGTCCAATGTGGGTATCTTGGCGGAGTAAACGCGCTCCATATGCCGCATGGCTCGGCCCAAAAGCTGCAATTCACGATTGACCGTTGCGTTAGCAACCGAAGCCCTGCGTCAGGATACATGGTGCTGAATATCCGCGTTGGTCAACTTGTCGATCCTTTTCTTGGCCCCGAGACCTTTCAGCAGGTTCTTCGATTGGACGGTTGTCACGCGCGCGCTTGGCTGACGCTGGGATATGTCCCGCCAATATGTTCCGAGTGTTTCAGACAGTGAATCATAGCTATCACTTATTTTCAATAGGTTGATTGGGTTTGGACCCTAGGGCCTCGGCCTCGCGCTTGGCCTTGTTTGCAGCTTCCCATGCTGCGCGTTTCTCAGCCTCTTTGATTGTTGACAGCTTGTTCTTAAACACGGCATTAATTGCCACAAGCCCGTCACGAATGCGGGTCAGATCGTCAATCGTTGGCTTCCAGCGGGCCTTGATTGATTTCCAGGTATCATATACCGGCTTGGCTTCGCTTTCCTCGCCAGACTTCACGTCCTTCAGCGCTGACTCGATTTGCCTCGTGAGTGCATCAACTGCCTTCATTTGGGCCTCATCTGTGACCGGCTCGCCGTCGAGCCAATTTTTAGCTTCAGTGATAAAATCGCCATATCCAGCCAGAGCCTCATCAATCGGATCAGGTGGGTTGTTGTGTGATTT
Source organism: Alphaproteobacteria bacterium (assembly GCA_013151335.1). GTDB lineage: Bacteria > Pseudomonadota > Alphaproteobacteria > Rhodobacterales > Rhodobacteraceae > UBA5972. Next base: position 1,288 of record JAADIJ010000227.1, on the reverse strand, counting down.
AGGTGGCAGCGGCGGTTTATCATCCGGTTTTTGGAACGTGATCGGCCTGCACTCAAAGCTCGGGTTCGGAACGTCTATTGCATCAACAATAACACTCTTGGTGCCGTCCTTTGTCTGTACATAGCCTGTATCGCCGAGCGCTGATCAGCGCCACTTCATTGACTTTGTAGGTGTAGCTCCGTTGCCTGCGGGGCTGAACTTAACTGTTACAAACATGATATTGCTCCTCAGTATGGGATTTCATCGCCGCCAAGATCGGCTCCATTCTGTTGTGGGGGAGGCATTCGGTTGGATTTTTTGTACAGCATGGCCATTGCTGCGTCGTATTTGGCAGGTGGGAATTGATCTAACGATGCCGCGCTAAAATGCTTGAGAAGCTTTGGTACGTCCGCTCCGGTTCCGGCGGAAATCGCGGCCTGACAAACACGTCAGGAACGCTTTGCCGGTTCGTTGGGAATGTGAGAAGGAAGATGATCCGTAAGGATAAATGATCGACCAGATTCGGGTTGGGAAAACCAGTAAGATCCAGAGAGCATCAAGCTTGCTCGAGTGAATTGGACCCGATCCGCGCATCGCCATACCAGCCCGCGGCGTGTAAAAGCCGCATCAGAGGTCTGACACATGAACGCACCCAATCACATGTCCAAAATGGTTCAGAAAACGCTTGCATTACCGGGGGCATCCACACATGGGGCTTCGAATTGCTGGCCGAACCACTCGACCATCAATTGGACTTGTTCCTCAGGACTCATCGCGACAATATCGTTCGCGTTGTATCCCTCAAAGTCGCCGTAAGCCGTGTAAGAACGTTCCATATTATCAACTTCCACCGCCCCGCTATACTGTCCAGTGGCCGTAGCATAAATATAAGCCTTCAGGAACAGGCACTTTAAAGTTGGAGCGGGTAGCGGGAATCGAACCCGCCTCTCAGGCTTGGGAAGCCAACGTAATAACCACTATACGATACCCGCCGCGCCACCTATCTAACGCGCCGCCTATGTTCGAGCAAGACCTTGATTGACCAACAACGGGTAAAGATCGCCGATTTCTGTACCCAGATCGAAGGCGTCCAACTTGCGCTGGAGCCTGCACCATCTAACCGGTTTTCAACGAGGCCCAGTTCCAAATAGGCCACTAGCAACTGTTGACGTTCACCTAAGTTCGATCATTGTAGCTGCCAGCGAGATGAAGGCGGTAAAGCTTTGATCTGTTTTGCAAGATCGCATCGCTATGCCTCTGTTTTCCTTTAACTTTCCGAAGTAGTTTTCAACCAGATGCCGCCATTTGT
>JAADIJ010000043.1 GCA_013151335.1 Alphaproteobacteria bacterium | reverse complement strand
GACCACGACGAACTGATGCGTCGAGCCTATGCGCTTGGCGGTATGATCGATCAATATCTAGCCGGGCTTCTGCTCGACAAGGATCCGAACATGGAGCCGTTCTCTCAAAACCGGGAGGAGATCATTGACACGCTCAACTTGCTTTGGGAACGGGGAATGCAAACATGACACTACTGCAGAATGCCGAAACGATTTCTCCCGAAAAATTGCGAGAGCACACCCAGTTGGCCTGGGAAAGCCAGAGCCACTACGTTGCTGATAACTCGGATTTTTTCCGGCGCCTTTGGGATGGAAAACAGCCTCCCAAAAACCTGCGTGACCTGCCCGAGTTGCCATTATCCGACAAGTCTCAGCTTCGCATTTCGCAAACCGAGCATCGGCCTTTTGGCAATTATCTTGGCGCTCCTGCTTCGCAAGCAGTCCGCCTGCATCGGACTTCAGGCACCACCGGCCAGGCCATGAATCTGGCATTGTCGGCGCGTGATTGCGAGATTACGGAGATAGTAGGCGGACGGGCGCAGCGGCTTGCCGGGCTAACGCCAGAAGACACTGTTGTACATTGCCTGAACTACCAGATGTGGATGGGTGGCTTGACTGACCACATGACACTCCAGCGAACCGGAGCACTGGTTATTCCATTTGGTGTCGGCAACACCGAGCTTTTGATCAGGACCATTCAGGAGGTCGGGGTAACTGCCCTGTCCTGCACGCCCTCCTATCCGGCGGTTTTGGAGCGTGTGATCGCAGAGAAGTTTCCGGGTTTGTTGCCACGCGACCTTGGCCTGAAGCTGGGGCTCTTTGGCGGTGAAGCCGGTCTGGATGATCCTGCGCTGCGCACGCGCCTAAAGGAAACCTGGGGCATAGAGCCACGCAACGCAAATTTTGGCGTCTCTGATGTCTTCTCGAACTTCGCGGCCCAATGTGAGCATGATACTCGCCTGCATTTCATCGCCGGAGATGTTCTCTATCCCGAGCTTATCGATCCAGACAGTGGAGAGCCATTCCCGATTGCTGATGGCACAACAGGTGAATTGGTCCTGACGCATCTTGTGCGCGATTGTCAGCCGCTGGTGCGTTTTCGTACCGGTGATATCATCACAGTTGATGCAACAAATCAGTGCCGCTGTGGCTGCACCGGTTTTCGGTTCCGGGTGGTTGGCCGCTCCGATGATATGATTGTAGTGAGGGGACTGAACATGTTCCCGACGATGGTTGCAGCAGTTGTGACAGGCTTCAAAGAGCTGACGGGGGACTACCGCATTGTTCTGGATCAGCCTCCACCTTTCGATGTTCTGCCGGTTCACGCCGAATTGGCACCCGGTGTTGAAAATTTGCACGGCCTGTCTGCAGAGATCGAAAAGACATTCAAACAGGTTCTAGGTATCACCGTGCGCCTGACATTGTTACCCACGGGGACATTTGAAGTGACCGAAGGAAAAACCCGCAGAGTCATTAGGAGTTACCAATGAGCGAAACAACATTTGAAACTGTGCAAAGCACTTTAACCGACACAGGTGTCAGGATAATCACCCTGAATCGTCCCGGTAGTCTGAACGCAATGAATCGCCAACTAATCGATGATGTTGCGCGGGTGTTTGATCATGCAAATGCAGATAGTAAAACTCGGGCGATTATCTTTACCGGAGCAGGCAAGGCTTTTTGCGCCGGCGATGATCGCAAAGAGCACGTGCATCCAAATTCGGAAGAAGAAGCGCGCGATCTGGTACTGGCCATTCAGCGTGCGACACATGCAATTACCTTTGGAGCCAAACCAGTTGTTGGAGCTATCAATGGGTGGGCCGTTGGTGGTGGTTTTGAATGGGCCATTAATTGTGACTTCCCCATATGGGCCGAAAACGCAAAAGGTTTTTTTCCTGAAGTCTCTCTGAACCTTTTTGTTACCGGTGCCGTGACATCGCTGCTTCCGGCGATGGTTGGTCTGCACAAGGCTCGGGAAATGCTGTTCTTTGGCGAAAGGTATTCTGCTGCTGAGCTATTGGCATCAGGTGTTGCATGGAAAGTTGTAAATGATGAACAGCTTCTTGCTGAGGCGAAACGGGTCGCTGAAAAGCTGGCAGACATGCCGATCTTATCCGTCCGTGCTATGAAACGTGTTCTGAATATAGCAGCCAGTACAGACCTTGTTCGCGCGCTGGCTCTCGAAACGGAAGCGACTGTCGCAGGCTTCATGGATCCAGAGACAACCAGGTTGCTTTCTGCGTTCTAAGCTCAACATGTCGAGCTTTCAGATGGGGGATCCTTGAATGACAATAGTCGGTTCTGTTTCCGGGGCTCACCTGATTCTCAGCCCATTTGTCCGCGATGCAGCAAATAATGATCGGCAATGACCAAAGCAGCCATGGCCTCGCCAATAGGCACAGCACGAATGCCCACACACGGGTCGTGACGGCCTTTGGTGATGACGTCGGTCTCATTGCCGAACTTATCAACGCTTTTGCGCGGGGTGAGAATGGATGAGGTTGGTTTGACCACAAAACGCGCGATAATTTCCTGACCCGTTGAAATGCCGCCAAGAATTCCGCCGGCGTTATTACTGAGGAATGTGGGTTTACCGTCCTGCATGCGCATTTCATCGGCATTTTCAATGCCGGTGAGGCTGGCAGCAGCAAAGCCCGCGCCAATTTCAACTCCTTTGACCGCATTGATGCTCATCAGGGCCGAGGCCAGGTCCTGATCAAGCTTGGCGTAAACCGGTGCGCCCAGACCGGCAGGCACTCCGTCGATAATCACTTCAATCACTGCGCCGCACGACGAACCTGATTTGCGGATATCGTCAAGATAGGTGGTCCAGACCTCCACCATTTCAGCATCGGGGCAGAAAAACGGATTGCGATCAATCTCGTCCCAATCCCAGTTATCGCGGCTAATCTTGTGGTTGCCCACCTGCACCAGAGCGCCACGCACGCGCGCACCGGGCACGATTTTGCGGGCAATCGCGCCAGCGGCCACACGCGCAGCGGTTTCGCGCGCTGATTGCCGCCCGCCACCGCGATAATCGCGGATACCGTACTTTTTCAGGTAAGTGAAATCAGCGTGTCCGGGGCGGAAACTATCCTTGATGTCGCCATAATCTTTAGAGCGCTGGTCGACATTTTCAATCATCAGGCAAATCGGTGTACCGGTGGTCACCTGCTGGCCATCATCATCTTCAAACACGCCTGAAAGGATTTTAACATGATCAGGTTCGCGCCGCTGGGTGGTAAAACGCGACTGGCCCGGACGGCGCTTGTCCATAAATACCTGAATTTCAGCCTCGGTAATCGGAATCAGCGGCGGGCAGCCATCAAGCACACAGCCGAGGGCTGGCCCGTGACTTTCGCCAAAAGTAGTCATCCGCAACATATGGCCGAAAGAATTAAACGACATGACAAACCTCTATTTCCCGCACCGTCCCGGCCTTGAGCCGGGATCTTTTGGGCATCAACTCCAATGTCAGCAGGTCCCGGTTCAAGGCCGGGACGGTGCGGGTGATCATAAACCATCCGATCACTCTAGGTTCTAGCGAAGTGCTCCGCTGGCGTCAATAAACAGCCCTTACAGCCATTCAATCCCACCGGCGTCAACTTTCAGAACTTTATCCTGAGGCACATCAAGGTCGACAATTTCCGCTGGCGGCAGACCCAGAACTATTCCGCGCAAAGCCCGGCTGACGCCGCCATGAGCCACACATATGGTGTCACGCTTCAATTCCAGATACCATTCTTCAACCCGTGCGGTTAAATCAGCGTAACTCTCGCCGCCCGGCGGTCTGTTTAGCCATTTGTCTTTTTCGCGATGTTCAAATTCTCCTGGCATCTCTATCGACATTTCTTCAAGTGTCATGCCTTCAAACTTGCCAAATTTGATTTCCATCAAGCGCTTGTCGGTGGGGAATTCTTTGGGCTCAAGCCCAAGGGATGCGCGAATAATTTCCATGGTCTCGCGCGGGCGCAGCAAAGGGCTGGCGATAAAGTCAAAATCTCGAGGGCAAGACAAATGACCGGCCAGAATATCGCCATTGCGTTTGGCTTGCGCCCGGCCAATCGCATTTATGGGAATATCGGTTTGCCCCTGCATGCGACCGGCGACATTCCAGTCGGTTTGACCATGGCGAACGAAATAGAGGGTAAAAGTCACGTCAGTCAGGCTCAAACTACTGAAATATCCGGCGCATCTTCAGCCTTCATGCCGACGATGTGATAGCCGCAATCCACATGCTGGATTTCACCGGTGACGCCACGACCAAGATCGCTCAACAGATAGAGTGCTGAATCACCCACTTCATCAATAGTCACTGTGCGGCGCAGGGGTGAATTATATTCGTTCCATTTCAGGATATAGCGAAAATCGCCGATGCCCGACGCGGCAAGCGTTTTAATTGGTCCCGCTGAAATCGCATTGACGCGAATGTTCTTCCGGCCCAGATCAGACGCCAGATAGCGCACGCTGGCTTCAAGCGCCGCTTTAGCTACGCCCATCACGTTGTAATGCGGCATCACTTTTTCAGAGCCATAATAGGTCAGCGTGATCAAGGACCCGCCATTGGTCATCAGTTTTTCAGCGCGCTGGGCGATGGCTGTAAACGAATAACACGAGATATTCATGGTTTTGTCGAAGTTTTCAGAACTGGTTTCCACATAGCGACCAGTGAGTTCGTCCTTGTCGGAATACGCTATGGCATGGACGATAAAATCGATCGATCCCCATTCTTCTCCCAAATGCTCGAAAACCGCATCAATTGAAGCCGCATCAGTAACATCGCACGGCAGCACAATGGATGAACCAATAGACTCAGCCAGCGGTATAACGCGTTTCTTCAGGGCATCTCCCTGATAGGTAAAAGCCAGTTCCGCCCCGTGTTTGGCGCATGCTTTAGCAATGCCCCAGGCAATAGATCTTTTATTGGCGACGCCCATAACAAGACCGCGCTTACCCTCCATCAATGGCCGGGTTTCGTCCATGTTTTACCTCTTGGAATTCGTGTGCCCACTACAGTTTGCCGCAATCATTATGATGTGCTTCATCCTATAGCTTGTTGTTTTTGCGTGTCCTTGCCCCAAAACCGGTGTTCACTTTTGGGAGACTCGCTTTAGCAGAAATCCGGGCAATCCTACACAATTGTCTGATGTGGTCTAATGAAAACACCCCAAAGCATCATAAAGTGAATTGGATTACGAATTGTTACCAAACTCAAACCCGCGCGGCATATAGGTATTTTCCTGCTGCCATTCTTGCATCAGTTTTTCCAGACGTTCATCGCGTTCTTTGGGCAGGACTATTTTGACCGTATAAAGAAGATCGCCGCGCTGCTTGAGA
>JAADIJ010000161.1 GCA_013151335.1 Alphaproteobacteria bacterium | reverse complement strand
AAAAATCAAAAATTTAGTTGAAAATCACAAAGCCTTTTGAATTGCCTAGTCTCTTTTTGGGCCTCCTAAATCACGATGTTGTTAGGGCTTGTTGAGATTCAGGATTCACATTTGGTTTAAGTTCTGATTCATTCCTTTGAAAAGGGAGGTTTGGATGTTGAGCGACCGGTTTATGATCACGAATGCGCAATGGGCTTTGATGGAACCGCATTGTTTTGGCAGGAAACGCGACCCCGGTCGCACAGGCGGCGATGCGCGGCTTTTCTTGGAGGCGGTCCTGTGGGTTGCCCGAACCGGCGCGCCGTGGCGTGACCTTCCAGGCGAGTTCGGCAACTGGAACACCATCTTCAAGCGCTTCCGCCACTGGGTCAAAGCCGATGTTTTCAAGCGGATATTTGATGCGGTGTCTGATGATCCCGACATGGAATGCGTCATGGTGGATGGCACAATTTGCAAAGTTCACCGTCACGGACAGGGCGCAAAAGGGGGACTCAAAGCCAGGCTATAGGGCGGTCTCGCGGAGGAATTACCACCAAAATTCTGGCCCTGACAGACGCGCTCGGCAATCTGGTTTCTTTTCGCTTGATGCCCGGGCAGGCCCATGATCTGCGCGAAACAGCGGACTTGATAGAGGGCATTTCATGCGAAATGTTCCTCGCGGATCGCGCCTTTGATGCCAACTGGTTACGCGAGACTCTGGGTAATTCGGGGATCGAGCCAGTCATCCCGCCGAAATCAAACCGGAAATTTCCGCCTGAATTTGACAAGCACAGCTACAAATGGCGGCACCTGATCGAGAACTATTTCCAGAAACTGAAAGAATTCAAACGCATAGCATTGCGCGCCTGCAAAACAGATCAGAGCTTTTCCGCCATGATCTATCTGGCAGCCACCATCATCAACTCCCGATGAATCTCAACAAGCCCTAGACGAAAGCAATGAACAATCCCGCAGAAGGCCACCGTGTTGTTTCAAACCTCCGGGGAGGGCTGCCAGTTCAACCTGGAGCTTGGCATTGGCTCGGTCCAGCCAACCAATTTCGACCTTTGACGCCAAGCTGAGCGGAAGCCACGTGCAAGGACGTTGCGGGTCAGTCTGTGCCTGTCCGCTTGCAAATCCCCGCTTTGTCGGTGACCTTCGGTTTCTTAGTGGCCGGTTTTATGCACATTGCGCCAGTTGGTGCACAGCACAGCATCAGGCAATTTGGGCTCAAACCGGAAATTGATCGTCCGGAATCGTGCCGTGTGCTATACGATGACCGGCAAGGGCAGGTCCGTGCCCATATTGCCAATTGCTGCAATGCAATAATTCTGCACGGCGGACGGAAAGGGTGAATTCGCCGCAATCGCAAACTTGATGGGGCGCACTCCGGAAGCGGACCTACGACCGGCGGCGAAACCGAGTTTTCTTCTGCACTGCGGCGGTCCGGTCTGAGCCCAAACTACAGATTTTCCGCGGTGCAGCGAATGACCGCTTTTGCAAGCGGTCATTGACGCAGGTGCTACAATTGTCCTCTCGTTTGTTAGCGTGAAGCGACCACGGTCGGCAATGTGGGCACAACTCTCCTTTGTGACAGTATCTCGGCAGTGACTGTGACGACAACGTTGCCTTTCTTGTGCCCGGTATCGACATGGGCATGCGCGGCCATCATCTGCGAAAAGTCATAGCATCGGTCGATCACAGGATGAAAATGGCCGTCTGAGGCCATCTGGACGACTTTGCGCAAGACCTCAACGGACTCTGATGCGACGCCGCCAATCAATCGCTTGCCGTCCAGCCGCGCTTTCAACCCGCCAAAAATAATGTCCGATGTGCTGCCAGCGATCATCAGCATCCGACCATTTGGCACCAAGGCATGCCGTGTCCGCGCCCAAGGGGCCGTTTCTACGGTATCCACGACCATGTCATATTGAGGACCTTCTTTGGTGAAGTCCTCAACGTTATAATCAATGACATGGTCCGCCCCGATGGCGAGCACGAGATCGGCGTTCGCGCCACTGCAAACGCCCGTGACTTCAGCCCCAAAATGTTTGGCAATCTGCACGCAGGCCGATCCAGTGGAGCCGGATGCGCCGTTGATCAGCACGCGTTCCCCGGCGCGCAATTTACCCTTGTTGATCAGGAAATCATGCGCGGTTGTGGCTCCAAAAGGGATGGCTGCCGCTTCGTCGAAGCTCAAGGCTTCTGGCTTGTGAACAATCTTACCATCAGCGGGCATCACAATGTGTTCGGCGTGTGCGCCAAAGCCTGCACCTGGAAAACCAATCACGGCATCTCCGGGCTGGAAAGTGGTGACATCCGCGCCAACAGCTTCGACTACCCCGGAAAGATCAGTCCCCAGGATAGGCTTGCGAGGACGACGGACACCAAAGACAAGCCGACCAATTAGTCCCATGCCTACGGGCATCGTCAGACTCCGGGCCCGCCAGTCACCGGCGCTGACGGTCGTTGCATAAACGCGGATGAGAACTTCATTTGCCTTTGGAGTTGGGGTGGGCAGTTCGACGCAATTCAGCACATCGGGTCCGCCGTATTTGGAATAAGTATAAGCATACATCTTAGTTTCTCCTTCAAACTGTCTGGGGTGTGGAATTGGGTTGGTTTGCAGTCCCGCGCAGTCCCCGGACAAGCAGCCAAAGGCCAAACCCGAGTTCTGACAGCGTGACGATGACAAGCAGGCCGATGATGGCGATATCCAGCGCGGCTACATCGGTGAACGTCAGCTCAACAAGACCTTGGATCAGATACCCAAACGCCCCGATGAACAGACCCCATCCAAGCAGGTGCGGTACCAATTGGGATCGCAGGATGATCCAACCCAGCGCCAGCAAATGCGCGCCAAAGAAAAGCTGCCAGACGTATATCCCCAAGGCATGGGCCTCGAAAAAGACTTGGGTAAAGGCTTGGCTATCGGTTGGGTCAAGCCCCGTGGGTTGGGAAAGCAGCACATATGGCATGACCCAAAGCAGTAGGTTGAAACCCATTACCACGATCATACCCAAACGCGATACCATCGCAATCAGGGCAAGACGGGGGCTCACAGCATGAAACATCTGGTAGAGAATGACCGTAATCGCAATCTCAAACAGGATCACAGCGCTATCAGCCAGCACGCCCAAGCGAAACAGGCCCAGCTGGTTCATCAGGTTGACGGCAGTGGTTGCGGCGTCTCCTGCCACAACGATCTGGGAAGGCACATAGCCGATACTGAAACCGCCGCAGATGGCAATCGTGAGATAGAGTGCACCGGCGTTGCGAGCATCCTTCGGATTCAATGGGGTTTGATTATTCCTCGTCATAACGTGTCCTTTAATGGGTCAAAGTGTTGTCAGTGCCGGTCTGCGGGGCAGAACCGTGTTTGTTGTTGCTGAAGTGTGATGTTGCTTGTGGTTTAGCGTGCTGATGCGGTCATGCGAATTGACCAAATCCTGTATTGTGATATGCATATTTGCATGGATTGGCGGTCGATAAAATTTGATTGGAACAAAGCGCGGGCTTTTTTGGTCACTGCCGAAGAAGGCTCGCTGTCTGCTGCAGCACGCGCTTTGGGTATGGCGCAGCCAACCCTTGGCCGTCAGGTTGATGGGTTGGAACAAGAGTTAGGTATCGTTTTGTTTGAGAGGGTTGGTCGCGGCCTGACACTTACGCCAAGTGGTCTAGAACTGCTCGATCATGTCCGCGATATGGGCGAGGCTGCTGGTCGCGTTTCTCTTACAGCACTTGGTCAGTCACAGGCGATTGAGGGCACGATCTGCATCTCGGCCAGTGAAACCTATGCGGCTGTACTGCTGCCTGCGATCATCACCAAGCTACGCCAACAGGAACCTGGCGTTCAGGTTGAGATTGTCGTTGCCAATCATGCCAGCGACCTACGTCGCCGCGAGGCCGACATCGCGATCCGCAACTTTCGCCCAACAGAACCCGACCTGATCGCCAAGAAGATCGGCGATGCAGATGCGGTCCTTTATGCGACCCCGGAATATATTGCAAAGATCGGCAATCCGACAAAACCTTACGACTTGCGCCATGCGGACTTCGTGAACATGGACCACGGTGGCATGATGCTCAAAGGGCTTAACACGCTTGGGCTTGGCCTGACAAAAGCAAACTTCCCACTCCTGACCGAGAGCTATTTGGTCATGTGGGAACTTGTGCGCCAAGGGGCAGGCATTGGCATTTTGGACGCCTACATTGGCGACGCTGACCCAATCGTGCACCGCGTTCTCCCTGACTTGGAACCGCTCGTCTTCCCAATCTGGCTCGTCGCACACCGAGAGCTGACAACAAACCGTCGCATCCGTATGGTCTATGATTTCCTGGCGGCGGAACTGCGACGGGCTTGACTGAAAACGACATATCTTTGGTGGTCTAGGGCTGCGCCGCTTGCTGCCCGAAAGCCGACGTTTATCATTAGATGTCGAAGGTCGGCTTTGTCCCTGCTGAGCCGCCGTTGGTTCAACTAAATTGCTGCGTCTTGGACGAATGTCTGCAAAGAAGAAGCCGCGCCGTGGCAAGGTGATCTGCTATGAATGGCAGCTTTCGGCCGGAAACGTCGATCGAATTGATTTTGCAAGGTCAGGATCGTCCCTCATTGCTTACCCTGGCTGACCATTCTGAGAATTTCGGCGTAAATGACCGGTTTAGGGAAGTTGCCTAAGCGCACTCTCATCCGCAGCAAAAGCTCGCAAACCGCCATTCCCGCCCTGTCTTGGCGGGGCGTGTTCCAACGGAATTGAGGGGAATCACTGTTGTTCCTGTGAGAAACGTCAAAAATGTAGCAACAGCGTAGCAATGGTAAATAGCAGATTTCCAAATGGCATCAGAATTTTTGTGTAACTTAATGATTTTATTTGGTAATTTTGGTTGCGGGGGTAGGATTTGAACCTACGACCTTCAGGTTATGAGCCTGACGAGCTACCGGGCTGCTCCACCCCGCGACAATCTGGAAGTCAGTATCTAGACCCGTGGGGAGGGCGTTGCAAGGCTCTATTTTTACATATTGTGGAATACTATTTTTCTGCGCCGGCGTAGGGTGAGGGAGGTCGAGGGAGGGTGAGGTATTCAAAATCGGCTGTCGGAAAACGTCGGCATTTGGT
>JAADIJ010000077.1 GCA_013151335.1 Alphaproteobacteria bacterium | reverse complement strand
TCTGGGCAAACCCCCAAAACGCAAAACGACAGAAGATCAGGGCGCCGAACGCCAGCCAAAAGCGCCAGTGCCGCGCGAGCGGCTTAGTCCTTCCGCCCATACTGTCGAAACGTGGGCAATTCACCGGCCCGCAAATGGCTCGAATCCGGCTGTACGTCACAACTCGTTCGCAGTTCAGACCCTTTACCTATTTGGCCAACTTCCACCTCGACCGCCCATTCACCTTCTTCGCAATGGTCGCGAGCGTCGCCAAGCAAAGCTTCGCGCACCAAAACAGGCGGGGTGTCTTCCGACAAAATGCGTGCCCTTCCGGTTTCGCCGTTCCCCTCTGACGGGGAAAACCCGTCCGCGGGAGCCGGTGCCTGAGGAAGTATGGAAAGTGGCGCATCAAATGTTGTGGGGTGTGATATTTCCGACGGAAAATTAACCGCAGCCTTGTCTGCACCATCAGAGCGCCTCGGCAGGACAGGAGGTTCCGGCCCCGCGGATCTTTCACTGTAATCAGTTGCGCTCTCAACCTCGGCAGCACCCGTTTCAGACCCAGAAATTATTTCACCACGAATGGCAGCGCTTGTTGTAATATCAAGCTCCCCACTTTGCGGAATATATTGATCTCTTTGAAAATCACGCAAGGCGCCTCTGGTCCGCCGCCCCAGGATCCCGTCGGCGACACCCGGCGAATAACCGTTTTGTATCAGGAATTTCTGGGCATCGAGAACGCTGACGTCCTGCGCTGATACGGTATTTGAAACGCCAAACAGCAAAAACGTCAGAACAAGTGAGCACATTGTCCGTTTGTTCAGGAACTGCAAGTTGCTCGGCATCGTCTAAATTTACCTGAAAATCAAAATGGAATCTCAGATATTAAACACGATGCGCGTCGTTCAATCAACTATAGCGCGACACCACAGAAGCGGCCAACGCACCTTCAATCTCAGCCATCTACTCAAACACCTTCGCCTTGGCAGGCTCCATTCAACGCGATTAACGTCCGCTACCCACTTGGCCAGCAGAGGATTCGCTGAAGCAGCGAACTTCCGCTCCCCGCCCCTCGCAACGGGCCGTGAGGTAGTCTATAAAGTTTCGACGCAGTGAATGACGCTTCAATCCCGGCAGCACCTATTTGTAAATATCCGCATAGAACAGAACAAAAACGAAACGGGATTCTTTAAAAAATATTTTTTGCGATTGCAGGCGCCCAAAATTGCTTTTAGATAACGGGAGCTTGGCGAGTTGGCGGAGTGGTTACGCAGCGGATTGCAAATCCGTGTACATGAGTTCGATTCTCATACTCGCCTCCAATGATTTCAAAGGGTTAGAGGATGCTTTTTGAAAACTGAAAAAGCGGTTTCACATCCGGTTTCACTTTTCCCGTTTCGTTTTTGTTCTGTTCCGGGCATCTTGAGCGACCTGCGCGCGGGCTTTCTGGCGGGCGGCTCCGGCGTATCTGACGACAGAGGCTCGGCTGGTGTGGCCGGTGACCGCCATGATCAATTCATCCGACAAACCGAGCGCGGCCAGTTCGGACGCGGTGGTGTGGCGCAAGGCATGGATGTCGTATTCTTCGGCGCCGATTTCTTTTCGCACCTTCATCACCGCGAATGCGGCGGCACGATAACTGACCGGGCGGCTGTCGGGCTGTGAGATAATGAACAGGCCGTCGTGGGGAGTTCGATCCAACACCGCGGCAAGCTGTGGGGTAAACGGAAGCCAGAGATCCACGCCGGTTTTGCCTTGATGAACGTTAATCCCGTTGCCCTCGATATCCGCCCAGCGCATTTTGCGCACATCACCAATTCGCTGTCCGGTTCCAAGGCAGAGTTCGAAAATAAGGAGAGCGCGTGCTTCGGCTGTGTTGCGATAGGCCTCGATCAAATCCACCGGCCACGGGCGGCGCGGTGGTTTTTTGCTTTTGAGCATGGAAACACCCTTGGCGGGGTTACGCTCGATCCAGCCAAGATCAATTGCGTGCTCAAATAGCACCCGCGCCACCTGAACCAGATAATTGGCCCAGCGCACCTTTTCGGCGTTGTCCATCTGCATCTGGATGATATGGCGGCGCTGCATCTTGGTGGGATCATAATTGCCGATCTTCTTATCCATGAACAGCAGGCATTTGTCGTAATCTTGCCGGGTTCTGGAGGCGAGGTTCTCAAACCGGTGGCTGCGCTTGTAGCTGGCAATCAGGGAAGAAAAACTTTGTTTGGGGGGAACCGGCTGACGGCCCCTCTTTGCCAGATTGTACTTGGTTAGAAAATCCGGCGCGTCAGGCGATGGCAGGGATACCCACCTGCTTGGGATATCGACGTCAAGGATCAGCAATTTTTAAACCGGAAAGCTGACGCCAAGTCTGAGGGACATCTGTGCATTTTCGCTTCTGTTTGGTCGATCATTTGAAAGTCTGTTCAACGACATTTTCGACGAAGTCAAAGCACATATGAACGCGAGCTTTGAAACCATGCCGGAGGGGCCGGAAATCCGACACGGAAACGGTGACCGGCAAAACAGCCTCAACCGGCTCTATGAGCGTCTGAACGATTATAACTTTGAGGATTATGACGTATGAGAACCACCGGGTCATCGCTGTTGCAGCCGCCACCGGAAGGATCGGATGCGTTCTGCTTGTCGGGGCAAAAGTCGTGCAATGCAAAATGTTGCGCCGATCACGCCTGAAATCAGATACTGCCAGCCAACGGGCCCAAGTCTGGATACGGAATATGCATCCTGAAGCTCTGGTGGTGGAGAATGTCGGTTTTAAGTCCAGAAAATCCCAAACCACCATTCGTAATATTCATGCGATCCTTGATGAAGGCAGGGACGCAAATCTGATCGTTTGTCCTGTTCTGCGCAAAAAGCGGTTCAAAAACAAATATGAAGAAGCCGTGGCGCTTGCGAAATGCCATCCTGAGATGGTGACCTACCTCCCTGTGCGAAACCGTAAATGCTTTGATACCGAACCCCGTAAGCTGATCTATTTTGAGGCGTTGTCGATGGCACACTTAGCCGATAGGAACCTTGCTTGCGAAACTCATCAGGGTCAGTGGCAGAGAGATCGCCACACAAACAGGCCGGACACATGACTGTACTGACAGACCGTCGCAAAATCACTGAAAAAACGCTTGCAATGCAGGAGCCACACAAACAGGCCATTGAGGTACTCATAACATGCTGCAACGCAGTTTTCAGTAAGCCGTTGTTGTTTCAATGCGCAGCATTTTGAAGGCAGGAACGACAGAAGAGCGGGACAAACTGCGCTTCGACCGAAAAGCTGTAGGGACGGCTTTCAGACGAATTCAACATGATATTTTGGCGCATTGTGCCCGGGTATGTAGGCTTGCAGCATCACCACAATGGTTTCAAGGCTCAACCTCGCTTCGCTATTTAATTGGCGCAGGTGATCGCAGCGCCTCAGACATGCGCTTAACCAGTTTTGGTATGCGCCGTTCATGGGTGCCGGAAAACCCCAAGACGATACCTGAGCGCCCCAATGGCTCAATGCAATAGGCGGACAGTGGCAGGGTTTCGATGCCAGCTGAAAGCAGAGCGAGATGTGCCACTTGATCGTCAAGACCATTTTTCAGCCAGGCCAGCATGTGCATTCCCGCATCTGTCGGATGTGGCTCAAGAATATCGGCGCAGTCTTTTGTAAGGCATTCGTACAGGATGTCCCGACGCTCACGATAAACGCGGCGCATTTTGCGGATATGTTCGACAAATCGACCATCATCCATGAACCGGGACATGGCCTGTTCCACCACAGCAGAAGAGCTTTGGCCAAGAAGGTTCCGAGCCTGTGCAAAGGCCTCGCCCAGTCCGGGTGGCACGACGATGTAGCCAAGCCGTATGGCGGCAAACATGGATTTCGAAAACGTGCCGACATAAAAAACCCTGCGTTCACTGTCCAGCGCGCTGAGGGCTGGCAGGGGCCGTCCCCGGTAGCGGAATTCGCTGTCGTAATCGTCCTCAATGATCCAGGCACCGATTTCCTGTGCGTAATTGAGCAACGCCAGACGCCGGGCCAGACTCATGGTCGTTCCCAGCGGTTGCTGGTGCGAGGGCGTTGTGAAAATCAGCGTGGGTTTGTGGTGCTTTTCGATGGCAAAGTTCAGGTCCATTCCCTCATCGTCGATCGGCACTGGTACGACATTGGACCCCATGATCTGCAAGACATCACGCCCCGCGATATGGCCCGGGTTTTCGTACCAGACCGTATCGCCCTTGTTCAGCAGCACAAAGGCGATGAGAACAAATGCCTGTTGTGCGCCCGAGGTAATGACAATCTGAGCAGGATCAACCTGCATGCTGCGGGCATCGGTCAGGTGCCGGGCGACTGAGGCCCGAAGCGCAGCGCTGCCATTGACTTCACCATAGCTCAGGTTGCGACGATCGGCGCATGTCGCGGCATCCAACAGATATTTGTTCCAAGACTTGATCGGAAACAGGTCCAGTGCGGGCACACCGGGGCGAAACGCGGCTATCTCGCCGTGGCGCATGCTGGCCTTGGAGGACATGATCGTTTTCGCACGCTCTGAAATCTCGATATTGGGCGGCCTGCTTTTGCGACGCGGCAGCTTGAACTTTGGTGAGGCTTCAAAATCCAGGCCCTCAGAAACGAAGGTTCCGGCACCTGTTCTGGCCAGGGCATAACCTTCGGCAACCAGTTGTTCATAAACCGATTTCACCGTGATACGGGACACGCCAAGCTCTTGTGACAACTCACGGGTCGATGGCAGTTTCTGGCCCGGAGCCAATGTGTCATCCAAAATCAATCGGCGCAGTGAGGCATCCAACTGCCGATAGATGGGAACAGGCGAATCCCGCTCGATACTGAACCCGTGGAGCAGGGCTCCTCCCGGTGATTTTGGCATTACGTTTTCCAAATGGGCTTATAGTTTTTCCAATAGTGGGTATATATTATACATCCAATTTTGGATAGCCTGATCAGTGACAAAAAGTTTGTGAGCATCGAGATTTTGCGCAAATAGGTGGACCGGCTGGATCATGATCAAAATCCAAGACTATGAATTTCCTGAAGGGCTTCACCTGCTGACACGATGGCAGGCAGGTGACGGGGAAGCCAAACAGGAGATGACCGACATTTTTGATGCCGCTATCGCCGGGACTTTCGACGAAAACTTTGCCGTTCTGGCTCCGCCCGACAGGGTGAATTCAACTGCGTCGGTTCATATGCTGACGCTGGCGCTGCTGCACGATCTTTATGGGGTTGAATCGCGAGACTACTACAACACAGATCCGTATCGCTATGTTCGGACCAATCTGACCGTCAGCCGCCTGCTTGGGGTGAGCAAGTATTACAATACCTGGGCATTATACGCCTTTACCTGCGAACCTTTGGGTCAGAAATTGATGTACCCGGATAAGTTTCCACCCGGGGCCGATCCGGATATGACGCTGATAAACAGGGACAATTGGCACCTGCTTGAGACACCGGATTTCACCACCGGCGTCCCAAAAGCCATTGACGACATTCTGCGCGTGGTTGAAGAGCTGACCGGCATGCCACCACTGCTGAACATATCGGCCCCCTACAGCCTTGCCGCAGACATCTACGGTCAAGAGCCGTTGTTGGCAGATGTTGTGAACGACCCGGACAATGTGAACGCGTTGCTGGACCATCTTGGCGACAAGGTGCTTGGGCCGTGGATGGACCACCATTTTGAGATCTTTCCAGGCGGCTGGGTTGAATTGTCGGATGCGTCGGGGTCTCCGTTCTTCATTGGGCCGGAAAACTGCAAAAAAATGTCGATCCGTTCCATCCGGCACATGCTGCGGCACAAACCTTATGCCGAGCGTGTGTTTGACAACAATTATCGAGGCGATTTTGTGGCCGAGGTAAAGAAGAAGGCCCGCGCGTCCCGGCGTAAAGTGGCAGCAGGTGCAAAGGACGACCGGGGTAATCTGAAGGAGCTGACGGAGGCAAAGGTCAGCGTCAACCCGGTCTTCATCATGCGCCTTGAGGCAGACAAGGTGGATATTTCGTTTTACGAAGAGCAGGCCATCCTGCGGAACCTTCCCCTGACATCCGGCATCGGATCCCCACAGATCGACCGGAACAGCATTGAGGATCTGGACGCCACAAAAACAAAATTTGCCAAAGAGGCCCGGTCCTTTGTCGAAGCGATCAAGCGGGTCTGCGAAACGATTGACCTGCCCGAGGACAACCATGTCAGGGCCCCCTGGCCCAGCCATATCTACTTTGAGGACGTCAACGGGCAATCGCAGTTCGAACTTGTCGAAATCATTCTGAACGAAGTCTATGATTGTACGCCAATTGTACGGCGGATGTGAAATCCACAGTTGCCAATGCGTCACCACCGGAATTCCAATCACGAGTTCAATCGGTCACCCAACCTTGATTGGTCAGTCCGGGAACTTCCCCAGCGAATGGCCGGTTTGCGGAAATTATTCGAGTGCTTTTGCACCTGCAGAGAAAGTCCGGAAACCTGAAGGTTTTTCGATGCGGGCCGTGGCGTGATGGTTGCGGCTGGATCGGTATCGGCCCGCGTTGACAAACCTCGGAAGGAGGAAGCC
>JAADIJ010000203.1 GCA_013151335.1 Alphaproteobacteria bacterium | reverse complement strand
CCCTCTGGGGTTGGCACGGTGTTGCAATAGCTGTGCAAAAACGCGTCGCGCGAGGGGGTCCAGTTGATGGCCCACTCGACCGATCCGGCCTTGTCACCACCAAATTTCTCGGCGAACTGGACTTTTCCGGCGAAGGGTTGATCTGAGTATGTGGCCGAGCCGACCAGTTGTTCTTTCAGATAATCCGCGAGGCCGCCGGGGAAGTGGAAGGTGGCCGAAAGCGGCGTGTCGTCGCCCGCTGCCAAGGTCTCAGGCGCGCATTTCCAGCGGATTTCAACGCCGGAAAACAAATAGGCCTTGGAGCGGACCATTTTCAGCAAACGCGCAGGCTTGAAGCGGGTTTTGAGGCCAAAAATCTCGGCATCGGCGTGAAACGTGACCTTGGTGCCGCGACGATTTTGGGTCGGGCCAAGGTTTTGAATTTTTCCCTGCGGAATGCCGCGCGAAAACTCTTGCACATAAAGCTGTTTCGAGCGCGCCACTTCGACCCGCATATGGTCCGACAGCGCGTTGACGACCGAGGCGCCAACCCCGTGCAAACCGCCGCTGGTCTGGTAAGCCTTGCCGCCGAATTTCCCGCCCGCGTGCAGCGTGCATAAAATCACCTCAAGCGCCGATTTATCGGGAAATTTCGGGTGGGGATCGACGGGAATACCGCGCCCATTATCGCTGATGGAGATCGAAAAATCGCCGTGCAGCTCAACCTCGATCCGGTTGGCAAACCCGGCAACCGCCTCGTCCATGGAGTTGTCGAGAACCTCGGCCACAAGGTGATGCAGCGCGCGCTCATCCGTGCCGCCGATATACATGCCGGGCCGTTTGCGCACGGGCTCAAGCCCTTCGAGCACCTCGATATCGCGGGCGGTATAGGCGCTCTGGCCGAGGTCGTCGGCGAGCAGGTCTTTGACGGTCATGAGCGGCTCGAATCTGTTTTTTGTTGGCTGGCATTAGAGCATTTTCCCCTGTGCGGGGGCAAGACGAGGTTGGGGTGCGAGGTGGGTTCTTGTTTCTGGCCTTATCTGCGTCATAAACTGGACCTATTCAGCCGGTCTTGCCTGATCCAGACTACATTTAGAAACCGCTGCAAGCAGGCTTGTGGATTTCAAGGTTTTTCGGGCCATCCTCTTCCAATAGGCCGTTTGACTAAAACCTTGGAATTCCAAGCTGTTGCAAGGCGACATGCACCCTAAATCAGGCGGATTAACCCTCCCCACGGCTCAGAAGGAATCACCCTCATGGAATCTGGATTTTACACCAATGATCTCGAACATATCGTCGAGACTGACCGCGCTCATATCTGGCACCATCTGAGCTCGCATAAAAAATATGAAACCGTTGACCCGATGGTGATCGTCGAGGGCAAGGGCATGCATGTTTGGGACGCCAAGGGCACCAAATATCTGGACGCGGTTTCGGGCGGGGTCTGGACCGTCAATGTGGGCTACGGGCGCACGGAAATTGCTGACGCGGTGCGCGACCAACTGGTCAAGCTCAACTATTTTGCGGGCACTGTCGGGTCGATTCCGGGATCGCTCTTTGCCGAGAAACTGCTCGCTAAAATGCCGGGGTTAAGCCGGGTTTATTACTCGAACTCCGGCTCGGAAGCCAATGAAAAGGTTTATAAAATGGTGCGCCAGATCGCGCATAAAAAATACGGCGGCAAGAAGCATAAAATCCTTTTTCGTGAACGCGATTACCACGGCACCACCATCACCACGCTCAGCACATCGGGGCAGCCCGAGCGCGCCGCGCAATATGGGCCGCTTACGCCGGGATTTGTCGAGGTGCCCCATTGTCTGGAGTATCGCAACCAATATCCCGACGCCGAAAACTACGGCATTGCCGCCGCCGACGCGATTGAAGCGGTGATTCTGCGCGAAGGCCCGGAAACGATCGGAGCATTGGTGCTGGAGCCGGTGACGGCAGGTGGCGGCGTGATCACCCCTCCTGACGGGTACTGGCAGCGGGTGCGGGAAATTTGCGCCAAATACGATATTTTGTTGCATATCGACGAGGTGGTGTGCGGTCTTGGGCGCACCGGCAAGTGGTTTGGCTATCAGCATTACGGCATCACGCCGGATTTTGTCACTATGGCCAAGGGGGTTGCCTCGGGCTATGCGGCGATTTCGGTGACGGTTACGACCGAAAAAGTGTTCGAGATGTTCAAGGAAAATCCCGACGATCCGATGGATTATTTCCGCGATGTGTCCACCTTCGGGGGCTGCACGGCTGGCCCTGCGGCGGCGCTTGCGAACATGAAAATCATCGAGGATGAGGGTCTGCTGGACAATGTAAACGCCATGGGTGCGCGGTTGATTACCGGGCTTGAGAGCCTCAAAGACAAGCATGAATGTATTGGCGACGTTCGGGGTAAGGGCTTGTTTTGTGGGGCGGAATTGGTGTCGGACCGTGAAACCAAGGAGCCGATGCACGAGAGCAAAGTCGCCGCCGTTGTCGCCGAAGTGTTCGCGCAAAAGGTGATTATCGGCATGACCAACCGCTCGCTTACCGGCTTTAACAACACGCTGTGTCTGTCGCCTGCGCTGATCGCCACCAAAGAGAATATCGACGAGATTGTGACCGCCATTGATATTGCGTTAACGCGGGTATTTGGCTGATACTCGGTCAAGGCGCGTCGCCTTTAATATGAGGGAAAACAAGTCATGTGGAATAAGCGATATTCAGAGCCGGGTTTTTTGTTCGGCACCGATCCTGCCGCGTTTTTAGTGCGCCAAAAAGCGTATCTCAAACGCGGAGATCGTGCGTTGGCGGTTGCTGACGGTGAGGGGCGCAACTCTGTCTATCTGGCGGAGCGGGGCTTGCGGGTGACGGCGCAGGATGCCTCGGACGTGGCAATTGACAAGGCGCGTGGGCTGGCGAGCGCGCGTGAGGCCGAGGTTGATTACCAGCTTGCCGATCTGAGTGAGTGGGAGTGGGAGGCTGATGCTTATGATCTTGTGGCGGCGATTTACATCCAGTTCGCGGCTCCGGCATTTCGCGACGAGATTTTCGCAGGCTTGCAAAAAACCCTCAAACCCGGCGGCATCCTGATGCTGCATGGCTATCGTCCCGAGCAGCTTGGCTATGGCACCGGCGGGCCGCCTTGCGCTGAAAACATGTATACGGTCGAGTTGCTGCAATCGCGCTTTGGCGAGATGGAGATTGTGCGGCTTGAGGGCTATGATGTCGAGGTTCAGGAGGGGCGCGGCCATTCAGGGCAATCCGCATTGATTGATCTGATCGCCAAAAAGCGCTGAAAGGCGATTGCGCGAATGCGAATGCTCGCATAAAGCAGATTGATGGATAATCAGACCGCGCCCAAACCTTACAAAGCCCATTTCAAAGCGACGCTGGTGCTCGGCTTGCCGATCATCGGCTCGTTGCTGGCGCAGACGGCGATCGGCACCACGGACACGATCATGGTCGGCTGGTACGGGGTTGACGAGCTGGCGGCGGTGGTGCTGGCCACCTCGATTTATTTCGTGTTTTTCATCGTCGGCTCGGGCTTTGCCATGGCGGTTATGCCGATGGTCGCGAGCTATGAAGGGGCGGGCGATGTCAAACAGGTGCGCCGTGTCGTGCGCATGGGCCTGTGGATCTCGGTAATTTACAGCGCCGCGCTGATGCCGTTTTTATGGTTTTTTGAGGACCTGATGATCGCCATCGGCCAAAAACCCGAGATCGCGGCGCTGGCGCAGGATTACATGCGTATCGCGCAATGGGGCATGTTTCCGGCCATGCTGATCATGGTTCTGAAGAGCTATCTTTCGGCGTTGGAGCGCCCGGCTTGGGTGCTCTGGGGTACTATTTTAGGCGCGATAGCCAATGGCTTGGCCAATTATGCGCTGATTTTCGGCAATTGGGGCGCGCCTGAAATGGGCGTGGCAGGGGCGGCGATTGCCTCGGTTGTTACGGCCTCAATCACGTTTCTGGTTTTGGCATTTTACGCGCAATATCAACGGGTTCTGCGGGAATATGCGGTATTCACCCGAATTTGGCGCTCTGACTGGCCGGCGTTTATCGAGGTGTTCCGGCTGGGTTGGCCCATCGGGGCCACCATGCTGGCCGAGGTCGGGCTGTTTTCCATGTCGGCGATCATGATGGGGTGGCTTGGCACGCGCGAGCTGGCGACGCACGGGATCGTGCTGCAAATCGCCTCGATGTCGTTCATGATCTATCTGGGGCTGGCCAATGTGGGCACCATTCGCACGGGGCATGCGCTTGGGCGGCGCGACAAGCTGGGGATTTGGCGCGCATCGGTTACGGTGGCGGCACTGCAATTGGTAATTGCCGTGGTGTTGATCGCGGTGATGGTGCTGCTGCCCAAGCAGTTGATCGGCTTGTTTTTAGACCGCTCAAACCCGCAATCGCCCGATATTATCGCTTATGGAACCGGGCTGTTGATGGTCGCTGCCGCGTTTCAGATCGTGGACGGGATGCAGGTGATCGCTTTGTCGGTGCTGCGCGGGATCAAGGACACTAAAATCCCGATGTTGTTTGCGATGTTGAGCTATTGGGGGGTCGGGATACCCACGAGCTATATCCTCGGGTTCAAGCTTGGCTTTGGTGGTTATGGCGTCTGGGGCGGCTTGGTGATTGGTTTGGCGCTGGCGGCGGTCACGATGTTGTCGAGGTTCTTTTGGCAGATGCGGCGGTTGAGTTTTTAGGGGCCCGCAGAAAGTGGGGTCGTTTTTGCGTATATTTGTCAAACAGAGCAAGGGCTGCGCCCGACCTGGGGGGTGCATCGCGCCCTCCGGGGGGAGGTCGGGCGCGGCCCGACGTTTCCGTCGGGCGGAGCGTGTGGCTCGGGGCGGGAATAATACGCACAGCCCCAACCTCGCCCCTCACATCTCCTGCAACGTTGTCACGATCCTGACTTCTGCCTCCAGCGTGCGGTGAACTGGGCATTTGTCGGCGATGGCCAGCAGTTTCTGGCGTTGCTCGGCGTCAAGCTCGCCCTCAAGGCAAATCCGGCGGGTAAACTGGTCGATCTTGGCTGCGGTGGTCTCGCACATCTCGCAGTCTTGGGCATGCACCTTGTCATGGGTAATATCGACCGACACCACCTTGAGATCCCATTTTTTGCGCCGCGCATACATGCGAATGGTCATAGAGGTACACGCTCCAAGCCCCGCCGACAGCAGTTGAT
>JAADIJ010000216.1 GCA_013151335.1 Alphaproteobacteria bacterium | reverse complement strand
TCAGGAGCGTTGCTGTGAAATCGTGATCGGGACGGACCGCCCTCTTGCAGGCGGTTCCAAGCGATACCGCAACAGTTCTGAGATTTCCTGGTTTTTGGATTTTCAATGGCCGCGGCATCCGGCCACCGAACCGTGCCAGTTCGAATATCAGTTGCCCGGTTCGCTCTCCTAACTCGGTCAATGAATAGAGCGAAACCCCGAACTCTCCTTCGTTTTTTTGGATGAGGCCGCTGGCTTCCAACGCGTGCAGTCGATCCGACAGAAGGTTCGACGCAATGCCGGTAAGGCCAGTCTGAAGGTCCTTGAAACGCGCCGGGCCTGCATGGAGGTCGCGAAGGATCAACAGCGTCCATCGGTCACCAACGTGATCCAGCGCTCGTGAGATCGGGCAGAGCAGATTGTAGCTTCGGGTCTTTTGTTTCATATGTTCACGAATATGTTACTTTATTTTTTAAAGTTACTACTTTAGTACGTCAAGTTGTCTTATAGCGGAACAAACAAATTGTCCACAAGACCTAAAAAACCGAAAGAAAGGAAAGACCAATGCCTGCCTATATGATTTCGCAAGTAACCGTGACCGACCAGGAGAAATTCCAGAGCTATCTGGCGCAGACCCTACCCATTGGAGCCAAATTTGGTGCCAAACCCATCGTACTCGGTGTGCAGCCCAAAACGCTCACCGGCGAGAGCGACGGCCATCAGATGGTTTTTGTGATCGAATTTCCGACGATGGAACGGCTAGAAGCCTGGCACCACTCTGACGAGTACAAAGCAATCGTGCCCTTGCGCGAGGAAGGATCACATCAGCACATGGTGGCTTATGAAGCGAAGGCCCTGCCACAGCGATAGGCGCTCGGATGTTAAGCGCGCGTTCGGATCAGCCCCCGATCGCGCCGCTTTCCGTAAGCGCGAAAGATGCAGCATCGGTCACAATGGCGTCCAATGCTTCCTTCTTGAGTATGATCGGGTGGTTTAAGGGGCTATGCCGCGACCAAACCTACACGCCAAACGCCGCCCCCAGCGCGATTTCGACCATGTCGCCAAAGCTGGTCTCGCGCTCGCTGCTGGGCAGAGCCTCGCCGGTTTGCAAGTGGTCGCTGATGGTGAGGATTGCAAGCGCGCGCACGCCGTGACGAGCCGCCAATGTGTAAAGCTCGGCTGCCTCCATCTCTACCGCCAACACGCCGTGACGCACCATTTGCTCGTTCAAATCCGAGCGCTCGTCGTAAAACGTGTCGGAGGAATATATCCCGCCCACATGCACCTTGGCCCCCCGCTTTTCGCCGATCTCGGCGGCGGCGCGCAGCAGGCTCCAATCGGCGCAGGGCGAGTAATTCAGCTCGCGAAAAATCCCGTTGCTCGGGCTGCCCATCGTGGTTGCGGTCATCGCCAAAACCAGATCGCGAATGCCGACCTTGGGCACCATACCACCAGCCGAGCCGATACGGATTAGGGTTTTCGCACCATATTCTTTGATCAGCTCGTTGGCATAGATCGACAGACTTGGCATCCCCATGCCAGAGCCTTGAATAGTCACCCGGTGCCCGTTCCACGTGCCGGTAAACCCCAACATTCCGCGCACCTTATTGATGCACACGGCGTCCTTCAGAAACGTCTCGGCGGCCCATTTGGCGCGATAAGGATCGCCGGGCATCAGGACGGTTTCAGCGATATCGCCGGGCTCGGCACCAATATGGACGGTCATGTGGGTCTCCTGCAAAAAAAAGAAATCCCGCGATATTGGGCTGAATTACACCGTCTTCACAACCTGTTTTTCGACCAAAGCCACGATATCGGCCATGATCAGGTTCAGCTTGAAATCTTTTGGCGTATAGACGGTCGAGACCCCGGCGCGGCGCAAAATGTCGGCGTCCTCCTCTGGTATGATCCCGCCGACCACCACCGGAATATGGTCAAGACCAGCCGCCGCCAGCCTGTGCATCACATCGTTAATCAGGGGGACATGGCTGCCTGACAAAATGGAGAGGCCGATCACGTCGGCTTGTTGCTCAAGGGCCGTCTCAACGATCTGCGCGGGCGTGAGGCGGATGCCCTCATAGGTGATCTCCATGCCGCAATCACGGGCACGAACGGCGATTTGCTCGGCCCCGTTTGAGTGTCCGTCCAACCCCGGTTTGCCCACCAGAAACCTCATCCGCCGCCCGAGCTTGGCCGAGACTGCATCGACTGCCTCGCGCAACTCCTCCAGCCCCTCGGTTTGGTTAGAGGCTGATTTGCCAACGCCGGTTGGTGCGCGATATTCGCCAAAGCACGCTCGCATTACCCCTGCCCATTCGCCGGTCGTGACACCTGCGCGCGCGGCAACAATCGAGGACGGCATAATATTTTCACCGCTTTTTGCCGCCGCTTTCAACGCCGCCAAAGCTGCCTCAACCTCGGCCTGATCGCGGGATCTGCGCCAAGTATCGAGCCGCTCGACCTGATCCGCCTCGGCATTAGCATCCACGACCAAGATCGCCTCGCCCATGCCGGTTAGCGGGCTTTCCTCCCCCTCGACAAAAGCGTTAACGCCGATAACCGTCGTGTCCCCGCGCTCGATTTTACCCAGCCGATCGGCGTTGCTGGCCACCAGCCGACCCTTCATATACTCGATTGCTGCAACCGCCCCGCCCATGGCGTCGATCTGCGCCAACTCCTCGCGCGCACCGCGTTTCAGGGCGTCAACCTTGCGCTCCACCGCCGGGTTTTGGTCGAAAAGATCGTCATATTCCAACAGATCGGTCTCAAACGCGAGGATTTGCTGCATTCGAAGTGACCATTGCTGATCCCACGGGCGTGGCAGGCCAAGGGCCTCGTTCCAGGCGGGCAGTTGAACCGCCCGTGCGCGCGCGTTTTTGCTTAGGGTAACGGCCAGCATTTCCAGCAAGATGCGGTAGACGTTGTTCTCGGGTTGCTGCTCGGTCAGGCCCAACGAGTTGACCTGAACCCCATAACGAAACCGGCGCATTTTAGGGTCGGTCACGCCATAACGGGTCTCGCAAATCTCGTCCCACAGATCGACAAAAGCGCGCATTTTACACATCTCGGTAACAAACCGGATGCCTGCGTTAACAAAGAATGAAATCCGCCCGACCACCGCCGGAAAATCCGCCTCAGAGACCTTGGCGCGCACGTCGTCAAGCACGGCAGTTGCGGTCGCCAGCGCGAATGCCAACTCTTGCTCCGGCGTCGCACCGGCCTCTTGCAAATGGTACGAACAGACGTTCATCGGGTTCCATTTGGGCAGGTTTTCGAGGCAATAAGCGGCAACATCGGTGATCAGATTGAGGCTCGGCTTGGGGGGGCAAATATAGGTGCCGCGCGACAGATACTCCTTAATAATATCGTTTTGCACGGTGCCTTGCAGGTCGGCAACATTGGCGCCTTGCTCCTGAGCGGCGGCGATATAGAGCGCCAGCAACCACGGCGCGGTCGCATTGATGGTCATCGACGTGTTCATTTTTTCAAGCGGAATATCGGCAAAAAGAGTTCGCATATCGCCGAGATGGCAGACCGGCACCCCGACCTTGCCAACCTCGCCGCGCGCCAGAATATGGTCGCTGTCGTAACCTGTTTGCGTCGGCAGATCGAACGCGACCGAGAGGCCGGTCTGCCCCTTGGCGAGGTTCGCGCGATAAAGCGCGTTGGAGCGCGCGGCGGTCGAGTGCCCGGCATAGGTGCGAAACAGCCAAGGGCGGTTTTTGGTGGATGTCATTGCATCGGCCTCACGTTCGTATCGTTAAGCAACAAAATACCAAGTTAGGCAGTCGTTGCGCAAGATCATGTCGTTTGACACATTGCCGCAGCGCAGCATAAGACGCAACCCCTCGCGCTCAACTGATTGCTTTACCCCTCGGCGCGATGCTGTAACCTGCGCATATGTTTGACACGATCACCCTGCCGTTCTGGCTGGCTTTTCTGCTGGTCGCTTTTGCTGCCATCGCTTTTCTGGACCGATTGTTCATGCCGTCCGTGCGCTGGTATTTGCGGCGGCGTCTCAATCGGGCGATCTCTAAGTTGAACGATCATTTGCAGTTGCGTATCCAGCCTTTCAAGCTGACCCGTCGTCGGGTGATGATCGACCGTCTGACCCATGATCCCAAGGTGATGGAGGCGGTTGCCGAGTTCGCCAAAGCCGAGGGAATTCCCGACGACGTAGCCGCGCAAAAAGCCAGCGTTTACGCCCACGAGATTGTGCCGTCATTTTCCGCCTTCACCTATTTTGGCTTTGCGATCAAGCTGTCGCGGTTCCTGTCGCAGGCGCTTTATCGGGTGCGGGTGGGGTTTATCGACGAGGCGGCGCTGAAGAAAGTTGACCCCGAGGCCACGGTTATTTTCGTGATGAATCACCGCTCGAACATGGATTATGTGCTGGTGACTTATCTTGCCGCCGAACGCTCGGCGCTTTCTTACGCTGTCGGTGAATGGGCGCGGATCTGGCCGTTGAAACAGCTTATCAGCTCGCTCGGGGCCTATTTCATCCGCCGAAAATCGCGCAACATTCTCTATCGCCGCGTGCTTGCGCGCTATGTGCAGATGGCCACCGAGGGCGGGGTTACGCAAGCGATTTTTCCCGAAGGCGGGCTGAGTTTGGATGGCAAACCGCGCCCGGTCAAGCTTGGGCTGCTCAGCTATATTCTGGATGGATTCGAGGTCGATGGTGCGCGCGACGTGGTGTTTATTCCGGTTGGGCTTAACTATGATCGGGTGCTGGAAGACCGCGTGTTAACCAAGGTTAACCCAGATGGCGAGCGAAAATTCGGCTTTCGTGCCACCGTGTTTGTGGGGTTTGTTTGTCGGCAACTTTGGTTGCGCATGACGCGAAAATTTTACCGCTACGGCTATGCGTGCGTCAGCTTTGGCCATCCGGTTTCGCTGCGAGATTTTCTGGCTGAAAAAGAGGCGCTCACCACCGATGCCTCAAGCGAAAAAGTGACCGAGCAACTGGGCGTGCATCTCATGCAGCAGGTTGGCGAGGTGATCCCGATCTTGCCGGTGCCGCTGGTGGCGACGGTGTTGCTGGACGCACGCACTCCGCTGTCGCGGCTGGAGGTCAAGGCCCGTGCCTGCGCCCTGCTGGATGATTTCCGAACGCGCGGCGCGCATGTGCATCTGCCCCATCAAGACGAGGATTACGCGGTCGAGGTAGGCCTTCGCATCTTGTCGCTTCGGCGTTTGATTGTCGAGGAGAACAACTCGTTCGAGTTGGTGTCGGCAGATGTTGGCTTGGTCGAGTATTACGCAAATTCAATCGCCCATCTCCGCGATGCCCCAAAATCGGTTGCGCAATAAGATTGCTATCATATCGGTTGTTCTTTTGTAATATTCCCAAATAATTCTCTTCCATAGATTAAAATTACTATTGCGCCCAAAAATTTATGGTGGCAATCAGGGGTAAACGCCCCTTGACCGCATTTCTGCATTGCAGCATGCTGCGGCGCAGCAAAGCAGTTGGAGACTGAACCGATGGCCCCTTTGGACAACCTACCCGAAATCGCCCCCTATGATGCGCCAAAAAAAGACCTCTATGAGATCGGCGAACTGCCGCCTCTGGGGCATATTCCGCAAAAGATGTATGCGTGGACCATTCGGCGCGAGCGCCACGGCGAGCCGGACAAATCCTTTCAGGTCGAGGTCGTAGACACCCCGGTTCTGGACAGCCACGAGGTGCTGATTTTGGTGATGGCCGCTGGCGTTAACTATAATGGCATCTGGGCCGGACTCGGGGTGCCGATCTCGCCGTTTGACATTCACAAGGCCGACTACCATGTGGCTGGCTCGGACGCTTCGGGGATTATCTGGGCAGTCGGCGACAGGGTTCGTCGCTGGAAAGTTGGCGATGAGGTTGTGGTCCATTGCAATCAGGATGATGGCGACGATGAAGAGTGTAATGGCGGCGATCCCATGTTCTCTGACAGCCAGCGAATTTGGGGATACGAGACGCCGGATGGCTCATTCGCGCAGTTCACGCGGGTGCAGGCGCAGCAGATCATGCACCGCCCCCGCCATCTGAGCTGGGAGGAGAGCGCGTGCTACACGTTAACCCTTGCCACCGCCTATCGCATGCTGTTCGGCCATCGCCCGCACACCTTGAAACCCGGGCAAAACGTGCTGGTTTGGGGAGCGTCGGGCGGGCTTGGCTCGTTTGCGATCCAGTTGATCAACACGGCTGGGGCCAACGCAATCGGCGTGATTTCCGACGAGAGTAAACGCCAATTTGTGCTCGATCTCGGGGCGAAAGGGGTGATCAATCGCAAGGACTTTAACTGTTGGGGTCAGATGCCGACCGTCAACACGCCGGAATATAAGGCGTGGTTCGCTGAGACCCGCAAATTCGGCAAGGCGATTTGGGCGATCACCGGCAAAGGCAACAATGTCGATCTGGTGTTTGAACATCCCGGCGAAGCAACATTTCCGGTGTCGGTTTTCGTGGTGAAGCGCGGGGGTATGGTGGTCATTTGTGCGGGGACTTCGGGCTATAATCTGACCTTCGATGTGCGTTATTTATGGATGCATCAAAAGCGGGTTCAGGGCAGCCATTTCGCCAATCTCAAGCAGGCTGCCTCGGCCAATAAACTGATGCTGGAGCGGCGTCTTGACCCCTGTATGTCTGAAGTTTTTCCATGGGGTCAGGTTCCTGATGCGCATCTGAAAATGTTAAGAAATGAGCATAAACCGGGGAATATGGCGGTGCTGATTAACGCTCCCGAAACTGGCTTGCGGACATTTGAAGACACGTTGCAGGCGAGTATCTCCCGTTGATCGCGTTGAAGAAACAGGTTGTTTCCATTTCGAGAACAGTGCCAATTTTGGGGCGATTTACACATAATTTTAGGCTTGGAAATTCACAATAATGATATAAAACAATGGGTTGAAAAAATCGCTCTCCCTATTTCGAGGGACTATGAAAACGCGAATTTTTTGTAATAATTACTCGTGCTAAGATTGTATTAATCTTTTATTAACCAATCCAAATGAGGTTTGATATGTCGCAGGAATGGATGATTGATGTCCTAACGGATCTTAAGAAATTCGCGCAGCAGAACGGACTTATGGGTTTGGCTGAGCAATTGGACGATTCAATACTTGTTGCAGCGGCGGAATTGAAACAGGCCGGACCGGAGTTGGTTGCAACAAATGGGTATGCAAAGCAAAATGGCGACGTTCGTGGAACGTATGCACGAGGTGACAAACTTTGATCAATTTCAACATCTGGTCGAGGGGCTGAGATCGCTCTATCAGGTTGAGCATTTTGTTTATCATTCAATCAACAGCGCGGGGGAGCCTTATGCGGCCCTGACCTATGACATCGATTGGGTCGACCATTATATCGACCGCGATTTTGGCCGCATTGACCCCGTAGTTCTGGGGTGCTTTCAACGCTTTCATCCCGTCGATTGGAAGCAACTCGATTGGTCAGGCAAAGCCGTCAAATCGTTTTTGCACGAGGCTTCTGACGCTGGTGTCGGCAATCAAGGTTTTTCAATCCCCATTCGCGGTCCCAGCGGACAATTTGCGCTGTTCACGGTGAACCACCGTTGCTCTGACGCGCAATGGGCCAAGTTTGCCGCCGAAAATGTGCAGGATTTGCTGCTGATCGCCCATTATCTTAACCAAAAGGCGCTGGAGTTGGAGCGTGGAACCGATGCGCTCCCCAACCAGATGCTGTCGCCGCGTGAGCTGGATGCGCTTACCCTGCTCGGTCTGGGCAACAGCCGCGCCCATGCCGCCGAAAACCTGAAAATCTCCGAGCATACCTTGCGGGTTTATATCGAAAGCGCGCGCTTCAAGCTGGGCGCAGCCAATACCACCCACGCCGTCGCTTTGGCCATGTCGCGCGGAAATATTATCGTCTGAGCGCCGTTGCAAATTAACTTTTCGGGCGCACTTTCAGCACTTTGTTAACCAGTTCAACGTAACTCCCCTCGCATTTCAACGCGAGGGAATTTCCGATGATCCAGTATCTATATGCCGACCAGCTTGCCCAATATCCCGACTTGCGAAAGAGCATGTTTCGGGACCGTGCCGCACAATTTTCCGGGCGACTGAATTGGGATGTGACACTCAATTCCGAGGGCTTTGAGACAGACGAATACGATGCCCTCAACCCGCTCTATGTGATCTGGCAGCAACCGGACGGCACCCACGG
Organism: Alphaproteobacteria bacterium; assembly: GCA_013151335.1. Lineage (GTDB taxonomy): Bacteria > Pseudomonadota > Alphaproteobacteria > Rhodobacterales > Rhodobacteraceae > UBA5972. Next base: position 30,594 of record JAADIJ010000216.1, on the reverse strand, counting down.
AGGCTCGATGCGGTTCCTGCCAACCACCGGGCGCGTTATGGTTAACGACCATTTCCTGCACCTGACCGATGGCGTGACCATCACCAGCCCGCTCATATGGGAATGCACGCGGTTTTGCCTTGCGCCGAACCTACCACCAACCACACCAATCTCGGCGCTTTTGATGCTCGCCGCCGCCGAGCTTGGCCGCCGATTTCACCTCGCCCACGCGGTCGGGGTGTTTGATAGCCACATGGTGCGGGTCTATAAATCCATCGGCTGGGAGCCCGATATTCTGGGTCAAAGCGAGTCCGGGCGCAGCGCGATCAGCGTCGGAATTTGGGAGTTCGCCTCAGCCCCGCTTGCGACCATCCGCGCCAAGGCGCAAGTTAGTCCCCAGATCGCGCAAAAATGGTTTGATCAGGCGTTTCAATCGCCAGATATCCGGCGCAAAGCGGGTTGAGATCGCCGCCTTATCCTGCTGGCAACTGCGCCCGCTCGTCGTTAAGATCGCGAAAAACACAGGGCGCAATTGATGCAGTTTTCACAAGATCAGGCCGAGGCCTATGACCGAATTTCCGACGCCCTGCTTGCTGCGGGCGTTGATTTGCAAAACGCCACGACGACGCCGAAAACCAGCGACGCATCGGGGTTGATTGCGGTTTTGGGCAAGGCCGGATCAGGCAAAACCATGTTGCTCGCGCAGTTGGTTGGCGAGGTGACCGAGGCCGGGGTCAGCCTGATTTCGGGGGACTATGAGGGGCGGCACAGCACCGAGCGGCGCACGCTGGCCATTCTCGCGCCCACCAATAAAGCCGCGAGCGTTTTGCGCAGCCACGGGGTGGCGGCAACCACCATCCACCGCATTCTTTACACGCCACTTTACGACCCGGAATACGAAAAAATCGCCGAATGGCTGGCGGGAAAAGGCAAGCGACCGCAGATTGACGGGCTGACAGATATCGCGCTTGATCGCGCGCTAGCATTTTACGAGGGCAACAAATCCATCCCCGGCGCGCTGGCGGTTGCGGGCTTGCGCGGCTCGGATTTCATCATCGGTTGGAGCCGCCGTGACGAGCCTCTGGATATCGGTTTTGTGGACGAAAGCTCGATGCTGGACGACCGCCAATTCGCTGATTTACAAGAGGTTTTCTCAACCCTTGTGCTGTTTGGCGATCCGGCGCAACTGGCCCCGGTCGGTCAGTCCGGGGCGATGGCGTTTGATGGGGTTAAGGCCAGCCGCAAGACCCATCTGCACCGCATACACCGCCAGAGCGAGGATAACCCGATCCTCGATATTGCCCATGCTTTGGGTGATCCAGAGCTTACCTTTGACGAGTTTGAAACCATGATCGAGCAGGCGGCGAGCCGCGACGACAGGGTTATTTTGGCGGCTCGGGTTGACGCGGAAAAGATGGCGCGCTCGCCGGTTCTGGTTTGGCGAAATGCCACTCGCATCCGGCTCATTCAAGCGTTCCGAACCGCTTATGGCGCGCCGATGACTGAGCTTTTGCCGGGCGAGCCACTGATCTGCGACGGGATCGAGCTGCCGCTGAAGCACCGAAAAAAGCGCGTGGATCTTGAGGCGCGCGGTCTGATCAAAGGCGCGCAGGCCGTCTATATGGGGCCGGGGCGCAAGCCGGGGTTTTCGCGCCTGTATATCTTTGGTGCCGAAGACCCTCAGGTCAATGCCGCTACCATTATCAAGATCGAGGCCCCGGATCAGGACGAGCCTTTTATCCCCTCCGCAGCCAAAATGGGGGCCGCATTTTTGCACGGGGCGGCGGTGACGATTCACAAGGCACAAGGCTCGCAATGGGCCGATGTTCAGGTGTTTGCGCCCGACATTTATGCCGCCGCGCGGTCGGGTCTGACCGAGGCGGGGATCTCGCTCTGGCAACGCTTGGCCTATGTGGCGATCACCCGCGCCGAGCATCGGTTGTTTTGGGTCCGGCGCTATATGCTGGCCAAACCCGAGACGCCGCTTGGGATTGAGGATTTGCGAAAACCCAAAGCGGCACCTCTGACGCTTGAAGGTGACGGGGCAGGGGTTTAGGATCGGGTATCATCGGCCAGACCGGCCCATTTTCAAGGCGTCAGATATGAAATGTGTATTCGTGCAGATCCGTTGCAATCCCGGCAAAACCTACGAGGTTGCCGACGCTATTTATGGCCGCGAGATCGCGTCCGAGCTTTATTCGACCAGCGGTGATTACGATCTGATGGCCAAGATATATATTGATGAAAGCGACGATATCGGCAAATTCGTCAACGACAAAATTTTGGACATCCCCGGCATCAGCCGCTCGCTGACCACCCTGACATTTCAAGCGTTTTAGCGCACCGGGACCAGCTTCAGTTCAGTCGCAATACCCGGAAAATCGCCGAGGCCAGCCAACCGGCAAAAATGGCGATGACCAGCGATAAAATCCCGTAAACCAATGGGCGCTCGTGGGCCAGATTGTAGATCCACCGCTCCAGACCGACCTTGCGAACGGCGATTGTGGTCTGGTACTCGTCCACCACTTTCTTGTCGCGCGTGAGGAAAATTCGGGTCAGATAATCGCCCTCGACCAGATTTGATGGCAGGGCGATCTCGGTTTTAAACAAGGTTCCCTCGGTCAGTTTCACCTTGCCGCCGGTCTCTGTATAAAGCCCGTTGGCGTCGCGAATACGCACGATTGCCTGCGCGAACTTCTCGATCTTTTTGGTGTCTTTGGCTGATTCCGCAGAGCGGATCATGCGCTCGATACTGACGCGCCGCTGAAAATCTTCGACTTGGCTCAGCACCTCTGGGAGCGGGTTGGTCGAGGCAACCGCATAAAAGCTGGGGGCGAAGTCGATTTTCACCGCCTCGCGATTGACCCAAATCCCCAATATACGCGACTTTTTGCGCACGATAACTGGCGAGCTTGGCCCGGTCACGGCGATGATCACCTCGAGCTGGCCTTTGGGGGCAGGTGAGTTTCGTTTGACCGCACCAAAAATCAAAATTGCCGTGCCGTCGAAATTCGCGGTGATGGACACAAGGCTCTGGCTCATATCGGCAACCACCCGCTCAGCCGCGTTTGCGGTTTGGGCCAGCAGCAAAAGGGCCAATAAAAAGCGGATCATGACGGGGCTCCAACATCAAGAGAGTAAAGTTCGGACGGCTCAAGCAGCAGGTCAAACGCCAGTTTGCCACTTACGCCCAGCACCAGTATCGACAGCAAAATCCGCAGCTGCTCGGCCTTCATCTTAAGGCCAATCCGCGTGCCGATCTGCGCGCCGATCACGCCCCCGATCAGTAGCAAAACCGCCAACGCCATGTCCACCGTGTAGTTGGTCGTTGCATGCATCAGTGTGGTAAATCCGGTCACGAAAATGATCTGAAACAGCGAGGTTCCGATCACAACTTTGGTGGGCATGCCGAGAATATAGATCATCGCCGGCACCATGATAAAGCCGCCGCCAACGCCCATGATCGCGGCCAGGACCCCGACGATAACGCCGACCAGAACCGGAGGGATGACGCTGATATAGATGCCCGAGGTGCGAAACTTCATCTTGAACGGCAGCGCGTGGACCCAGTTGCGCTGCTTGCGCACCGGCTTGCGCCTATTTGGGTTGCTGGCCCGACGAATGGCGCGCAGGCTCTCAAAAAACATCAAGCCGCCAACGACACCAAGAAACACCACATAGCTGAGGGTGACCAGCAATTCGACCTGACCGATTGCTTTGAGCGCCTTGAAAACCTGCACCCCGACCGCCGCGCCGAACAGGCCGCCAACCAGCAGCACCAGTCCCATTTTCAAATCCACAGTTTGGCGTTTGAGATGGGCCAGCACGCCGGAAAAAGACGAGGCCACGATCTGGTTTGCCTCAGTCGCCACCGCAACCGCTGGCGGAATGCCGATGAAAAACAACAAGGGCGTCATCAAGAAGCCGCCACCAACCCCAAACATGCCCGACAAGATCCCGACCAGACCGCCAAGACCAAGTAACAAAAACGCGTTAACCGAAATTTCGGCAATGGGAAGATAGATTTGCATGGTGATACCCGAGCAATGATTTCCAGTGCATTACATGTATTGAATATGTTTGTTCAGGGCCTAAGCTGCGACAAATCGGAGCGAAACCTGATAATGCCGTGCGTCCCAAGGTCGAAAAGGCCGGGTTTGCCGCTTTGGGGGGCTTAGTTTGCCAGCGAGAACAGCTCGCTCGGGGTCAGGACCAGATCAAAGGCCAGTTTGATGCTGATCGACAACACCAGCAGCGCCAGCAAAATCCGCAGGGTATCGGCCTTGAGTTTCACGCCGATTCGCGTGCCGATCTGCGCGCCGATAACCCCGCCAACCAGCAGGATGAACCCAAGCACGATATCGACGGTCTGGTTCTCGACCGCGTGCAATACGGTGGTAAAGCTCAGCATGAAGGTGATTTGAAACAGCGATGTGCCGACAACAACCTTGGTGGGCATGCCCAGAATATAGATCATCGCGGGCAGCATCAAAAAGCCGCCGCCGACCCCCATGATCGCGGAAAGCACGCCAACCATGATGCCAATTCCAAACGGCGGGATAGCGCTGATATAAAGCTTGGATGTGCGGAACTTGACCTTTAGCGGCCAGCCGTGGACCCAAGAGTGGTGCTTGCGCGCCGCACGTCTGTGATGGGCCTGATTGCGGCGGCGAAATGCGGCCAGAGCCTCGATCAGCATCAGCCCTCCGACCACGCCGAGCAACAGCACATAGCTGAGCTTGACCAACAGATCGACTTGACCGATCCGCTCCAGCACCTTGAATATTTGCACACCGATCGCAGAGCCGACCAAGCCCCCCGCCAACAACACCGACCCCATGCGATAATCGACGGATTTGCGTCTGAGATGCGCGAGCATGCCCGAAAAAGACGAGGCAACGATCAGGGTTCCTTGCGTGCCAACCGCAACTGCGGGCGGAATTCCGATCATGAACAGAAGCGGCGTCAGGATAAATCCACCACCCACGCCGAAGATACCAGACAGGATGCCGACCGTCGTTCCAAGGCCGAGCAACAAGAACACGCTGACCGAAACTTCAGCGATTGGCAGGTAACTTTGCATGAGACTGATCCAAATAAGAACTGCGCGCTTTTAGGCCATCTTTCCCGCTATGGCAAAGCTGAAAACCTGCGACATAGTTTCCAAGGAGAGCCCCGGTCGCGTCATCGTTCCTTCACATAAGGCTCGCCACCAGCTTTTGGCGGGACGGCTTTACCGACGAAACCGGCCAGAATAACCACGGTCAGAATGTAAGGCAGGGCGTTGGTGAACTGCACCGGAATGGTAAACAGACTGAACACGTCGATCTTGGGATAAAGCAGGCTGATGGCCTCGAGAAAGCCAAACAGCAACGTTGCGCCGAGTATATAAAACGGTCGCCACTTTGCAAATATCAAGGCCGCCAGCGCGATATACCCTCGACCGGCAGTCATCTCGCGACCAAAGCTCGCGGCCTGCGACGTAGCGAGATAGGCCCCGGCAATACCGCATAAAACGCCCGCGATCATAACGGCGGCATAGCGTTGGCGCACGACCGAAATACCTGCGGTATCGACCGAGGCCGGGTTCTCGCCAACTGCACGCAGACGCAGACCAAACCGCGTGCGAAACAATATCCACCACGACAGGGGGACCGCCAGAAGCGCGATATAGACAATCGCCGTGTGACCCGAAATCACATTGGCATAGATCGGCCCCAAAATCGGCACGTCTCGCAAAACATCGACAAATGGCAGGGTGATATCATGAAACCGCGCGCCGCCCGTCAGCGTCGGTGTGCCCCCGCCTTTTTGATAAAGCGCGTTGCCAATCACAACGGTCAAACCCGACGCCAGAAAGTTGAGCGCAACACCGGAGATTAGCTGATCTCCGCGATAGGTGATCGATGCCAGACCGTGAATGAGCGAAAACAACATCGAGCCCGCAATCCCCGCCAACACGCCGAGCCAGACATTGCCGGTTTCGTAGGACACGGCTGCTGATAGAAACGCTGCGACCAGCATTTTGCCCTCAAGCCCGATATCGAAAATACCCGCACGCTCGGAAAACAAGCCAGCAAGACTGGCCAGAATAAGCACCGTGGACAGGCGGATGGTCATGTCCATGGTCAGGAGAAATTGTAGGAATGTTTGTGCGATATCCATCAGCTTCGCCTCTTCCTCATCCGTAGAAACAGGCGCTCGACCGGCTCGTGAACCATATAGTTCAAGGCGCCCGTGAACAGGATGATCAGGGCCTGGATGACCAAAACCATCTCGCGACTAATCCTCGGCATTTCCCACATCAGCTCAAATCCGCCTTGGGTTAACATGCCAAATAGCAGCGCCGCCAGCACGATGCCGAACGGGTGCGAGCGCCCCATCAGAGCGACTGCGATGCCGATAAATCCGGCCCCCTCGACGAACTCTTTGATCAGACGTCCCTGCTCGCCCATCACGACATTGATTGACAGCATCCCCGCCAGTGCGCCCGAGATTAGCATGGAGACAATGATGATCTTTGTGGCGGAAATTCCCGCATATTTGGCGGCGTCCTCGTTATGTCCCATCGCGCGAATCTCATAGCCAAGCCGTGTGCGCCACAGCAGATACCAGACTCCGACTGCGCTGATGATCGCTAGAATGAAACTAACATTAAGCGGGGCGGATTTGCTGAACTCAATACCGAGCGGGGCCAACAGTTCGTGCGCGCTTGGCAGATGCGCCCCCGGTGGAAAGGCCCGCGACTCAGCGTTTTGGGAGTTCGGATTTTTCAGGATACCGTTCAGCAGATAGCCCATCAGGGCGGCGCCGATAAAGTTGAACATAATGGTGGTGATCACGATGTGACTGCCACGCTTGGCTTGCAGATAGGCCGGAATAAAGGCCCAGGCCGCGCCAAACAGCCCGCCACCCAGAATGGCAAATGGCAGCGCGACCATCCAGTTGGGCCAGTTGAACGCCAGCAGCACAACGGCCGTTCCAATGCCGGCAACCGCCGCCTGACCTTCCCCCCCCCGATGTTGAACATGCGCGCGTGAAATGCGACCGCAACGGCCAAGCCAGTAAAGATATAATTGGTGGCGTAATAAAGCGTGTAACCGATGCCCGACGTGCTTCCGAGAGAGCCGGAGATCATGATCCAGATCGCGCGAAACGGGTTCTCGCCAATGGCCAAAACCACCAGTCCCGACACGAAAAACGCCAAAATCAGGTTGATAAAAGGCACGAGGAAAACGTCGGCCCAGCGTGGCATGCTGTCCATCAGGCGGCCTTTCCGTCAATTCCGGACATCAACAAGCCCAAGTCTTTTTCGTCAGTTTCAGAGGTGATCCGCTCGCCCTGAATGGTACCGTTGAACATCACCGCGACCCGGTCCGAGAGCGACAGGATCTCCTCCAGCTCCACCGATACCAGCAAAATCGCCTTGCCCGCGTCGCGCAGTTGGACGATTTGCTTGTGGATAAATTCGATCGCGCCAATATCGACGCCGCGCGTAGGCTGCCCGACCAGCAGGATGTCGGGATTGCGCTCGATCTCGCGCGCCAGAACGATTTTTTGCTGATTGCCGCCGGAAAAATTTTGCGCCAGCAGACGCGGATGCGGCGGGCGGATATCGAACTGCTCCATCTTCTTTTCTGTGTCGGCCAGGATCGCCTTATTATCCATGAACAGCCGGTTTTTCTGGAATTCAGGCTCGTTGTGATAGCCAAAACACATGTTTTCCCAAGCCATGAAATTCATGATCAGACCCAGCCGCTGGCGGTCCTCTGGCACATGGGCAATGCCGAGCTTTCGCCGGGCTTGGCCGTTGGCATGGCGTCCAATCAGAGGGATTTCATCGCCATTGACCTTGACCGAGCCGGTCGCCATCGAGATGCCTCCCAGCACGTCGAGCAACTCCGACTGTCCGTTGCCATCCACCCCGGCAATCCCTAAAATCTCGCCTGCTTTCACTTGGAGCGAGATGCCTTTGAGGCGCTCGACCCCGGCCTCGTCGCGCACGCGCAGGTCAGTCACTTCGAGCAATGTTTTGCCGACGCGCGCGGGTGTTTTGTCAACGCGCAGCAGCACTTTGCGTCCGACCATCAACTCCGCGAGCTTGGGCGGGCTGGTCTCGCTGGTCTTGCCGGTCGCGGTCATTTCACCGCGCCGCATCACGCTGACCGTGTCGGTCGCGTTCATGATTTCGCGCAGCTTATGGGTGATTAAAATGATAGTTTTGCCCTGCTGGCGCAGATTTTTGAGGATCCGGAACAAATGATCGGCCTCGGACGGGGTCAACACGCCGGTTGGCTCGTCCAAAATCAGAATCTCTGCCTGCCGGTAGAGCGCCTTGAGGATCTCGACCCGTTGCTGATGGCCAACAGAGAGGTTTTCGATCAGCTCGTCGGGATCGACCTCCAGCTCGTATTCCTGCGCCAGCTCCACCAGAACCGCGCGCGCCTTGGCCAAGGAGGGGCGCAGCAAAGCACCGTTTTCGGCACCAAGGATTACGTTCTCCAGAACCGTGAAGTTTTCGACCAGCTTGAAATGCTGGTGGACCATGCCGATGCCCGCGGCAATCGCCGCCTGACTGTCGGTGATCGGGGTCAACTTGCCGTTAACGTAAATCTCGCCCGCATCCGCCTTATAAAACCCGTAAAGGATTGACATCAAAGTGGATTTTCCCGCACCATTCTCCCCGACAATGCCGTGGATCGTGCCTTTGTTCACCGACAGGGAGATATCCTTGTTGGCTTGAACCGGGCCAAATGCTTTGGAGATGCCGATAAGCTCAATAGCCGGGGCGACAGTTTCCTGCCGCCCCTGATCTTTTGCGTTTGCCACGATCCAGGCTCTTATTCTACCGGGCAGGAATTGTCGGACATATAGTCATGTACCTTGATCTCGCCAGAGATGATCTTGGCCTTGGCGTCGTCCACAGCCGCTTTGATATCGGCGGTGAAGATGCCTTTGTTGTTGTCATCCAGCGCGTAATCAATCCCGCCATTGGCAAGGCCCAGAACGTTAAAGCCGGTTTTCAGATCGGCCCCTTCCGTGAAAGCGTTGTAAACGGCTACGTCCACGCGCTTCATCATCGAGGTCAAAACAGAGCCGGGATGCAGGTAGTTCTGGTTGCTGTCCACACCGATCGAGTAAACCCCCTCGTCAGCGGCGGTTTGCAACACACCCACGCCCGTGCCACCAGCGGCAGCATAAATCACGTCAGCGCCTTGGCTGATCTGCGCTTTGGTCAACTCGGCACCTTTGACTGGGTCGTTCCAAGCGGCAGGCGTTGTGCCGGTCATGTTCTGGATCACCGTGTCATTAGGCGCGGTTGCCTTGACACCTTGCACATAGCCACACGCAAATTTGCGAATGAGCGGGATGTCCATCCCGCCGATAAAGCCAACCGTGCCGGATTTGGAGGCCTTGGCTGCGGCCACGCCCATCAGATACGAGCCTTCCTGCTCCTTGAACACAACCGAGCGCACGTTGGGCTGGTTCACCACCATGTCAATGATGACGAATTTGGTGTTGGGGAAATCCGGAGCAACTTTTTCAAGCGAGGAGGCAAAGGCAAAGCCGGTCATCACGATCGGGTTGTTGCCTTTCTCGGCCAGACGCCGCAGAGCTTGCCCGCGCTGGGCTTCCGAGGACATTTCGATCTCGCGGAAATTTCCGCCAGTTTCTTTCTTCCATTTGGCAGCGCCGTGGGACGCAGCCTCGTTGAAGGATTTGTCGAATTTACCGCCAAGGTCGTAAACGATGGCAGGTTCGGCGAATACAGCGGTTGCGGTGATTGCAAACACGCTGGCGCTGCCAAGCATAACTTTCATAAAGGACATTTTTCTCTCCCGTGTTGTTCTTTATTTCTAAGGTCGCAGGGGGCTCTTTGGACTTGATTGCCAAAAAAGGCCCGGATCAGCAGATGACCATACACAATTAAGACCGAACGCTCAGTTGGTGGTCAACTGTTATTTTACCAATTATTCAATAAATGAGGTTTTGCGTCGGAGTTTGGCGGTCTCACGCGTTTGTTAAAGGCTCAAGCGGTTTGCTCATCACCAAGGCCGAGACCTTCGCACCCCTCGGCGAGGCGTAGTAATCCTTGCGAATACCCGCATCGCGGTATTGGTGCTTGCGATAGAGCGCGATGGCCCCGTGATTGGTGTTTGCCACTTCCAAAAACAACTGCACCGCGCCTTGCTCAAGTGCGATGCGTTCAAATTCGTCCAGTAGCTCATTCGCGATCCCTTGTCGTTGGGCGCTTGGCGCAACTGCCAAGGTCAAAATCTCGGCCTCGGGTCCGGCCAATCGGCCTAGGATCAGGCCAGCGGCGCGGGTGCAGGCGAACACACCGTTTGAGCGCAATAAATCGGCAAATTCATCTGCGCGCCAAGGTCGGGGGGAGCGAAAGCAAAGCGCGTGAATTTCCGCCATTTCGCGCGCGTTCATGGCAGGATTGCCGGAGCTTTATCCCGCGAGGGGGCCGCATCCGCCGCGCGCATATAAAGCGGGGTCGGGCGCGGGTTTTCATGCCCCAGTCTGGCCAAGGCATGACGGGCGATATTCTCAACAAACCTTGCGGCGGAAATATCCGTCAGCTCAAGGATTGGTGCATCGGTTTGCTCGGCTTGCGCGGTAAATTCATGGGCGAGCATGTGGATGGGTTCATGGGGAGAACCACTTTTATATTGCGCATAAACCCTCTCGCGCGGGGCGGGGATGGTCGCCCAAACCGGCCTCGCGCTGCCAAGCGAAATCGCCTCAAATCCGGTGACGCCGATGGCGGGGATTTCAAGGCTTAGGGCAAGGCCCCGCGCCGCCGCAACCGAGATACGAATGCCGGTGAAATTACCCGGCCCCACGCCAACCCCGATAGCGGCAAGATCAGGCCAGTCAAGACCGGCCCCGGATAGAATTTCGACCATCATCGGCATCAGATGCTCGGCCTGACCACGGGCCATTTCATCCACGCGCGCGGCCAATAAGTCGTGCCCGCAAAGCAAAGCGACCGCGCAATGCGCGGCCGATGTATCAAACGCCAAAACGAGTGGATCAGGCGGCAACCGGGCGCACCTCGGTTACTTCGGGGATATAGTGGCGCAACAGGTTCTCGATGCCCATTTTCAAGGTCATGGTTGAGGAGGGGCAGCCCGCGCAGGCGCCCTTCATGGTTAGATAGACGATACCGCGATCAAACCCGTGAAAGGTGATGTCACCGCCATCTTGCGCTACGGCAGGGCGAACTCGTGTATCGAGCAACTCTTTGATTTGATTGACGATTTCCGCATCTGGTCCGTCATGAGCCGTATGGCCAGACTGCTCATTCGCACCCTCGATAACCGGCTGGCCGGACTGGTAATGCTCCATGATCGCGCCAAGAATGGCGGGCTTCAGGTGGTCCCAGTTGAGGTCTTCTTCCTTGGTCACGGTGACAAAATCAACGCCGAAAAACACGCCGGTTACGCCGCTCACGGCGAATATACGCGTCGCCAGCGGCGAGTTGATGGCCTTGTCGGCAGTCACGAAATCAGCGGTGCCTGTTTCAAGCACGGATTGGCCCGGCAGAAATTTCAATGTTGCGGGGTTCGGGGTGGATTCGGTCTGGATAAACATCACGCGTCCTTGGTTGTTTACCAAGAGATATGCCTATCCCGAGGTATTTTGTCAAGAACTTTAGAACAATTCTAAAAAGCCGAATACCTCCGCCGCACCTCGGCCCAAACGGCCTATTTTGCTGTCAGGCTTTGCAACAGCAGGTGCGCTTGCGAGCGTGTAGTCGACAGTTTTTCGCGATCCTCACCGGGAAAAAACCGTCCCCTCAGCGCCGTTGGCATAGGCTCGGGTGCAAAGGTCAGAACCTTCGGGCCAGTCTTGACGCTTTCGGCCTGCCAACTGTCCCAAATCGCCCGCTGCGCCACTTTGGCGGCACCATAAGAGGCAAAAAACTTCTGCCCTGCGCGGTCCTCGACAGGCAAAATCGCGATGCCGTTCTCAGCTTGTTTCAGCAGGGATTCCACCATCGAGACCAAAAACAGCGTGGCCTTGATATTGACGTTGACCGTCTTGTCCCAGTCGCTTTCAGGAACATGGGCCGCAGGCGATAGAGGCCCCGCGAATATCGCGCAATGAACCAGCAAATCAAGCCGCCCCCAACGCTCATAGATCGAGAGGCACAGCCGCCGCAACCCCTCCTCGTCGGTGATATCCAGCGGCACCAAAGTGGCCGAGCCACCGGCTTTTTTGATGCGGTCATCCAGCTCTTCAAGCCCGCCAACCGTGCGCGCCAGCGCGATAACATGCCAGCCATTGGCGGCCAAAACCTCGGCAACCGCCGCTCCAAATCCGCGTGATGCGCCGGTGATCAGGGCGACAGGTTCACTTAATTCGGGTTCATTCATTGTGCGGCCTCCAGTTCAAATCCTTTATCCACCATATCGCGCGGCGTGATCGGGTATTGGCCCGAAAAACAAGCGTCGCAGAACTGGGGGCAGGCGGTTTTGCGCCCCTCAGGCTCGCCGCAAGCGCGATAAAGTCCATCGAGCGACACAAAGCGCAAACTGTCCACCCCCAGATGAGCGCACATTTCGTCCTCGGTCATGTGACTGGCCAGCAGTTTGTCGCGATCCGGCGTGTCTACCCCATAAAAACAAGGCCATGCGGTGGGAGGCGAAGCAATACGGAAATGGACCTCGGAGGCCCCCGCATCCAAAATCATCTCTTTGATTTTCATACTCGTCGTGCCGCGCACCACGCTGTCATCGACCAAAATCACCCGTTTGCCGCGGATCAGCGCGCGGTTCACATTGAGCTTGAGGCGTACACCCATGTTGCGGATTTGCTCGCTTGGCTCAATGAAAGTGCGGCCCATATATTGGTTGCGAATAATCCCCATGGCGTAGGGAATGCCGCTTTCCTGACTGAAGCCAATCGCCGCAGGCGTGCCGCTGTCGGGCACCGGGCAAACCAGATCGGCATCGACGGCAGTTTCGCGCGCCAGCTCCACCCCGATCTGACGACGGGTCTCATAGACCGAGCGGCCGCCAAGGATGCTGTCGGGGCGCGAGAAATAGACGTTCTCGAATATACAAGGCCGTGGGCTGGTCTGGTCAAACGGCATAAAGCTTTCGAGGTTTTTGCCGGTAATCACCACCATCTCGCCGGGCTTGATCTCGCGCACGAACTCGGCCCCGATGATGTCAAGCGCGCAGGTCTCAGAGCTGAGAACCCAGCCGTCGCCAACCTTCCCCAGCATCAACGGACGCACCCCCAAACGGTCTCGCACGCCGATCAGTTTTGAGCGGGTCATGGCGACGATAGAGAACGCCCCCTCGACCCGTCTGAGCGCATCTTTCATCCGCTCGGGAATGTTTGACTGGATCGAGCGCGCCATCAAATGGATGATACATTCGCTGTCAGACGAGCTTTGAAAAATCGAGCCACGCTCGATCAGTTCACGCCTCAAGGCCACCGCATTGGTGATATTGCCGTTATGCGCAATCGCGCTACCGCCCATCGCAAACTCGCCAAAAAACGGCTGAACGTCACGGATCGCGGTCTGCCCCTTGGAGCCGGATGTGGAGTAACGCACATGCCCGATCGCCAGCTCGCCGGGCAGGTTGTCCATCAGTCCGGCCTTGGTGAAATTGTCGCGCACATAGCCAAAACGCCGCGCCGAGTTAAAGCCGGTTTCAGGCTCGTAACTGACGATCCCCCCGGCTTCTTGGCCGCGATGCTGCAATGCATGCAGGCCCAAAGCGACGAAATTCGCGGCCTCGGCCACGCCGATCACACCGAAAACGCCACACTCTTCGTGCAGGCGTTCGTCATCAAACGGATGGGCAAGAAACGGTTTGGAGGATTTGAGCATAGGCGTTCGGATCCAGTGCGGCCAAATGTTGGCCCCTCTTAGATCGCCCCGCAGCAGGAGTCACCACGCAATCACGCCATGCGGCAATTTAGGTGCCGCTGGTTCCCGATTGAACCGCCTGATCCGGCACCTTGCCGGTGGGGGCGCAGGATTGGGTCAGCTGCTCGTAGCGCGCGACGATCCACTCAGGGGCTTGCGTCGGGATTTGATTTTCGATCACCGATTTTGTCTGGCTGAACACTTCGGCTGAGCGTGACATGGCGATCAGCTCGACGCCCTGACTGGCCGGGACGATCCGGTCATAAAGCACGAACGCGATGGCGATCAGCACGATGCCGCGGATTGCGCCAAACAAAAAGCCCAGCCCTTGGTCAAATCCGCCCAGCGCCGATTTTTTAACCAGGTTTGAAAATAACGGTGTGAAGATCGACACCACGATCAGCGCTACCGCGAACACAGCGGTAAATGCGGCGAGAATTGATAATTCGCAACTGTCGGCGAGAAAGCTTCCCGCCACCGGGATTTCTTTGACCAGCGGCTCTGCTTGTGGCGCGAAGATAAAGCCGACCGTCGCGGCCAGCACCCAGCCGGCGATTGACAAAATCTCGCGTACAAAACCGCGTGCGAACGCCAAAATCGCCGAGATCAGTATAATCCCGGCTACGGCTGCGTCTACCAGTGTAAATCCGTCCATGAGCGAGGCCGCTCCTTTTATTCTTATGCTTTTACTTCCCCGAAAACCTCTACAATAAAATCACCGAGGTCGGAAAGTTTATTAATCGCAAAATTCGCAGATGACACGGCTTTTATCGACTGAGGCGCGATTGCGTTCGAAAAACCCAGCTTTTGCGCCTCTTTTAAGCGGGCATCCGCCTGCGAGATCGGTCTGAGTGCGCCCGAAAGGCTGATTTCGCCGAAAACCACGGTATCGACCGGCAAGGGCTGGTCTTGGCGCGCCGACATCAGGGCCGCCGCGACCGCCAGATCGGCGGCGGGTTCCGAGATACGCATGCCGCCCGCGATGTTCAAATAGACGTCCATTCCGGCAAATCCCACGCCGCATCGCGCCTCTAAAACCGCCAAGATCATCGACAACCGCCCGCTGTCCCAACCGACTACGTTGCGCCTTGGCGTGGCCAGTGGCGATTGCGCCACCAGCGCCTGAATTTCCACCAGCACAGGCCGCGTGCCTTCTATTCCGGCAAAAACCACCGAGCCGGACGCGGGGGCATCACGCTCTGACAAAAACAGCGCCGAAGGGTTGGTGACCTGCTCAAGCCCCGCGCCGGTCATCTCGAAAACCCCGATCTCGTCGGCAGGGCCAAAGCGGTTTTTGACCGCGCGCAGGATGCGAAACTGATGGCCGCGCTCGCCCTCGAAATAGATCACCGTATCGACCATATGCTCAATCACACGCGGCCCGGCGATCTGCCCTTCTTTGGTCACATGCCCGACCAAAACCACCGAAATCCCCCGCCGCTTGGCAAATGCTGTCAGCTCATGAGCCGTGGCGCGCACTTGCGAGACCGAGCCGGGCGCGCTGTCCACATGATCGGCCCACATGGTCTGGATCGAATCGATAATAACAAACTCGGGCCGCTCGGCATCGAGCGTGGTCAGGATGTCGCGCAGGTTGGTCTCGGCGGCCAGCAACACAGGCGCGTCCGACAGGCCGAGGCGCTTGGCGCGCATACGGATCTGGCTGGTGGCCTCCTCGCCGGAAATATAGATCGACTTAACACCCCTGCGCGCAAACGCCGCCGCCACCTGCAACAGCAAGGTCGATTTGCCAATGCCGGGATCGCCGCCAACAAGGATGGCCGAGGCCGGAACCAAGCCGCCGCCAAGCACGCGATCAAACTCTTCCAGCCCGGAGACAACCCGCTTAAGAGGCAGGTCGTGGCTGCTAAGCGAGCTGAGTTCCACCCGCCGCCCCTTGGCCGCGCCGAGGGATTTCTTGGCCGGACCCGTGGACAGCCCCGCCTCCTCGACAATGGTGTTCCACGCCCCGCACGCCTCGCATTTTCCGGCCCATTTCTTGTGGCTGGCCCCGCAAGCGTTGCACGTGAATGTGGTTTTAGCCATCCTGAAACCTCTTGGTCAGAAACGAGATCGCGAAGCTGGCCATCACACAGCCGGTGAACAAATAAAGCCCCCAGTCGGTCTCGACCCGGCCAATGCCGATGCCTTTGAGCAAGATGATATAGATCGAGATCAGAAAAATATCCGCCATCGCCAGCTTGCCCAGCACTACAAGCACGGGGATCACGCGCGCTGACAGCAGGTTGAAGTGGATCAACACCAGCCCCAGCGTTTTGATATAGGGCGCAAACAGCGCAAAAAACGTGACCAGCAGCGCCAGATAAACGTCTTTTTCCCACAGGGCCTGAAGGCCGGAAATCACCGAGATCTCCGACAACCCGAACAGCGGCAACAGCCCGGTGCGCAGCAATGGTGCGAACCACGCAATCGGGAACAACACAAGGAGGGCGATATTGCCAAGGGTCAGGGCGAGCTTCATGCGGTGCGATACGTCAAACAGGTCAAGGGGCGGTCGAAGCGGTAAACATCACCGAAATCGCCAGAATTACAACCGCCTCAAGCCATAAATAGCGCTTTGATGCCGGGAAAGCCGCCCGAAGCCAGAAAAACGCCGCAACCGCACTTAATCCCAGCGCGACGTTAAGCATGATTTGGTTGCCGGCAAATAGCGGGCTGCCTAGCACGCCAAGCAAGATCAGCAGAACTTGTGGCAAAGCAAATAACAACCCCAGCGCGGCATAAGTGCGCGAGCCGTACCAGCCCAAGGCCAGCCTTATCGCGCAGGATAACGCGATGGTCGGGGCCACAACGTAAATTGTGAACAGAAATCCGAGAAGGAGGAAGATGCCAGCCATGCTTATCAATACCATCGCGTCAGGTGAACGAAAAGCGGCGATACGGGGTCAAATGCAGGTTTTAGCGAATTTGGCGTGTCACCTAACCGCCTCAATCGGCCCATGCGCCCGCGCGTTGATGAACTGATCGAGATAAGGATCGCCCGAGCTGTCCATCTCGCCGACCGGACCGGTCCATTGCACGCGGCCATCATGCAGCATCGCCACCTTGTCGGCGATGGCGCGCACGCTCGACATATCGTGGGTGATGGTCATGGCGGTCGCCCCCATCTCGACCACGATCTCGCGGATCAGCTCGTTGATGACACCGGACATGATCGGGTCTAGGCCCGTGGTTGGCTCGTCGAAAAAGATGATCTCGGGCTCGGCGGCGATGGCACGCGCAAGGCCCACACGCTTTTGCATGCCGCCGGATAATTCGCCGGGGAAATGATCGGCGATTTCCTCTTTCAAACCAACTCGGCGCAGCTTTTCAATGGCGATAGCGCGGGCCTCTTCCTTGGGTTTTTTCAACGCACCGCGCATCAGCCGGAACGCGACATTTTGCCAAACGCTGAGACTGTCAAACAGCGCGCCTCCCTGAAATAACATGCCAAACCGCGCCAGAAACGCGTCGCGATCCGCGCCCCCGCCCACCTTGCCATCGACCAAAATCGTCCCGCTCTCGGGGATCAGCAAGCCCAGAACGGTCTTGATCAGCACCGATTTCCCAGTGCCAGAGCCGCCGATAATCACCATGCTCTCGCCCTTGGCCACCTTGAGGTTGACCCCCTGCAACACATGGTTGGCACCAAAGCTTTTATGGACATCCTGAAACTCGATCATCGGCACGCTCATTGTGTGAAAAACAATTGGGTCAAAACAAAGTTGACCGCCAAAATCAGCACCGAGGCCGAAACCACGGCGTTGGTGGTCGCCTTGCCCACCCCTTGCGCGCCGCGACCGGAGTTGATGCCGTGATAGCACCCCATCACCGCGACGATAAACCCGAATGCAGAGGCTTTGATCAGCCCCGATACAACATCCCAGCTTTGCAGAAAATCGACCGTGTTAGAGATATAAGCCGCCGAGTTGAACCCAAGGCTGGTGGTGCCAACCAGATAGCCTCCAAAGATGCCGATACTGTCGCCCACGGCCACCAAAATCGGCATGACCAAAGTGGCGGCAACCACGCGCGGCACGGTCAGGTATTTGATCGGGTTGGTGGAGAGGGTGACCAAAGCGTCGATTTGCTCGGTCACTTTCATGGTGCCAAGCTCGGCGGCGATAGAGGCCGCGACCCGTCCGGCAACCATCAAACCGGCCAAAACCGGCCCAAGCTCGCGCACCATGCCGATGGCGACAATAGAGGGGACGACGCTTTCGGCATTGAACCGCGCGCCGCCTGCGTAAATCTGCAACGCCAGCGCGCCGCCAGTGAACAGCGTGGTCAGGCCAACCACCGGCAGGCTGAAATAGCCGATAGAGAGCAATTGCTGCAACAGCTCCTTGAGGTAAAACGGCGGGCGGAAAATATGCGAGAGTGTCTGCGCCACGAACATTGCAACGCGCCCAATAGACGCGAGCAGGCCCAGAGTGGAGCGCCCGATCGGCGCCAGTAATTGCTGTGCTGGGTTCATGTGTTTTGCCTGCGTAACCTATTGCTCATCCGCCTGTGTAAACCCGTTTATAGCGCGCGCCAAGGCTGGTCAGGATTTCATAACCGATTGTATCGGCGGCATTGGCCAGATCATCGACGCTTTGATGCGCGCCAAGCAAGCTGAGATGGCTTGGCACCTCGGCCAGATCAGTGACGTCAACCGTCAGCAAATCCATCGACACCCGTCCGATCAGGGGAACTGGTATGTCGCCCGCCCAGATTTGCGCGCGTGCGCCCATTTTGCGGATCAACCCGTCGGCATAACCAGCCGCCAAAGTCGCGATTTTCGAGGGGCGCTTGGCCGTCCAAGCCGCGCCATACCCCACGGTCTCGCCGACCTTGAGGCGGCGCGTTTGAATAACCGGCACATCAAGGCCAACCACGGCGCGCGCATCGCCAAACGGCAACCCGCCATAAAGGCCAATACCGGGGCGGCAGAGGTCGAAATGGTAGTCCTCCCCCAGCAAAATCCCGCCCGTTGCCGCCAGCGAGCGGCGAATACCAAGCCCGTCTGTTAGCTCGTGGAAAGTTCGCAATTGCGCCGTGTTTTGCGGATGATCCGGCTCGTCCGCACAGGCAAGATGGCTCATCATAAGGCTTGGTGCGCGCGCCATCAGCCCTTCGCGCAAGGTCAAAAACGCCTGCACCTCCATGCCGAGCCGGCTCATGCCGGTATCAAGCTGAACCCCGAAAGGGTGGTTTGCGAGCTGGTCAAAATGGCGCGCGCTCTGTTCGGGCGAGTTCAAAAGCGGCGTCAGGCGGTGTTGCTCCAGAACGCGCGCATCACCCTCCATATGCCCCGAAAAGACGAAAATCTCTGCCAGATCACCAACCGCCGCACGCACCGCGATGCCCTCATCTGCCAGCGCAACAAAGAAAGTTTTCACCCCAATACCTGCCAGCGCCGCCGAGACCCGCCCCGCTCCCAGCCCGTAGCCGTCAGCCTTGACCACGGCCGCCGTCTCAACATCGCGCGCCGATAGCGCATCCAGCGCGCGCCAATTTGCGGTGAGCGCGCCAAGGTCGATTGTCAGGGTTGCTGCGGTCATGTGGGTCTCGATTGTATATTCTGGGGCAATATCGTGCTAACTCACCGCGATAATCGCCTCTTTGCTCATACCGCCCGGCACCACCGTCACCGGAATGGGCAGGGTTCCCGCCGAGCGCAGCACGTAATTGACCAGAGGGCCGGGGCCATCCTTGCCGGTGCCTGCGGCCAGAACCAGCACCCCGATATCGGGGGTGTCCTGAATATAGTCGATGATCTCGGCCTCGACCTTGCCTTCGCGGATTTCAAGCTCGGGCGTGATGCCCTCTTTTTCCTGCATCCGTTTGGAAAATATCTGAAAATGAGCCTCGATCCGGTCACGAGCCTCTTCGCGCATGATGTCGGCAACTCCGATCCAGTGGTTGAACTCGTCAGGCGGGATCACCGCCAAAATAGTCACGCCACCGCCGGTATTTGCGGCGCGCAAAGCGGCGAACCGCATGGCGTTCAGACATTCAGTCGTGCTGTCCAGAATGACCAGAAACTTACGCATAGCAGCCCTTTCGCGTTACTTTCGCCCAAATCATCGCCTATGTCGCGGGGGGACGCAAGCCAAGGCTGGTCTGTTGCGACATGATGGTCGGCTCATCGCGAGCCTAGGTTTTGGCGGAGCGCGCCCAATCCCAGTAAAGCTCGCGCGCCAGTTTGGTCAGGGGGCCGTGCTGATAATGGGTGTCGTCAAACGCCGTGACCGGGGTAACTTTGGTCATGTTGCCGGATAAAAACACCTCGTCGGCGGCGCGAAAATCGTCAAAGCTCAGCACAGTTTCATGCACCACTTTACCCGCTTCGCGCAGCAACGCCATGTGCCTCGCGCGGGTGATGCCCGCCAGAAAGGTGCCGTTTGCAACTGGCGTGAACAGCTCGCCATCGCGGGCCATGAACACATTGGCGCTGGCGGTTTCGGCGACATTGCCAAGCGCGTCGGCCACCAGTGCATTGCCAAATCCCTTGGCCCCAGCCTCGTGCAGCATCCGCGCATTGTTGGGATAAAGCGCGCCTGCCTTGGCGTTGACCACGGCGTCGTTCAGAACCGGACGGTGAAATTGCGTCGTGGTCAGGGTGGTGCTGGCAGAGGCCTCGGCCATCGGGTATTCTTCAAGGCAGATCGCAAATCCGGTGACACCTTCGAGCGGCACAATCCCCGCCATGCCACTGTCGATACCCCAATACATCGGGCGAATGTAAACGCCGGCTCCCTTGGGAAACAGCTCCAACCCTTCAAGCACCAGCGCCATAATCTCTTCAGGAGTTTGGTTCGGCGTGATCCCCAACGCCTCGGCTGAGCGGTTGATCCGCTGGCAATGGGCCAACAGATCAGGCGTCAGCCCGTCAAACAGCCGCGCCCCGTCAAATACGGTTGAGCCGAGCCAAGAGCCGTGGTCGGCGGCGCGCATAATCGGCACATTGCCCTTGTGCCAAGTGCCTTCAAAATAGGTGCGGATATTGCTGCTGATCGCCATGACATATTCCTGAGATGGATGGAGTTTGCCGCATCTAATCACCCGTCAACGGGAGTGTCCAGAGAGCAAACTCAGCTCCGTGCCCGTTTTCGTAACCGTTTGAATGCCATAACTCCAAAGAGATGAAGCGCAAATCCGGCCAGAGACATCACAATGCCTGTAAGCCATAAAAAGAGCCGAGCCGCGCGGGGCGAATAGCGCAGGGTAGCGCGGATTAAACGCGATTTTCCCGCAAGGCGCAAAAGACCAACAACTTGATTTCCTCCGGCTCTCACTGCGCGACCAAACGCGTGGACCTCCTTGGCATTCGAAGCATATGAAAGCATGTCGAGCGTCCTGACTAGTCCAACCTTGGCGCGCATCGCTCCGGCCTCTTGGAGCATTTGAGTGAATGGGCGTATGGCTGCCGGGTGAAATGCGCCGCGCACGTCACTGAAAAATGTCAGCGGCTTAGCTTCGGCGATTTTCCTCCAATCGATCGCCCGCTTGCCGGTGCGGATCACATATTTGGCCAATGAAGGAGAAACCATACCCATGCGCCGTCCGGTTTTCAGGGCAGTCGCACCCATCTTGATACTTACCGATGATCCTCCGCTTGGAAACACGAGAACTGTTGCTCCAAGTCCTACTATCGAAAGCGACAAATCGAAAAAATCAACGTTGCGGCCTAAAAGATAATTTCGACTTTCACGGACTACGCCAGCGATATCGCCAACTGGTGTTAGATCGACAGGAGCCCGGCAGATCAGGACTGCCGAGAGGTCACATCCCTTTGGATCCCAGGCGCAGGCCGCGCATTTTTTTGCAGTGTGCCAGACACCGGAATCTTCTTCCCAAGCGGTTTTACGTCGGGTGGCAATGGCCGGTGAGGGGGTCAGGTTCCTTGTGGCGGCGGTTTCCTCGATCGCCTCTATGGCGACCCAGTTACGTTTGGGTTTATCGAGAAATTTTGCAAGTTGTGCATCCAGCGCCTCTTGTGTGACAGATGAGGTGGCGAGTCGCGCGATTTGTACCTGTATCTGTTCATTGCCTGCATCGACTAGCCACTGAAATGCAGGATTTCGCCAGATACTGTAAGCAGATAAGCCTGAACCTGCTAGTGAAAGGGCCAGCGCGATCGAAAGAACGACCCTAAATGCTCTACTTATTGCCCTCTGTATGCCTGTTTCCTGTTCTCGAACGCACCATCCCGACGATGTCATAAACCTCTGCCACGATAGGATCAGCGATTGCCGCCGCGCGATCAGCGCCGTCACCCAACAGGCGGTCGATCTCGGTTACGTCATTCATCAGTCGCGCCATCTCGGCGCTGATCGGGGAGAGCTTGGCCACGGCAAGCTCGGCCAATTCCGGCTTGAACTGGCCAAATTGCTGCCCTGCGTGATCGGCAATCACCTTGTCGGGGGTGTCGCCTGAAAGACCGGCATAGATGTTGATCAGATTGCGCGCCTCGGCACGGCCTTCCAGCGCCTCCAGATTATCGGGCAGAGGATCGGGGTCGGTCTTGGCCTTGCGGATTTTCTTGGCGATAGTGTCCGCATCATCGGTGAGGTTGATCCGGCTCATATCCGAGGGGTCGGATTTTGACATTTTCTTGGTGCCATCGCGCAAAGACATCACCCGCGTTCCAGCGCCCTCGATCACCGGCTCGGTGATGGGAAAGAAATCGACCTTGAAGTCATTGTTGAACTTGGCGGCGATATCGCGCGTCAGCTCCAGATGCTGTTTTTGGTCCTCGCCAACCGGCACATGGGTGGCGCGGTAGGCCAGAATATCGGCAGCCATCAGGTTGGGATAGGCGAACAGGCCCACACTCGCGGCCTCGCGGTTTTTGCCCGCCTTGTCCTTGAACTGGGTCATCCGGTTGAGCCAACCCATGCGGGAGACGCAATTGAAAATCCAGCCAAGCTCTGCATGGGCGGCCACTTGCGACTGGTTGAACAGGATCGATTTTTTCGGATCAAGACCCGAGGCGATGAACCCGGCGGCCAGCTCTCGCGTGGCGCGCTTCAGGTCGCTTGGGTCTTGCCATGTGGTGATCGCGTGCAGATCAACCATGCAATAAATGGTCTCGATGCCGCTGTTTTGCATTTCGACAAAGCGTTTGACCGCGCCGAGATAATTGCCGAGCGTCAGGTTGCCGGTCGGCTGGATGCCGGAAAAGACGCGCGCAGGGTGGACGGCTCCGGTTTTTGGCGCTTCTTTGGGGGCTGTCATGACGGTCTCCTGACTGGACTAAAGTATTGGCGTGCCTTATCGCTTGCGGCTCAAACCCCGTCAACCATGGAACACGCCCGGATGTTTAACGACGATCACAATGCCTCGCCAATCAACCCGCTTCCGCCGGTGGTTATCCTTTTTTGTGTGGCAATCGCCGGGGTCGAGCTGGTGTTTCAAGCCGCCGAGCGAGGGGTTCTGGGAGGGGCGATGTCAATCGGTTGGCGCATGGATGCGATCCGTTCCTATGGGTATTTCAACAGCGTTCTGAGCTGGATGATCCAGACCGGACGCACCCCGCCCGAGCATCTTTTGCGGTTCATAAGCTATCCGTTCGTGCATGAGGGCCTGAGCCATGCGATTTTCGCCGTGGTGTTCATTCTGGCGATTGGTAAAATGGTGGCCGAGGCATTTTCGACACTGGCCTTCGTGCTGATCTTTTTCCTCAGCTCGATCGCGGGGGCGCTGGCCTATTCGCTGATCACCACCAATGTGCCGCTGATCGGGGCCTACCCGCCGGTTTACGGCCTGATCGGGGCGATGACTTTCATGTTATGGGTGCGCGCCAAGGTCGAGGGCAACTCTCAAGTGCGGGCGTTCTCGCTGATCGCGGCCTTGCTGGGCATTCAACTGGTGTTCAAGCTGATTTTTGGCGGTGGCAGCGACTGGATCGCCGATCTGGCCGGATTTGCGACCGGGTTTTTGCTGTCGTTTGTGCTGGCTCCCAACGGCTATCAGCGGGTGTTGCGCGCGTTGGAGCGTGTGCGACGGCGTGGCTGACCGGGCCGAGATGCACCTCACATAGTCGGGTCTCGGCCCTTCTCGGCGCCTTTCTGCGCAATCGCCAGATAGGCAAAGCCGCCGAAATATTCGGTCATGGTTACTGAGGCTGCATGTTTTTCCATAACCTCCCAAGGTTTTCGCTCGGATAAATCATGGGTGATGCCAAACCCGCTCACGCTTTTAAGCATCAGGTTGACCACCCAACCGGGCCATTTTTGCGATTTCTTCATGTCCAGAACCGCGAACCTTTGACCGCTGCCAAGAGCGATAAGCGCGCTCTCGATCACAGAGGCAAACCCCGGCACGAAGGTCAGCGCGTAGGTGGACAGAACCGCGTCCACATCGGGCGGGAAGGCGTACTCAGCCGCGTCCGACTGGACCAGTTCGACGTTGTTCCAGCCGTTTTCCCTGATGCGCGCGCCGGCCTGTGCAAGCATGCCTTGGGTGAGATCGACGCCAATTATTCGCCCGCTCTCGCCGACCTCTTCAAGCAGCAGCTCGAAATTCACGCCGGTGCCGCAGCCGATATCGACCACGGTGTCGCCGGGTCTCAGACGCAGCTCTGCAACCGCCTGGCGTTTTTGCCGGACCTCGTCAAATCCGATCATCGAGAACAGCCGCGCCTTGCGGTCATAGCCGTGCGAGAGCCGCTCGTAGAGGGCTTGAAACTGATCAACGGACAGGGCCATTTCCGGCTCTCCTTAGATGCGCGCGGCCAAGTTACACCGTCTGCCGCTAAGGCGCAAATACCGGCTTAAGCCAGCGGAGTCTCGCGTTTGACGATCATCGGAACGTCGTCCTCTTCCGTCGGCGCTGCCTCTTTGGATTTGCCACCGCAACATCCACCACCGCCACTGCCGCTCGTGCTTGCTTTGCCGTGGCTTTTGCCGCCACAACATCCGCCGCCGCCGCCAGTGCCGCCAATATTTTCACCCGCATCCGAGCCATCGTCGCCTTCGGCCTGAACCTTGTGCGCGCCGTGGCCGCGATGGCCGAAAAAATGCATGCCAAGCATGCCGCCGATAAGCAAAAGGAAAATCCAGTTATCTGCTGCCCATTGCATGATCTATCTCCTTAATATTCAATTCTGTCGTTGACTAAAACACCCGCCGGACGCCTCTCTCAGCGCCCGGCGGGTGGTGTCTTCTTAGCTGTTCGGGATGACGGCCATCTGGTGTGCGCGTGCGCTGGTCGGGATGGTTTTAACGATCTTGCGCGTGGTTACGTCGACGACCCAAACCACGTTATTTTTTGCGCTGCTGACCACCAAACGGTTGCCGTCTAGCGCCATGTGATAGGGTCCGGGGCCGACTTTCTCGACGCTCATTTTCTTGGTCGCAAGATCAATCCATGCGATTTTGCCGTTCTCGCGCGCACTGACATAAACCGCATCCCGCGTCGCATCATAAGCGACCCCGTGCAGCTTGCCACCGATTTGGTAGGTGTCCTCGATTGCGCCGGTGTCAAGGTTCATCACCGAAAGCACGCCCGCATCGACCTCTGCTGCAAACAAGCGCCGACCGGCCACGTCAATCGCCAGATGCTCGGCCCCGGCAGGGGTTTTGTAGATGTTCACGATTTCGCCTTTGGTCGGGTCAATCTGGTCGATGGTCGACTTGCCCTCGACGCTGACAAAGAACGATTTGGTTTTTGGATCATAAACCGCGTAGTTGGGATTGGGGCCGGTCTTGATGGTCGCCGTGATTTTGTTGGTTTCCAAATCAAGGATCGAGACCGCTTTTAGTTTTGGATGGGTGAGCAAAACATAGCGGTCATTGGCCCCGACGGTGACGTGATGAACGACGCCCGGAACCTCGATCCGGCGGATGATCTTGCCGGTTTTCAAATCAATCAGGCTGATCTGACCGTCCTTTTTTGCACCATCGCGCGCGACCGGCATGAGCGAAGCGCTGATCAGCAGATCACGGCTTAGCGCCACATCCAGGCCGTGAACGTTGCCAAGCCCTTTGATTCGGCCAGCAGGCTCAAACTCAGAGGTCAGCCGCAGCGCCGTCCCGGCCTTGCCTTCAGGGATGTAAATTTCTGCCAACGCAGCCGAGGACATCAGTGTGGTCACGGCGAATGTTGCCAGTACCGAGCCGATAAAGAGGCGTCCAACACGCATTATAGTCTTCCTTTCCAGGGTTAATACTTTGATTACCGACCACAGATGGGGTTTCCACCACTGGAACCTCAAGGGTTTCCTATTCACGAATCTGTGACCTGAACAACACCGGAATAAATCTTGACCCTCCGGGGGGTGGAACCCCCAACATAACACTAGAATCTGCCGCCAAATGCATATTACGGAACGGAAAAATCATGACCCGCATCTTATCAAGCAAACTAACCCGGCGAACCCTGCTTACGGGCAGCGCCGCCCTCATTGCCGCCCCCGCCCTTGCGCTTGGAGCCACCCAAGAAAAGCCGGTGACTGTCGTGACCGCCAAGCGCAATATCTCTTCTTTCACGCTGCGGCGCTGGCAAGATCATTTCGATAACTTGAAAAATGGCGCAATTCTGGCTGATATCGAATCGCGCAGCCTGATGTTCTGGTCCGAAGATGGCAAGACCACACGGCTTTATCCCACCAGCATTCCGCTGACCGAGCAGCTGACGAAACGTGGCCGCACCCGCATCGTGCGCAAGGTGATCGGCCCGTCTTGGCGACCCACTGCCGCGATGAAACGCCGCAATCCCGAATGGCCCGACTATGTAGGCCCCGGCCCCGATAACCCCTTGGGCACACACGCCCTTTATCTGTCATGGACATATTACCGTATTCATGGCACCAATGACACGCGCAAGATCGGGCGGCGTTCGTCCAACGGCTGTATCGGGCTTTATAACGAGCAGATTGCCGATCTTTATGGTCTTACAAAAATCGGGACGCAGGTCATTTTGCTATAAGTGTTCGGTGTCCGAGGATTGTCTCAAAAGAAAAACACCAATGGAAAGAACACATAAATGAGTAAACTTCAGCTTTTGGCCGTCATCTTGTTTTTGGTGGTCGGAACCGGGGCGATATACGTGAACACGATGGACCCTCCCAAGCGGAAAGGCCACACGTCAACCTTGCCGGATATGACTGGACTTGAGGAGGGCGATCCTATCCTCAAGATCAAGCTGCCCGCGTCTTTTACCCCAAAAGAAAAGCTCGGCAAAACCGCGTTCGAGGCGGTCTGTGCGGCCTGTCACGGTATCAACGGAGCGGGCATATTCGGCATGGCCCCCCCGCTAGTTTACATCATCTACGAGCCAAGCCACCACGGCGATTTTGCCTTTCTGAATGCCGCGCAAAACGGTGTAAGATCCCATCACTGGCCGTTTGGCAATATGCCGCCGCAAAAGGGCCTGACCAAGGCGGATATTACTAATTTGGTGGCCTATATTCGGGTTTTGCAACGGACCAACGGGATCAATTAGCGGGCATATGCCTGACTGCGGCTCTGATCTGCGCGCGAAAATTCGCGCCGGATCAACCGCTTTTAGCGCGTGAAGAACATATTTGTACCAGATAGAGTTTATTGTGACGTATCGTTGGAATGTGACTAGGAAGTTTTTTTGATCGCAATTAAAGTTTAGCCCATGAAATACGTGTTGTTTGTCTTTGTTCTGATTGGGTTGACCTCTGTGATGTCCCGGCCAACTGTGGCAGGCGTCTCGATGGTGTTTTCATCCCACGAAACTCCGCATGAAATGGACCTGAGCAACATCTCTGCCATCTTGCAAGGTCGCGCAACGGCTTTGGTTGCCGGTTGCGATCAATCAGATAAATGCACGGCGCAATTTGAACAAGTTGAACATTCGTGCAGCACGTGCGCGATATTGGCGGCACTTGCCGGGCCGGTAGACCTGACGAAAAAGGGTCTGCCTTCGATATATTTGAAGGCACGCGCGCTCAGTTTGCTGCGCTCCGAGATTTTAAGGCCTCCAAGGGCTTGATAAGCTCGCTCCGGCCATGGGGCTGGGTAATATTATCGTTTTATATGAGGTAAAAAATGCTCCGATTAGCAGCTACACCCGATCAAGGGGTGCAAACATTCCACCGGCGTCGAGCGCGCGCCGTTTCACTCAACCCCGTGTCCAACCAGCGGCGGCTCATGTGGGCGCTGTCGGCACTGGTTATGCTGGTCTCGACCGTGTTGCTGGCCTTTCCGTCTCACGCCCAAAGCACTGCGTTCAAGCTGGCGGTTGCCCAAGCCGCCTCCAAAGACAAGGCGATTGCCGCGTTTTACAAGGCGCGGGATTACAAACCGATCTGGACCAGCGGCGCCGACCGTCAACGCCGTCGCGCGCTGTTGGAGGCCCTGAGACGCGCGCCCAGCCACGGTCTGCCGACCGGCCGCTATGATGCGTCACAGGTCAATAAGGATTTCTCTGGGTTCAAATCGGCCAAGGCCAGAGGTGTGCTTGAGGTGCAAACCACGCGGAAATTCCTGCAATATGCCCGCGATATCCAGTCCGGCGTGTTGGAGCCAAAACGCATCGACAAGAACATGACCTTGCGTCCACCAAGACGTGACCGGCTGAAAACGCTGCAAAATTTTGCCAAAAGCTCGCCTGTCGCGTTCTTCAAATCGCTGCCGCCGACCGATCCCGGCTATAACCGTTTGCTGAAAGAAAAAGTCCGTATCGAGCGCATTATCAGCCGTGGTGGCTGGGGTGCGACCGTCAAGGCCAAAAAGCTCAAGCCCGGTCAAAGCGGCAAGCAAGTCGTTGCGCTGCGCAAACGTCTGACGGCGCTTGGCTATAAGCGTATTGGCACCTCGCCGAAATATGACACGGGTCTTGAGCGCGCCGTGCAGATTTTCCAACAGGACAGTGGCCTCAATGCGGATGGAGTTGCTGGCGCGCAAACCATCTCCGCCATGAACACCTCACCCGAGACCCGCCTGATGCAAGTCGTGATCGGGCTGGAGCGGATGCGTTGGCTTAACAAACCGCTCGGCAAACGCCACATTCTGGTCAACGAGGCCGCGTTCATGGCCTATGTGATCGACAATGGCAAACCGACCCTGACCACCCGCGTAGTGGTTGGCAAGGCTGGCCGCTGGCGCACGCCGGAGTTTGAGAAAAAGATGACCCATCTGGTGGTCAATCCGTCCTGGTATGTGCCCGCCTCGATCGCTGGCACCGAGTATCTGCCGCTGCTCAAGCAAAACAGCGATGCGCTGACCCGTCAGGATCTGGTGATGACCGATGCCAGCGGTAGCGTGATCAATCCAGCCGGGATTGATTTCAAACAATACTCCAAGGACAACTTTCCGTTCAGCCTGCGCCAACCTCCGTCAGGCAGAAATGCGCTCGGCAAGGTGAAGTTCATGTTCCCCAACAAACACGCGATCTATCTGCACGACACCCCGTCGCGCTCGTTGTTTGGCAAGGATATCCGGACCTTCAGCCATGGCTGTGTGCGGGTGCAAAAACCCGATGAGTTGGCCTATACGTTGCTGGGCAAGCAGATGGCGGACTCCAAAAGCTTCTTTGACGATCTGGTCGCAACCGGCGTCGAGACCACGGTCAAGCTGAAAGAGCCCGTGCCGATCTATCTGGTCTACCGCACCGTTTGGGTTTCTGCCGATGGTCGCCCCAACTACCGCGCCGACAGCTACAAGGTTGATCGCAAAGTGTTCAACGCATTGGCCAAAGCGGGCGTTGTTCTGCGCGGAGTGCAGAGCTAAAAATAACAAAGGCGGCGGGTCAAACACTGACCTGCCGCCCTTATTTTGCGAGGCATCGCGCGTGTTGACCGGGCCACGGTCGTTAGCTATTCGTATGTTAGCGGTTTCAGAAACTCGGACGGGAAACGATGAACAAAATATGCTGTTTCAATCGCCGCGATTGTGTTTCTCACTATGTTTCTCGCAGCCTCAGCCGGATGGAGATATTCCCAAGCCTCACTGGTGTTTGGGATCATTGCGGCAGTATTGGCCCCCATCGCGATCCACAAAGTTCCCAAGTTGGGCTCGCCCCGGCTGCAACATCCTCATCGGTGATCCTCGGCAGGCGTAAAAACCGATAGGTTTCCGATTTGAACACCGCCGTCGCAATTGACCACAGGCGCGCGCCGCGGCGCAGGCGCTTGCCGCCTTCGGTCGCATCAACAAATGTCGGGCCGGTGACCGGCGAGGAACGGTTGAACCCTTGCAAGCCTTGCCTTTGGCACACGATGACGGCCACATCCGGTGAAATCGGCAGGCGGTGAACCAGCAACATGCAGGAACGTCTCATTCGGGAAGTCCGGCGCAGGGAGTGGGTGATCAGCATTTTCCCCGGAGAGCCATCAGCCCTGTGAATAGTGGGCGCAGTCCTGACAGAGATCAACGAGGATTGGCAAAACAGGCGGTACTTCGACATGGCGGAATTCAAAGAGTGGAAGGCAGAACGAGAAGCAAAAATGGAAAATAAAAACATAATCACAATCTGAAACTAAACCGCAATCTTACAGACCCAATTTATAGCAGATTTCGGACTTGACCAGCTCGCTATATGAGGGCATCCCGCCTAATGGCTTTGCCCCTCAAGGGTGGGTCAGTTTTAGACGCTCATTGACAAGTTATCCTATTGTAGTTTCCAAAACTCGCGACTAAACACGCGAACGTTCTTTATCGAACATGCGGAGAGGTGCCAGAGTGGTCGAATGGGGCGGTCTCGAAAACCGTTGAGCCTTTGCGGGCTCCCAGGGTTCGAATCCCTGTCTCTCCGCC
>JAADIJ010000190.1 GCA_013151335.1 Alphaproteobacteria bacterium | reverse complement strand
AGGCCGAAAGCAAGGCTAAGCGTGCCCTCTGGTGTCGGGATGTCATCCACATATCGCGCCGCCCCGGTGACGTGCAAAGGGGCGGCGTCATGGGGCAGGGGTTTGGCAACGCTCATGGGCTGACCTCCAGAACGCGGGTGTATTTCTGGCCAAGTTGGCTTTCGGCAAAATAACGCGTCAGCAGATTTCGCGCGATCTCGGCGCGGTATTCTGCCGAGGCGCGCATGTCGGCAATGGGGGCATAATCGCGTCCGAACTCGTCAAGAGCGGCGCGAATGGTTTCGTCGCTCCACGGTTTGCCGAGCAGGGCGGCCTCTACATGTGCGGCCCGTTTCGGGGTCGCGGCCATGCCGCCAAAAGCGATGCGAGCGGTGGTGACGGTTTCGTTCTCAATCGTGATATTAAAGCAGCCGCACACAGCAGAGATATCCTGATCGAACCGCTTGGAGATTTTATAGCATTTCAGGTGATCCGCTTGACGCGGGATCGAAATCGCGGCCACAAACTCGCCCTCGGTGATGTCCTGCTGGCCGTAAGCGATGAAGAAATCCTCAATCGGCAGGCGGCGGGTGGTCTCGCCTTTGCGCAAATGCCACCCAAAGCGATCAGCGCCGGGGGGCCGTCGCCGATGGGCGAGCCGTTGGCGATGTTGCCGCCAATCGTCGCCGCATTGCGCACTTGGGTCGAGCCATAACGGCGCACCATTTCAGAGAAATCCGGGTGGTAATCGGCCATCACCTCTTGAACTCGTGTCATGTTGACGGCTGCGCCAAACCGGATCTCGGTATCGCTTATCGTCACCTCGTTAAGCTCGGCGACCTGAGCGATAAAGCAAAGCTTGGGCAGTTCCATCAGGCGTTTGGTCACCCACAGGCCCACATCGGTCGCGCCGCCAACGAGGGTTGCGTCGGGGTTTTTGCTGTACCAGTTGGCCAACTGCTCGATGGTTTCGGGAATGAAACTGACCCCGTCATCGCCGCCTCGCGCCATGGTGCGAAGGGTTTCGGTTTCATCGGTCATCCAGTCAGGCACCGGCAAGTCAGACGCCGCTTCGGCCGCGCGCACAATCGGCGCATAGCCCGTGCAGCGGCAAAGATTGCCCGCCAGCACGTCATTATGGTTGCGATCGCCGTTTTGATGCGCGGTCGCCATCGACATCACAAAACCCGGTGTGCAAAAGCCGCATTGGCTACCGTGATGCTCGATCATCGCCTGTTGCACGGGGTGAAGCTCGCCGTTCGGCCCGCTAAGACCCTCGACCGTGCGCACGGATTTCCCCTGAAGTTGGGGTAGAAACAAGATGCAGGCGTTGAGCGCCTGATGGCGCAAACTGTCGCCAGCAAGCGAGGTCACCGTGACTGTGCAAGCGCCGCAATCGCCCTCGTTGCAGCCCTCTTTGGTTCCCTGAAGATGTCGCTTTTCCCGCAGCCAATCGAGAAGCGTGCGCGTGGCAGGCTCACCCAAAACCCGCACGGTCTCTCCGTTCAGAAGAAACTCGATGTCCATATATGCACGTCCGCCGCCTTCTCCCCATGAAGCCTTGTGCGAGCCTGTCCGATGCGACGTAAAACAGAGGCGCGGCTTTCGATATTCTTTTCGAACCCAGAGCTAAGCAGACAAATCCAATTCTGACAAGGATTTTGTTAGCTGCCCCGGTAAGTCGAGTATCCAAAGGGCGAAATCAGTAACGGAACATGGTAATGGCTGTCGCTTGAAATGCCGAAACGCAGGGGAACGACGTCCAGAAATTTTGGCTCGGGCAGGGGGGTGCCGCCTTGTGAGGCCACCCGATCAAGGTAGTCGCCTGCATGAAACACCAGCTCGTATTGGCCGATTTCAAACGCCGTTTCATCCAGCATCGGCTGATCAATGCGCCCGTCTTGATTGGTCGAAACATCGGCCAAAAGCTGGCGCTTGGTGCCCGCGCTCGTGAGCCGATAAAGCTCAATCCTGAGGCCCTCGGCCGGTTTTCCACTTGCCGTGTCCAGCACATGCGTTGTCAGTTTTCCCATTTTTCCCTCCGCCAGTTTGGGCCCAACAAGCACGGTTTGGTAAATGTTGGCAAGCGCCGCTTTTCGCCTCGCGCGGGTCTTACACCGGGCGAACGCCTGCGCTATCGTGCGCCCATGACCAGCGCCCCTCGATTCATCCACCTTCGCACCCACACCCAGTATTCGTTGCTGGAGGGGGCTATGCGGGTCAAAAAGCTCGCCGGGCGTTGCAAGGATGCGCAGATGCCGGCGGTTGCGGTCACCGACACCAATAATATGTTCGCGGCTTTGGAGTTTTCCGAGACCGTTTCTGGCGCGGGAATTCAGCCAATTATCGGCTGTCAGCTTGATTATGAATACGCCACCGCCACGCGCCCCGGCGAGCGCGCGATTGCGCCGCGTCCGTTGGTTTTGCTGGCTCAGAGCGAGCTTGGCTATCAGCACCTGATGAAGCTTAGTTCGGCGGCGTTTTTGGAATGTGGCGAAGGGGTGCCGCGTATCACCGAGGCGCAACTTACCGCCCATTGTGACGGTATAATCTGCCTGACCGGCGGGGCCGATGGGCCGGTGGGTAAGCTGTTGGCCGACGGTCAGATGGACCACGCCGAGGCGCTGATGCAGCGTTTGGCGGCGATGTTTGGCGACCGGCTTTATGTGGAGGTACAGCGCCACGCCGCCGAGGATGGCCAGCTTATGGCGCAAGAGCAAGCGAGCGAGCGCGGGCTGATCGAGATGGCCTACCGCATGGATCTGCCGCTGGTCGCCACCAATGACGTCTATTTCCCCGATGCGGCCATGTATGAGGCCCATGACGCGCTGTTATGTATCGCCGATGGGGCCTATGTGGACCAGCAAGAGCCTCGGCGTAAGCTGACAGCCCAGCATTATTTCAAGACCCCCGCCGAGATGACGGCGTTGTTTGCCGATATCCCCGAAGCAATTGAAAACACGGTTGAAATCGCGCGGCGATGTGCCTTTAAAGTCACCACTCGCGCGCCGATCCTGCCGAAATTTGCCGATAACGAAATCGAGGAGCTGCGTCGTCAGGCGGTCGAGGGCCTCAAGGCGCGGCTTGAAGTGATCCCTCATTCCGCCTCGGTTGAGGAATACGAAAAACGGCTGGAATTTGAGCTTGGGATCATCCAAAGCATGGGCTTTCCCGGCTATTTTCTGATCGTTGCCGACTTTATCAAATGGTCCAAGGATCACAATATTCCGGTCGGGCCGGGGCGTGGCTCTGGTGCGGGCAGTCTGGTTGCTTATGCGCTGACGATCACCGATCTTGACCCGCTTAGATACTCGCTGCTGTTTGAGCGGTTTTTGAACCCGGAGCGGGTCTCGATGCCGGATTTTGACATCGATTTCTGCATGGATCGCCGCGAGGAGGTGATCCATTATGTGCAAGGCAAATATGGCCGCGACAAGGTGGCCCAGATCATCACATTTGGCGCACTTTTGTCCAAGGCCGCCGTGCGCGATGTGGGGCGGGTTTTGCAGATGCCTTACGGGCAGGTTGATCGCCTGAGCAAGCTCATTCCGGTCGAAGGGGTCAAG
Organism: Alphaproteobacteria bacterium; assembly: GCA_013151335.1. Taxonomy (GTDB): domain Bacteria; phylum Pseudomonadota; class Alphaproteobacteria; order Rhodobacterales; family Rhodobacteraceae; genus UBA5972. The sequence continues at coordinate 4,091 of JAADIJ010000190.1, read as the reverse complement.
CCTGTCAGCATTGAAAAAGCGCTGGCAGACGAGCCGCGCCTGCGTGAAGAGGCCCGCTCTGAAGAGGTGGTCGAGCGGATGCTGACCTATGCCCAGCAGGTCGAAGGGCTGCTCAGAAATGCCTCGACTCACGCGGCCGGGGTGGTGATCGGGGATCGCCCGCTTGACGAGTTGGTGCCGCTTTATAAAGACCCGCGCTCGGACATGCCGGCCACGCAGTTCAACATGAAATGGGTCGAGCAGGCGGGTCTGGTCAAGTTTGACTTTTTGGGGCTGAAAACCCTGACCATCATTCAGAACGCGATTGATCTTTTGGCCGCGCGCGGGGTCGAGGTTGATATTGGCCACATCCCGCTGGATGATGAAAAAACCTTTGATCTTTACGCCAGCGCCAAAACCGTCGCGGTGTTTCAGGTGGAAAGCTCGGGCATGATGGATGCGCTCAGACGCATGAAGCCGACCACGATCGAGGACATTATCGCCCTCGTTGCGCTTTATCGCCCCGGTCCGATGGAAAACATTCCGATGTTTTGCGATGTGAAAAACAAACGCCGCGAGCGCGAGTATCTGCACCCCTCGATTGACCATCTGCTGGACGAAACCCAAGGCATCATTGTTTATCAGGAACAGGTGATGCAGATCGCGCAGGAGATGGCGGGTTATTCGCTTGGCGGCGCCGATCTTTTGCGCCGCGCGATGGGTAAGAAAATCCAGGAAGCGATGGATGCCGAGCGCCCAAAATTCATCAAAGGGGCCGCTGAAAACGGGGTTGACCAAAAGACTGCGACCGATGTTTGGAACCTGCTGGACAAGTTCGCCAATTACGGCTTCAACAAATCCCACGCCGCTGCTTATGGCGTGGTCAGCTATCAAACCGCATGGCTGAAGGCCAATTATCCGGTCGAGTTTATGGCCGGTGTGGTGAATTGCGATCTGCACCTCACCGACAAGCTCGCCATCTATATAGAGGAGGTGCGGCGGCTGGAAATTCCGCTGGTGCCGCCGTGCGTTAACCGCTCGCAAGCGACGTTTTCAGTGGCAGACGGGCAGCTTTTTTATGGCCTTGGCGCGCTTAAAAATGTTGGTGCCGAGGCCATGCGCTTGATCGCCAAAGCGCGTGGTGACAAGCCGTTTAGTGACCTGTTTGATTTCGCGCGCCGCGTTGATATCAAACGGATTGGCAAGCGCCCGATGGAGATGCTGGCGCGTGCTGGCGCGTTCGATCTGCTCGATGGAAACCGCTGCAAAGTGCTTGAAAGCGTTGATCAATTGGCGGCGTGGTCAGGTGCGGTTCATGACGAAATGAACTCCTCTCAAGGCGGACTTTTTGGCGATGCAGGCGAGGGTTTGCCCGCCCCCCGTTTGCCTATGCCCGATGATTGGCTGCCTGCCGAAAAGCTCGAACAAGAGCATCAGGCGGTGGGTTTTTACCTCTCGGGCCATCCGCTTGACGACTATCAAGGCCCGCTCAAGCGCAAGGGAGTTCTGACCTTGGCCGAGCTGACCCAAGCCGCCGAGGGCATGAAAGTCGCCGCCAAAATCGCCGGCACCATATCGGGCCGCCAAGAGCGCAAATCGGCCCGTGGCAACCGTTATGCTTTCGTTCAGCTTTCCGATCCGACCGGGCTTTACGAGGTTACGGTTTTCTCTGATACGCTGGAGAAATACCGCGATCTGCTGGAGACCGGGGCCAATGTGGTGCTGGGGGTCGAGGCCAATACCGAGGGTGATCAGCTCAAGCTTCTGGCGCGCTCGGTTCAGCCGATTGACGGCGCGGTCGCCGATGCCGCAACCATGGGGTTTCGCATTTACGTGGACGAGATCGGCGCGATTGCGTCGATTGCGCGCGTGTTAAACAACGCCGCCAAGGACGGCGATAAACGCTCCCGTGGCCCCGTTAATCTGTTGTTGTTAAATGCCGAGCTTCCCGGCGAAGTTGAGATGGCGCTCGGAGACGGATTTCAGGTCAACCCAAAGATCAAGGGCGCGCTGCGCAGTCTTGGCGGGGTCGTGGCCGTTGAGGAATTTTAAATGCAGGTTTGGCGATGAAACGACAAATTGGGCCGGTAGAGGCGACACTTATTGTGGCTATTTTTGTGGCTCCGATTATCTTCGTGGCGGCAGTTCTTCCCACCTATAGTGTGGATATTCGCCGCCTGATCAGCCTGTCGGCGGAGTTCCCATTACTGGGCACGCCGCGTCATCCGCCTCTGTCTACATGGCTTGCGTGGCTGGTTTGGGGAGGTTCCTGGCAATAACGCCTGGCTTGCCGTCTCTTTTCAGGTGATACTGAATTTGGTCGCGATCGGCTTTTTCTGGCTGATCGGAAAACGGTTCTTGCGCCGGTACCAACAGATCATGCGCTATTCAACGTCCGCGCACACGCAATTCTACCACAGGTTCCACGTCGTGTGGGTCACAAAATATCGTTACAAGGTTGTGCAAGGCCCGATGCGGGAGCGGATCCGCGAGATCATCCGCCAGACCTGCGAGGAAATGGGTGTCCACATTGTGCGAGGCGTTTTGGCGTGTGACCATGTGCATATGTTTCTGTCAGTTCCGCCAAAGCTGTCGCTTCCGGACGTCATGCAGCGCATCAAGGGGCGATCTTCGCGACGCATTCAAATGGAGTTTCCAACGCATTGAGCGCGTAACCGTTATTCCTCACCAACCAGCGGGCCCGGGCATTGATGGTGGGCCCGCAGCCCCAATCAGGCTGTTCACATGCGCGCGGCTGGCTTGGAATTTGCGCAGGCGACGACCGGAAAGACCGGCTTCAAAGCCACCAATCAGCGCGCCAATCCGGCGACGCGCGCCGGTCATGGCGCCTTTCATGCTCATCACGGCCATCTCAAAGCCCCTTGCTGGTGTAAATACTGGTGAGGCGTGACTTTGTGCCGGTGCTTTGGACCGCAATCCGGGCCTCAAGGTGGGGGGCAGGTCTCTGTGAGCGCATGGGTTTTATAGCACGAAACCGCGTGAAATGTCGCGCCAGAAGTTTCATGGGTTTTGCCATCCGGGCCACATTTTGTGCCAGTTGAACGGCGTGTTTGAGAGATGAACGTGTTTGAATTACATCAAGTTTAAAGCAGAGACTATTTCGACAATTGTCTTGCTGCCTCGCGGCGTGGACCCGAAGCCAAATCATTGCAATAAATTAGCACGAGGGACTACCTCGCCCGAGTTTTTAGTACCCGATTTCTGTTTGGATCTTAGCACTTTCGGCCCGAACCCGACTTTGATGGCTACGATAAATACTGCACTGCGGCAGATCGTAAACAGACGTTTAACGTCGTCAAGCCTAGCGGGATGAGCACGCGTGATTTCCGAGGTGGAAATCCTCGGCAAAGAACGGAACTGAATATAGCTTACCTGATCCCCCAGATCGGGAATGGGCCGGGGTTCTGGGGAAAATAGAGCAATGGGCAATTTGGTGAGTTATGCCAACCAACAAACTGTGGAATCAGGGTATCGTAACCGCAACGTGCTTCAGAGAAATATAAAATGCTTCAGAATGACCGCTTCAGCGTCAAGGTCAGGAAATCGTCGCTGTTCACGGCGGCGATGGGGTCAGGCAGTGCCGCTCCCGTGAAGAATCGGCCTTTCAACCCCAGCACCCAACTGTCACCAAACCGCCGCTGGCCCTCGATGAATAGTACCCGTGTGGGGGTGTTACGGTCGATCAGTGCCCCGGCCAGCAGAGAAGAGTCGCCGATATCATTCAGGGCCAGCCGTGCACCGACGAACACATCGTCGTCATAGAAGGTGGCGGGCGCCAGCGCCGGGTCACGGGTGTCACGGTTGTATTCCACCAGCAATCCCAGATCGGCGTTGCTGCCGAACGTCCCTGGCAAGGTCCATTCAACCCCGCCGACAGCGGCCCGGAATTGCGGCCCCTGACCTGATCGGCTCATCGCCTCCAGCTTGAACAGCCAATCGCCGGATGTGTATTGCAGTTCCAGCCCGGTTTGGTCGATCAGATCGTAAACCGGAGTAAGGGACGGACCCGCAACGACCATTCGAGGCGCGCGAGCAGTGCCGCGAAAACGCGACAGGGCGAAATCCCAACTGCCCAAGGACTGCGACCAGCG
>JAADIJ010000178.1 GCA_013151335.1 Alphaproteobacteria bacterium | reverse complement strand
ATAAATCCGGTTTTCAGGGTGCTTTTTGCGGATGTTGGGACGCCTGTAAATTGCTTCCAGTCCCATGATTTTCATCAGCCTGCGAACACGGCGACGACCAGCACAATATCCAATTCTTGGCAGATAGGTCCTTGATCTCGGATTCGCTCGGGCCTTGTATCTTACCGTCACCAGAAAACACGCCAGACAGCCCTTCCACAGCCTGCTTTTTCCACGTGCTGACCTGGGTGGGGTGTAATTGGTGCTTCGATGCTATTTCCTGGATTGTCCGGGCGCCACGCAATGCCTCAAGCGCTACCTTGGCCTTGAACTGGTCTGGAAACTTCCGTCGTTTCGTCACTTTTGTATTCCCTCTTCACGTTGGAATACACCCTTACAGTCTGTCCGAATTTGCAGGACCACTTCACACACCGCTCTGATCAGCAGGAATTCTATCAACCTCTAAGCTACAAAGGTGATGTCGATCTCGAAGCCAAACTCGACGAATGGGAGCGCTTCTACAACTTCCACCGACCACACGGCGCTCACAACGGGAAACCCCCTTACGAAGCCCTGCGAGAGCGACTAACGTGACCAAATAAGTGTCCCGCCGGTCCGTCTAGGTTACACAACCTAAATCCCCGTAAATCGAGGCGTCCACATGGCTCAACAGCGTTGACAGCTTGACTCCGATTCATAAGTTTCATAGCGTTTACTTACCGGTAGGTAGCTTATAAACTACTGTCCGATATGCAAAAAAAAGGAGGATAAACTAATGATGCAAACCCTGAAACTTGGCGTCGCTGGGACTGTTGCGCTTTTTCTCGGATCAACGGCCGCTTTCGCTCAGTGGCAGCCAGATCGCCCAATCAACATCATTGTGCCCTGGTCTGCTGGTGGATCAACAGATCAAGTGACACGCGTTATCGCGCCTATTCTGGGCGAGGAACTTGGTGTTCAGATTGTTATCGTCAATCAGCCCGGCGCGTCCGGATCAATCGGCACGGCTGCGGCTTTGGCTGCGCCACGTGACGGTTATACATGGACCGCGAACGCGATCGCAAACAACGCGACGTATTCAATCACTGGTCTGATCGATAATACATCTATTGAAGACTATGTGATCTATTTGCACGTTGCAAATGCTCCCATGGTAAGTGTCAATCCAGATTCTCCCTATCTGACCTTCAACGACTTGCTGGAAGCGATGCGTGGTAGCGATGTGACTGTTGGCACTGCTGGCGTGAATTCATCCGGTGGCATGGCTCTTGCTGCAATCGAGGAAGCCGTCGGCGGCGAATTTGGCGCACGTATGGTAACCTATGATGGTGGCAATCCTGCGGTTTTAGCGGCTGTATCGGGTGAAGTTGTCGCGACCACGCAGTTGGCCGTCGAGCAGACCGAGATGGCCAAAGCCGGTCGTTTGCGGCCTTTGACGGTTTTGTCGGAAACAGCGCTGATTGTCGAAGGCATGGACCCGGTCCCGCCAATCACCGACTTCCTACCTGACTTTGATGTCGCCGCCGATTATTTTGGCGTTTTCATTCCAGTTGGTGCCCCGCAAGAGGTGTATGACACGCTGAATGAAATCTGGGAACGCCGGATCATGAATTCACCCGAATTGATGGCCTATGCGTCTGAGCGGGGCGCAGTGTTTGCACCCAGCTTTGGCCAAGAAGCCATCGATCAGGCGATGCCTGTTGTAATTGCCGAAGCTTGTGCGCGGGTGACACGCAACGAGGCGGTCATCGATCCGTCTGAAATCGGAATTACCTGCAACTAAAGCAATCTCTTGATCAACATATCGGAACTGGCCCGGTCCAAATCGACTTTTTGGACCGGGCCGTCCGCAACGGTTGAGTGTTGAATAAATTATTTTGGGGGCTGACTTTGGCCCGCCCACACGACATTGGAATTCACAAAATTCCGTTTAAATGCGAAGATGCCGCGCCGGGAAGGAACTTCGTCCATGATTCCGATGAAACAGGCCGACATAGTTACAGCTGTGGTTCTGGCCGCCGTCGGGCTTGCCATGCTGGCCGGCGGTTTCACAATGGAGCGGCTGGAGGTTCGCCGAATCCACCCCGCCAGTATTCCGGGTCTTTTGCCGATGATACTTGGGGTTTTGTTGTTCATTTGCGCAGTGATGCTTTATCGTGGTGCTCGCGCTGAATTGAAAGACGAAGTCATTGAACTTGGCGATCCGATACGGTTGCTGGGAACCGGCGCCTTATGTTTGATATACGCCGTCGGCCTGATTGGACGCATTCCATTTCACATTGCCACCTTTGTGTTTATCGCCGGGTTTGTCGCGCTGTTTACCTGGAAGGGTGGTTCTGATCGAATTCGGACGCTGCGGTGGATTGTAATCGCGCTTGTGACCGGGGCGATTGCCTCGGCCGCAATTTCCAGCCTGTTTCAGTATGGCTTTTTGGTTAGGTTACCTTGAAATGGAGGCTCTGAATGGCTTCCTGAGCGCGCTGCTTGAATTATCTACACCTATAATTTTGTTCCATGTAATCTGGGCTACTTTGCTTGGAATTATTGTTGGCAGCCTGCCCGGTCTGACCGCGACCATGGGCGTGGCATTATTGACCAGCCTCACATATTCACTGGATCGAGATACAGCGATATTGGTATTGATCTGCATGTATGTGGGGGCGATATTTGGCGGGTCGCGCAGCGCGATACTGCTAAATATTCCCGGCACGCCGGCCAGCGCGGCAACGGCCTTGGACGGGTATCCGTTGGCCCAGCAGGGCCGCGCCGCCTATGCTATGGGTTTGGCCACAGCCGGATCGTCGATTGGTACGATTGTAGGGATCATTTTGCTGGTTCTTGTTGCCCCGCCACTGGCGGAAGCGGCGCTTCGTTTCGGTTCGTTTGAATTCTTTTGGCTCGCGGTGTTCGGCGTGGTGATTTCCGGGCAGCTCACATCGTTGGGTAGCACCTTGAAAGGGTACATTGCGGGTATACTTGGCCTGATGGTCGCCATGATCGGCAGCGACGGGATCCATGCGGTGGTCCGGTTCAACTTCGGGGTGACGGCGATGAACGGTGGTATCGGCCTGATCCCGGCGATGGTCGGTGCGTTTGGCTTTGCCGAGATTTTGACAACGATGTCCAACCGCAGTGGTGTCATTTCAAAGCCCGACCCGAAACATAAACGTGTCATTCCGCGGATGGTGGATCTTTGGAAATACCGGGTAACTATTTTGCGTTCCGGTATTATTGGCACGGTGGTTGGAATTATTCCGGGTGTGGGAGAAGACATCGGGGCCTGGGCGTCGTACTCGGCAGCACGGCGTACAAGCAAAGAACGCAGCCAATTTGGCAAAGGTTCGTATGAGGGGCTGATTGCGGCGGAAACCGGCAACAGCGCTGTGGTGCCCGGATCCATGATTCCGGCAATTACACTGGCGGTTCCCGGCTCGGCGGCGTCGGCAGTGTTGATCGCCGCGCTGTTCATCCACGGCGTGCGGCCGGGGCCGATGATCATGATCGAACAGCCGGATTTCCTCTATTTGATGGCGGTGATGCTGTTGTTTGCAACCATCGCTATCACTATTTTAGGTTTGTCGATGACGCGCCTGTTCGTGAAAGTATTGCAGGTACCACAAGAGTTTTTGATGCCAATCGTCTTTACCCTTAGCGTGATCGGGGCGTATGCCTTGACACAACGCATTTTCGACATTTGGGTCATGGTGGTTTTCGGGATTGTCGGGTTTGTCCTGCGCAAAATGGACTATCCAATGGCGCCGCTTGTTTTGGGCATCATTCTGGGTGACCTGTTGGACAAAAGTCTGCGTCGTGGATTGATCTTGAGCGATGGCGATATATCACCTTTCTTTTTACGCCCAATATCTGCGATGTTCGTATTGATCATAGCTGTCACCATTTTGGCCAATTTACCTGTCGCTAAACGGTTGGTTAGTCGAATTCTTAATGGCGGTTCCAAGTCAAACAAGAGCGGGTGAGGCTTTAAATGCCACTAAAGAAAATGAAACGAAACGCGGCTGCATCGCGTGAGTCCATTCTAAAAGCCGCGCTCAAGGAGTTTTCGACCGTTGGTTATGCCGGGGCGCGGGTTGACAATATTGCCCAGGCGGCCGGGATCAGCAAGCCGCTGATCTACACCTATTTTGGCGATAAAGACGCCGTTTATGCCGCCGCATTGCGCGAAGCGTATGTCCAGATTCGCGAAAGCGAAAAACAGCTAAATTTTGAAAATCTTGAAAGCGTGGAGGCCATTCGCAGCCTTGTGGCATTCACCCTTGAGCACTTCCGAAATAATCCCTGGTTCATCATCATGCTGAACACCGAAAATTTGCGCGGCGGGGAGGCTATTCGCAAGATCCACGATGTGGAACACATTCAGTCGCATCTGGTTAGAAAACTGGGCGAAATTCTAGCCAAGGGCGAAAAAGAAGGTAAATTCCGCGCTGGTATTGATCCGGTCGAACTGTACGTGTTCATCGCTTCTGTGTGTTATTTTCCGGTGTCCAATGTGCATACCTTGCGGGCGGTTTTTGCGATTTCGCTTGATGATGCCTGGTTGGACAGTCACGGCAAGCGGGCTGCGGAATTTGTGGTGCGCTATCTGCGCCCGCTTTAACGTCGTCAGGATCGCCCCGCGCTGGCGGGCCGTCGCCCGAATCGCTTATCGGTGACACGCTCTATTTCTTGCCGCGTGTTACTTTCGTATTCGCGGCTGCTCGCACCTCGCTTGCCCGATAACCGGTGTCCATCCCGGATCAAGTCCGGGGACATGCTTATCGGTGACACGCTTTGGGACCGATAGATATTTTCCGGTCTCGGGATGTTGGGTCTGAACCCATCCAGAAATTTAAAGCATTGAAAACAAACGCGGAAAATATGGTTTGTGGCAGAGAGGAAGGGATTATACCGACGGCATCTAATTTTGACCGATACGGGCCCATTTCCGCATTCCTATTGAGGTGATTTTTTCGGGCTGTTCGATGAGGTTGTTCCAGGCATTGCAACCTGCATCGAGAATGGCGTCATAGTCTTTGAACACTCGGTTGGAGAGCCAGTTTGCGCGGATGTACTGCCAGATATTTTCCACCGGGTTCAGTTCCGGCGCGCGCGATGGCAGCAGAATGATGGTAAGGTTCTTCGGCACGTTCGGCCTAGCTGTGGTGTGCCACCCGGCCCGGTCCATGAGAACGACGCCATGGGCCCTCCGCGCGACCATCTTGCCGATCTCATCGAGATGCAGCTGCATTGTCTGGGTGTTCGCCC
>JAADIJ010000080.1 GCA_013151335.1 Alphaproteobacteria bacterium | reverse complement strand
CTCTTCGCCGACGCATTCGGTGCATTTCATCGGGTCGATGATGTAAAACGGATCGCCTGCGGTGATCGCCTCGTTGGGGCAAACCGGCTCGCACGCATCACACGCGGTGCAGGGGTCAATAATCATTAGGGCCATTGGGTTTTCTCCTTTTTTTGGTGCTCAAGAGGCTTTTAACATTTGCCCGGAGGCGGTGAGTTTGTCGCTGCGAAACGCTCCCCACAGGGCCGCACCGATTGCACCGGCATAGATCGAGTCCTTGTGGTTGGTCACCTCGGCCGTAACGCCGCGCATCTTGGCCAATTGCTCGCGCATGGCGGCGCACAGGCCCTCGTCCATCGCCAAGCCGCCGGTCATCATGATCAAATCATCGCGCACGCCGATGGATTTTAGCAATCGTGCCAAGCGGTTAGCCATCGAAAGGTGGATACCTTTGAGGATGTTTGGTGCGGTAATTCCGCGGCTGACCATGTTGATCACGTCGGTTTCGGCCAACACGGCACAGATAGAGGAGACCTCCTCTGGGTCGTCCGCACTCAGCGAGAGCGAGCCGATTTCGTCCTGCGCGATGCCCAGATAGCGCGCGATATTTTCCAGAAACTGGCCCGAACCAGAGGCGCATTGGCTGGTCATTTTATAATTGGTAACCTTGCCGCGCTCGTCAGTGATAATGGCGCGGCCATGAAGTGCGCCGCAATCCATTACGGCCACGGTTTTGGGGTTGAGAAAGCGCGCGCCGCGAGCATGTGCGGTCATGGAATAAAAGTGGCCGGTGTGAAACGGGATCGCCTCGCCCTCGCCGGTGGTGGCCACATAGTCGATGTCGCTCTCGCTTAGGTTTGCGTCGGTGAGGCAGTGGTCAAACGCCTCGCGCGCCAGCTCCATCGGGTCGCGTTGGCGGATGCGCATGGTGGCGTGCGCGAGCCAGGTTTCGACCCCGTCCTCGACCTTGAAAATCACCGCTTTCACGGCCCCTGTGCCTACGTCAATTCCTGCTGCAATGGTCATGCGTCCACTCCTTCCAAGCGTCCTTGAGCGGCGCGGCGGGCAAACTCGGCCCCGCCCAATGCGCCGGTATAGATCGATTCCGGGTCGATATTAATTTTGACCTCGCCGTAGTTTTCAAACACCAGTTTTTTCAATTCGCGCACGGCGGCCTCGTTTTTGGCCACCCCGCCGGTGAAGGTGAACTGATCGCTGACCCCGCCCGAGCGCGAGATGATCGACATGGCGCGCAAAATGATCGAGCGGTGCAGCCCGGCCAGAATGTCCTCGCGCGCTTCGCCAAGGGCCAGCCGGTCGCGCAGCTCGGCACCGGCGAAAACCGTGCAGGTCGAGTTGATGCGCGCCGGTTTTTTCGACTTCATCGCCATCGGCCCAAGCTCGTGCAGGCCCATGTTCATCTCGTCCGCGATATAGCCCAAATAACGCCCGCAACCGGCGGCGCAGCGGTCGTTCATCTGGAAATTTTCCACGATACCGTTTTCGTCGATTTGGATGCCCTTAGTGTCTTGGCCCCCTATATCCAGCACCGTTCGGGTGTCTGGATACATCATATGCGCGCCCAAGCCGTGGCAGAGGATTTCGCTGCGGATATGCTCTTTGGAAAAGGGCAAGGTCACGCGACCGTAACCGGTGCCCACGAGATAGGTCTCTTCAAGCTCGATATCGAGCGCATGTTCGACCGGCTTTAGCATGCTCCCCGATAGGCCAGCGCCCGCCTCGGTCACGCGTTTCAGCGCTCGGTGGAATTTGTCGCTCAGCGCGCCTTTGGGAGGGCGGTTTTCGACTGCGATGATTGATTTGTCATAGACATTAAGCAACAAATCATAGGGCAGATCGGCTGCGCGCGCCACTTCCTCGGCCAAGGCGAGATAGCGCGAGCCGGCGATGTCGCGAAAGAAATCCGACTTGCGTGTCGCCCCCGGCGCGTACATGGCCGGGGCCTCGGCGGACAGGCGTTTGAACACTTCGGCGAGGGCTAGTTTGACGCCTTCGGCGTTTTTCTCGAACCGCTCGCCGTGGATTTGGGTCAGGCAGGTCTCGCGTAAATCATCGAGCTGCTCCAAAAACTGCTCGAGCCGAAATGCGCGCTCTAACCCGCCAAGAAACTCCTCAACCTCTTCTTTGCTGCCATCCTCGGCCCCGAATTCGCGGCGAAACAGGGTGAAGCGCGCGTCAACTGCCGCCTCTTGCTGGGCCACGCGGCAAGCGGTGTCGTAGTTTGAGCGCGAGTTGGTGATGCCGCGCCCCAAGATTTTCTCGTCCTCGTCCATCAGGACCGCCTTGGTGGTGGTCGAGCCGAGATCAATTCCGACAAAAGTTTTCATGCTGCTGCTCCTTTGCCATTGCGTTTTTGCTCAATCATCTGAAAATAACTCTCGAGCCGGTTTTTCACGTTCGCGGCCGAGAAATAGCGGGGATCGACCAGATCGGTCTCGATAAACGCCGCCGGTTTGCCGGTGCGTTTTTCCACCTCGCGCATGATCAAAAGCTGGCCTGCCGAGAACGAGTTGCAGGATTTGATCGAGTTGATCAACAGCCCGTCGGCCTCGTATTCGTTGATGTAATCGCACAGCATATCGATGCGCATGGGCAAGCTGCGGTTGGTGTAAACGCCGAGGCAATACTCCGCCAGCGTCTCCAACGGGCGGTCGGGATCGTGCCGAAACCCGTAATCATAAGTGCCGCCAACCTTGGTGTAGGAGGAGGCCACGACCGTCGCACCTTCCTCGTAAAACATCTTCCAGAACTGGCGGAAATTGGTGTAGTTCGGCGGGCCTTCAACCACGAGCCGGTATTTTTCCTCGGCCATGGGACCGTCGGGCGTGACCGGGCCAAGGCCCTTGAGCATCCGCTGATCGACCTCCTCGCGCAGGAAGCGGTAGTAATCAATCGCGTCATCCGTGCCGCGAAAAGCGCCGAAAATCGGGCCGATATAATAGATGCCGCCGAAATAGGCATCAATCGGCGAGGGTTTGTTCTTGCCGGTTTGCAGGATGTAGACGAGATCATCCTCGGCCTTGGCAGATTTCCTGAGGTATTCGCGCAAACGATCAATGTCGAATTTGACGCCGCTGACCTGCTCAAGCGTTGGAATAACGTTTTCTTTCAACTGCTTGACCATATATTGCACCATGCTCGGCGTGACCTTGCCATCGGCCATATAGGGCGTCTGCAAGAATATCGTCGGACATTTATATTGCTCGCGCAACAGCTCAAACCACTTCAAAAACGTGAAACAGCCGGTGTAGGACAAGAGCAAAACGTCAGGATCGGGCAGCTTTTTGCCGTTCGGGCCGATATTGCCTTTCAGCATCATGCCGATGTCGGATTTGACGTAAGTGCAGACATCCTCGGAGTGACCCGAACGCTCGGCCTCCATGATATAAGCGCCCGATTGTTTGCGCAGACCGGACTGGATCGCGTTCACTTCGGGTAGGTTGTTGACCAGATCAAAACACATGATCAGCTCGTTGAGATTGCCAGGAACGAAGGTCGAGGCCACTTTGGCCCCGCTCTCGGTCGCGTCGGTCAAGCGGTTGAAATGATTGGCCATCATCTCTTTTTGCTTGATCATAGAGGCGTCTTTTTCCACGTCGGCGGGCTTGGCTTTTACGATTGAAGGTCTCATGCGGCGCTCCATAATTTGATCGAGTCGACAAAGGTTCCGGCCTGTTCGCGGATCGGCTGCATCTGGCCCGAGTTTTCGGCGTATTTGAAAGCAATGAACGGGATGTCGGCGGCTTTCAGTACGTTTTGCAACATGGGCCGGTCCAAGAGCGCCGGATCGCAAAAACTAGGGGCGGCAAAGATCACCCCTTCGGCCCCGGTCGCGCGCACGCTGCGCACCAGGAATTGGCCTTTTTCGGCCAGATCCGGCTCGTATTTCGCCGCCGTAGACATGGAGTGGTGCAAAAACGCCTGACTGAGATTGTGGACCGGATCACCGGTTATCGGCACGTCGCCGATCAGCCAGCGACTGACCAGCATGAAGTCGTCGTCAACCACATAACAGCCAGAAAGCTCCAATGATTTTATCAGGTTAAGCGGAGGTTGCTCGCAGAACATGCCGGTCAGGATGACGCGGGAATTGTCCTTTATGGGACGGGATTCAGCCTCGGCAGCAATGATATATTGGCGCACCAATTCGGTATGTTCCTCGACCGGCAGCAACAGACCGGCGCGGATCACGAGGTAGGCTTCGGATGCGGGGGCCTGCCACGGTTTTTCGGCGCGAAGGCGGTAAAGATCGTTAACGACCGCACGGTTTTCATTATAGATTGCGATCGAGTTCAGGACGTCGTCATCGGTGATTTTACGCCCCGCCAGACCTTCGAGATCGTGCAAAAACTCGCGCATTTCGCCGGTGTAAAACACACCGCCGATCTCGTCGTCATAGGTTTGCGGCACGTCGAAATATTTGACGTAAACCTTGGGAAACAACATCTTCCACATGCCTGAAAGGTTGCGAATGACGTCACAAATCGACGGGAAAATCATGCCGTCAACGAAATCAAGTCGCCCGGAAATGCCCAGCTCGATGGTCGAGCGCGGGATGCGGCAAATATAGCTTTGATAATAGGCGTCGCCGTGGATCACCTCCAGATTATCGCCGCCGCCCATGATGCCAAGCGGCAACATTCCGGCGGCATGGATCAGCTCGCGCGGCACATAAACCGGCAGATAACCGATGACTTTGCGCCCCGGCTCGGCCTCTTTCCATTTGCGCGCGGAGGCAAAGCGCAGATCGTCAAAAAGCGTTTGGCACTGCGCGACGATCTCGGCTGTGGTTGGATGTGTCATCGGTTCTCCCACTTGGCTGCGCGCTTGGCGATGAAGGCGTTCAGGCCCTCGACCGCGTCGCGTGTTTGCATCAATTCGTTGAGGTAAAGGTCTTCGACCGCTTGCAGTTTTTCGCTGATGCGGGCGACATATCCAAGGCGCGCGGCCTTGAGGGCAAAGCGCAGGGAACTGGCGGATTTTGGGGCGAGATGAGTGTTGAAATAGGCCAGCGCCGCGCTTTCTGGATCATCGGCCAAGGCGTCAATCAGGCCGATTTCTAGCGCCTCGGCACCATTGATTGAGCGGCCCGAATAAAGCAGATCCTCGGCCGCCGATTGGCCAATACGTTCCGGCATCAGACAACTTGCCGCCGGGGCGAAAACGCCGAGCATCATCTCGGGCTGGCCAAGGTTGGCGGTCGGTGCGGCGAACAGGCGGTGACCGGCCATTGCCAGCTCCAACGCCAAGGCATTGGCCGCGGATTGCCACGAGGATCATCGCGGGGCTTTCAAGCATCCGGCGGATCAGCGCGTGCAGGGCGGCCAGCATGGCGGCGCAGCTTTCGGGCAGGTGCTCGGCAACACTGGCACCAAAGCTGAAATGCGGGCCTTCGGCACTTAGTAGAACGGCTTTAAGATCACGGCCTTGCAGGTGGTTCTTAAGGGCCTTTTCAAGCGCCGTGATCATCTCGGCATCAACGATATTGGCCCTTGGCCGGTTCAAAACCAGCCGCAGCAAAGCGCCGTCTTGCGAAAGGGTTATGCCAAGCGGAGCGTTCACTTGCGCGCGCCCGGCATCAGGCTGTCGATGTACTCCGGCGTCCATTTCTGCCCTTGCGCCAACTCGCGCCGCAGGGCCAAGAAATCAACTTCGCGACCATTTTCGCGGCTCCCCTCGTTGAAAGCGCGAAAGCCGGCATTGGCCTCGGTCATCATGTTCAGGCTCAGCCACGCGCGCGAGTTTTCCTTGTTGGCGTTCCACGCGTTCAGCTTGGGTTTGCGCAGTTCCTCGACCGATTTGGTGGTGCAATCGGGGAAGGTGAGCAGAAGCTTGGTGCAAAGCTCCTCGACCTTGGCGTCAAGTGCGCTGAGGTCCATTTCGCCGCGTTTCATCAGCGCCTTGCCCGCTGCCAGATCGTCGCCCTGTTTGAGGTCGCCATGCAGGATACGGCCCAGATAATCGGTCTTCATTTCAGTGATCACCAGCGGGTTGGCCACATATTCGCCGTCCACCTTGAGACCCGGCACAATGTCGGTCAGGATGCCGAGCCGCAGCGCTTTTTGCGCGGTAAAACTCTCGCACAATACGCCAGAATTCATCGCCTGTTCACAGCCGATCATCACCGGCAAAAAGTCGGTCGAGCCGCCGATTGCAGCACTTCCGTGTTTCGGCCCTGCCTGCCCAAACCGCGCCATGTCTTGGGCAATCGAGAAATCGCAGGCCATGCCAATCTCTTGCCCGCCACCGATGCGCATACCGTTGACACGGCAGATGACCGGCTTGTCGCAGCCAAGGATGGTGCTGACCATGTCATTGAAAAGACGCATATATTGGCGATACTCATGCGGGCGACCGGCGTAATATTCGGCGTATTCTTTGGTGTTGCCGCCGGTGCAAAATGCCTTGCTGCCAGCCGCGGTGAACACCACCGCATTGACGTCGCGCGCATTGGAGGCGGCGCGAAAGGCGAGGATAACCGCCTTGACCATCGCCGTGGTGTACGAGTTGAACTGGGCCTCATTGTTGAGAATAATCCACGCGTTATAGAGCCCCTCAACGATCGATCCATCGGCGTTTTTCGCCGGGCGTTTTTCATAGATCACATCGCCGCTAACCGCCTCGCGCGCGGCGTCTGGAACCAGATCATGGGGCAGGAATTGGAAATTATCGCTCATGTTATTCTCCCTCAAGCGTCTGGCACCATGATGGCGCGGCGCAGAAATTTTCCGTCATGGACGGCGGTGAAAACGTCGTTAATGGTGTCAAGCGGGCGGTGTTCAACGAAGGGTTTGAGCTTGACTTTGCCGCTCAGAACCAGCTCCAGCGCGCCGGGGTAAAGCTCGGGCGGGCAGCCCCAATTGCCCAGCAGGCGCGCGTGAAAGGCCATCAGGTTTGAGAGCCGCACCTCGACTTTGTCCATGGTAAAACCGACCACGCACATGGTCGCGCCGTGGTTCATGAGGCCAAACGCCGCCTTTTGACCCGCCGCCGTGCCGGAGCATTCCATGATGATCCATTCGCGGGTTTTCAGGCCGTTTTTCTTGGCAAAATCGATGATCGCACCTTTGAGGGAGCGGGGGTCGTAATCGCGGGTGTTCAGGATCAGGCTGGCGCCATACGCCTCCACCGCCGCCAGTTTTTCAGGTACGACATCGATTGCAACCACGGTCGCGCCAAGGGCTGCGGCCACTTGCACAGCATAACCGCCAACGCCGCCAACCCCGTTCACGACCACCAGATCGCCGGAGCCGATCCCCGCCTGAACCGCCGCCTGATAGGGGGTGGTTAGCGCGTCGGCAACGACCGAAACGTCGGCCAACTCCAGCCCGACGGCGCTTAGACGCGCCAGATCGACCGGACATAATCCGCGCGCGGGAACCGTGATATGGCTGGCAAATCCGCCCTCGATATCA
>JAADIJ010000103.1 GCA_013151335.1 Alphaproteobacteria bacterium | reverse complement strand
CCTGACATTCTTGCGAGAATTGTCCAATCTTTTCCCATCAGACCACCCGCCGCCCTATACTGAAGTGTTGCGCGTTTTACGAAAAAATCCGGCCTTGTCCGAAGCTCATAGGGAACGTGATCACAATCGGGACGGGGTTCGTAATATGATTCCTGATGTCGATGAGCGCGAATTCAGTGACCGCAGTTATGATGGTTCGGCAGAACTGCTGCAACGTGCCGAACGCACCATCCCGCTGGGGACGCAAACCTTCTCGAAATCAAAGCTAAATTTCCCCTCCGGCAAGGCGCCCCTGTTTCTGACGCACGGAAGAGGGGCGCAAGTCTGGGATGTCGACGGAAACGCCTATATTGATTACATCAATGCTCTTCTCCCAACCATTCTGGGCAATTGTGATCCAGATGTTGATGCTGCCATTGTCGATCAGCTTTCGCGGGGCATTTCGTTCAGTCTGGCAACGGGGCTTGAGGCGGAACTGGCCGAACGTCTCGTTCGGCTTATTCCGTGTGCTGAAAAAGTCCGTTTTGGAAAAAACGGCACCGATGCAACCTCTGCGGCCATTCGCCTGTCACGCGCCTATACAGGCCGCGATCGAGTGGCGGTATGCGGGTATCACGGATGGCAGGACTGGTATATTGGATCGACGTCAAAACATAAGGGAGTGCCGAATGTCGTTAGGGACCTTACCAGCAAATTCACTTATGGTGATCTTGAGGATCTAGATAGAGTTTTGCGCAAAAAACCGGGGGAATTTGCTGCAATCATACTGGAGCCTGTCACATTTTCTGAGCCGCCAACCGGTTATCTTGAAGGTGTCGTATCGCTTGGTCATGACCATGGTGCTGTCGTTATATTTGACGAGATAATTACTGGCTTCCGGTTGGCGATGGGTGGGGCTCAGGAGTATTTTTCGGTAAAACCGGATCTTGCAACTTTCGGAAAGTCAATGGCCAATGGAATGCCGATCTCCGCGGTCGTAGGTCGGGCTGACATTATGAAAGAGATGGAGGAGGTATTTTATTCCGGCACATTTGGTGGCGAAACCCTTTCCATAGCTGCCGCGAATGCCACCATCGACAAAATCGAACACCAGAAAGTATTGCCTCACCTCTGGTCATATGGTGATCGGCTGGCAAACGGTGTGTCCGAATTGATCAATGAGAATAATTTGGGTGACATACTCAAACTGATTGGTTTTGCTCCATGGAAACAGATGACATTTACAGCGACCAATGATGTGAGTGCTTTATCGATCCGAACATTCATGATGCGAAAACTAATCGACAATGGTGTGCTGATGAATACCACACACAACATTTCATACGCCCATGATGATATGTCTTTGGCGCTCACACTCGCGGCGTATCGGGCCGCCTTGCCTCATCTAGCGCAAGCCATTCACAGCAGTGATTTTGCAGCTCATCTTGATTGTGATCCGGTAAGGCCGGTCTTTTCCGTTCGTGCCAATTAGTGAAACAAAACAGCATTTCGGGACCGTCTCGCCGGGTGATCTTTCGCTGTGATGGCGGTATTGGATTGGGTTATGGGCATATTGCACGCTGCCAGACGCTGGCGAGGGCTCTATCGTCCGCAGGTTGGGCGTGTGAATTTGCCGTTTCCGGGGAAACTGCGAAATTGGCTATGTGGAATCGATCATCATTCCCTCTACTGGTACTTGATGAGCCCCATGATCCGGCCTGTCTGGTTAAATTGATAGACGTGGCGAGTGATCTGGTGGTGATTGATCATTATGAGCTTGACGCCCGGTACGAAGACGCAATGAGGAACGTTGCCGCGACCCGTTTTGTATTCGAAGACACGCCGGGACGGTATCACAATGCGGAGATTTTGCTTGACGCCGCCCATGGACGATCCGCGGAAGCCTATCAAGATCTTGTTTCGGGTACTTGCCGCCTCCTCCTTGGTTCAGATTACGTACTTCTGGCACCTGAATTACACGAGAAGAGACAAGACATTTTAACAGGGCAGAAAGTGTCAGAAGATGTATCGAACGTATTTGTTTGTTTTGGTGGAATGGACGGAAATAAATTTGTCATTGATGCGCTGAGAGCACTTGATTTGGTTGACCAACAGCTATCCGTAGACGTGGCAATCGGGGCCGGCGCAAGGCACTTGCCCGAGATTCTGGATCTCGCTGAAATCAGCCATCAGGACGTGACCATCCACCAGGATTGCAGCTATGTTGCGGACCTCCTGGCTAACGCTGACATAGCCCTGGGAGCCGGTGGAGTGAATGCATGGGAGCGCTGTTTTTTGGGGGTGCCATCCATTGTAGCATGCGCGGCCGAAAATCAGCTCGACCTTTGCAATACGGTCGTAAACCATGGGGTGGCGCTAGGTGTGGTCGAACCAGGAATTGGTGCCACTGCAGCGATGCATGAATTACTGGGAACACTCCTCGAAGATACCTTGTTGCGGCAAAACATGAGCAATGCAGCCTTGCATTTTTGTAACGGCATGGGCGCGCGCAATATTGTTTCCGCCATAGAAGAAACTGTTAGTCAAAATGCGATCTGAAAAATCTGAGAAAAGTATTCTGATCGTCGCCGCTCACCCAGATGATGAAATTCTTGGCGTTGGCGGTACGGCGGCGCTTCACGCTGCAAAGGGGCACCGGGTTGAAACTCTCATTTTGGCCGAAGGACTTACGTCGCGGGATCTGCGCCGGGATAAGGAAAAAAGAAGCGACGATCTGGCATTGCTTCGTCAAACAGCTGCAAATGCTGCCGAAGTGCTAGGTCTTCCGGCACCAAAATTTGGCGGTTTGCCCGACAACCGCATGGATGGAATACAACTGCTTGATGTGATCAAGATTGTCGAAAAGGTCGTCAATGATGTTGCCCCTGATATTGTCTACACACACCATGGTGGTGATCTGAATATTGATCACCGTGTGACGCATCAGGCAGTATTGACAGCATGTCGCCCGGTGCCAAAGGCACCCACAAGAGCAATTTATACCTTTGAAACCGTATCTTCGACCGAATGGGCCGGGCCTGATATCGGACCTGTGTTTCAACCGCAAAGATACGTTGTGATAGATAAGTTTCTGGAGAAGAAGTTAGAAGCACTTGCGCTCTACACAACCGAAATGCTGTCTTTTCCTCACTCCCGATCCCTTGAGGCGGTAGAGGCTGTGGCCCGTGTCCGAGGCAGCCAGGTGGGTGCGGCCGCGGCCGAAGCATTTGTTGTCGTTCGGGATATTGTTCGTGGCTGAGACAATTACAATGGAGCGGCAGAAAGAAACTTTCTTGTACCCTGAAGTAGAGCATGCCGGGCACAGGGCAGATTTGGATTTGTCGAGTTACGACACAGTTTTCTGCGATAGCCTTTCTGCTTTGGAGGCGGCTTATGATCAGGGTCTCAAGAGATCGGTCGCCATTCTGACACGCTCTCCGGCGCTTGTAGCCCGCACAGACCTGCCAATCGTGCATCTCGATACCAGAGATGGATTTGATAGGAACGTGTTGGAAGAATTCTATATGACAACCACGGGCTTTCTAGAAGGGTGCCTTGGAGTCCTGAGAAAAGACCCAATGACCGAGCCGTTTGCCGTTCTGTTTTGCCGAGAGGTGTGGAATTGGCAACAGCGGGCAGCATTTGCCGCCTTTCTTCGGGACGAGGATTTTGTTGAACCTCGATTACTTGTCGAGGGGATTTCAGATTTGGAGAGGCCGGAAAAATTTCGACTTCCCTGGCGTAAATGGCTGGCCAGCAACCCTAATCTTGGCATTGTTGAAGTTAAAACGACCCTTCCCTCTGGGTGGCCAGCGGAATCGATGAACCCATCGTTCGGTGACCGTTTTAGGCTTCAGGGATTTAATCAGATTTTCTTCCGGTTGTTGCGAGAAGTAGGAGAGTATCTTCCCGATAGAATGACGCTCGGTCAAATATATTACTTGCGAGAATCAGAATTAGTACGTGAGGCGTGTGTAGAGTTTGCTAAGCGTGGATTCGGTATCAAACGATTTTCACTCCCTGACAATATTTCTGTGCCTGGTCAGCATCCTGTTTGTTCTCGTGTGCTAAAATTACTCGACGAACGAATTGCCAATCGAATTGAAACATACTTTCCTTCTGAAGCTGCATCATCTCTATTCTCGGAACTTATGTCATCTTTCTCTAGTCAACTCATTTCTTATGATTCTGCGAGAACGCATCTGCAGGACCAAGCCCATCGTATTTTCCGGAAAAAAAAGGTGGCCTTTCTCACAAACTACCCCTTTGGCGGCAGCCAACTGGCACTGGTACATGCTGCTCAGGAAGAGGGGGCTGTTTTTGCCGGTGTTCAACATGGAATCGGTCGTGAATTGCTCGCAGCGTGCCAAAACGAGTGCAACTACGAAAATACGTTTGCCAGAAATGCGATTGTCTTCAATGAGGAAGCCAGGCGTATAACTGCTGACGGAGCGTTCAGGTCCGACGGCAGTGATGAATGTGTTGCGGGTGCACCTTCCGATTTCCGCCGGACCGGAACCCACTCTCGCACGGATGACGATATGCCGCCCATCCTTTATGCCCAGATGCTGGGTCAGGCTGGTACTTTCTTTAATGGCAGCGTGTACAAGGATGATGTTGAAAGCTCGCGCCGAGACACCTCGCTCATCACGCAAGTATTTGAGAAGTTACCCCATGCGGTTGGATTTAAATGTTACCCGCACCGTTCGTATGAGGACTTGGACCCTGTGCTGGATGTAGCGAAAAAAGCGAAGAATGTGAGCTTGCTGCACACTGGACAGGACTTGAGATACCTTGTTTCCCGGACGAAGATCGTCATTTCCGTCGGAGCCAGCAGCACATTGACCTGGTGCATGGGTTCGGGCTGCCCGGTTGTTTATCTTGATCCTTTGTCGGCCGGATATCGGTTGCGCAGGGATATTATGGTTGATTTTGCTGACGCCTTCTTCTGTTTCGACGAGCGTGACGATGAATATCTGGAAAAAATGCGTATCTTTCTGAGCCGACCACTGGATGACATCACTCAGGAATGGAAGAAGGGAGAAAATCGGCGGCGCGCTTTTGTTGATCGTTTTATTGGCAAGACCGGCGTTCGTTCAGGGCAGATTATCGCCGACTGGCTGTTGTCCAAATTGCCTTCTTGATGATGCACAATTTTCAGGAAAATCTGGAGCACTTGGACCAGGTGCTTGCCGAGGGGGATGTCAGGTTCTCGAAGTATCAAAGCATTCCGGATTTTGTTCGTGACAAGTTGGTGGGGTTGGGGGGCAAAATTGTATATTCCCCAAACCAGATTGACCTGGATGCAAGACGATTCCAGTTTCTGAAAACCGTGCTTCCAAGGGAAGCGATTACAGTCGTGGAAATTGGTGCAAATCTAGGCTATTTTGGCCTGTCTTTGGCCCATGATCGCCCGTGCAAATATATCGGCTACGAGCCACTTGAATTTTGTGTTTCAGCCGCGCGTGCGCTCGCTGAGCTAGGTGATGTGTCGTCACATTGTGAGTTCAGGAATGAGCCGGTTGACTTAAAGGATATTCAAGACCTTCCGGACGCTGATTTGATTATCGAACTGAATGTGCTTCACCACGCCGGCGCCTTGTTCGATAAAGACCAGATGCAGAGGTTGGGGTGGCGGGCCTATGGGTTGGCACGGCTCAAGGCCTTGCGGGAACGCTCCGCGCGATTGTTCTTCCAGACCGGTAATTCTGCGGGCAATGAGACATTGTTCCAAAGCATCGACGCCGTCGAATTCGTATTTGATCTCCTGAGTTCGGCGGGATGGAAGGTCAAGAATGTAGGAACTATTGATGATCTTGAGAGCCTTGAATATGTTTCGCACTCTTATAAAAACCGGGACGCGGCGCGCATCTATGCGTGCCGGCGTGATCCTGTGAGCAATCTCGTCGAGTATCGGCTTGATGGCTCGGTTGTAGGGCACCTTATGACGGGTCTGGCAAACCGGCCCCTGTGGTACTGCGAATAGATGCCCAATGCCTGAACTTGAAGATGCAATATTGTATATAGGCGGCGGAGCATCCCAAATTGTACCGATAGCTTCGCTAAGCGAGGCTGCTTTCTATGTTGCCGCGACGGATCGGAATCTTTCCTCTCCTTGCGCTACAGTTGCCAGCGACGTCTTTACGGTCGATGCCACCGATATCGCAGGACTTATAGAAGTTGCTGATAAGATTTCGAAGCATCGGCGTCTGGTCGGGGTTTATGGCGTTGCCGACTATGCCTTTGCTTCGGTTATGGCGGTTGCTAGGCATATCGGGTTGAAGGGCCCCGTTGCCGAGTCTGTTGAGCTGTTTACCGACAAGGCCCGGACGGTCACGCGATTGCGTGATAATGGGCTCCCGGTGCCGGAAACACATTGGGTGGGTCAACCTGGAAAGAGACCGCCACCTAAACAGCTCGAAGCCCTGTCTGGCCAGAATATCGTCGTGAAGGCCCGGTCTCTTAACAATTCTTCCGGAGTTCATGTTCTTCCCGGCTGCAATCTAGATATGATCCATGCCGCTATTGATTCTATATATGCGCAGTCAGATGGCGTCCTCATAGAAAGCTTTGTCGAGGGTTACATTGCCAACGTCGATGGTCTCATGCTGGATGGGTCCTTTTTTTCCATTTCAACAACCAGGCGTCGTAACGACCCCGATATCCCCAGTATTTGCACAACAATGATCCAACCTGCCGGCGGGCCGGAATTTACCGAAAAGGCATCGGCATTGGCAGAATCAGCGGCCAGGGCACTGGGCATGGTGACCGGCCCGCTGACGGTCGATCTAATTGTCGCAGGTGACGGGGAAATGACGATCCTCGAGGTCAGCCCGCATTTTCACAATATCGGAAGTGAAATCCTGAGGAAAAACGGCAATCCGCTGCTGGCCTATTTTACTTGGCTTCGTGGTGATCCCGGCTGGCGTACCTACCTGCCCAACGGTAGCGCTCGCCATGGTGTTCTCTGCCAAAAACTCATCGATCAGAGTGGAACCATTGTTTCGATCGAAGGGCGTGAAGAGCTCGCCCGCCAACCTGGGTATGCCGCATCACATTTTGTGCGCGATGTCGGAGACCGGGTTTCGTGCGGGCCATTGCACAAGGATCTTCTCTGTCTCGTGTGGGCGACCGGGCGCAATGAGGGCGAAATCAATGCGCTAATTGAGCATGTGGAGTGTCATCTGGTGGCCGTCATCAACAACAGCGACACATAGGACAACCGATTTGTGTGGCATTGCGGGAATAGCATCGCTGAATGGCAGCCCGGTGCGAAATGCGCGCGCGCGTGTGTCCACCATGATGGATATGATGCGTCACCGTGGCCCCGATCAGGAGGGCAGCTGGTTTTCTGACGATGGCCTGGTAGCGCTCGGCAATTCACGCCTGGCGATTGTTGATGTCTCGAACAAACTCGAATTACCATTCGTTTCGAGCCATGGCGAAGCGCGATTGGCGTTTAACGGCGAAATCTATGACCATGGTGATCAACGCCGGTCCCTGGCTCAAAGTGGGACACGTTTCCGGACATCCAGTGACACCGAAGTTCTATTGGAAGGACTAGTGCGCCATGGCCTGAGCTACCTCAAACGGCTTGATGGCGTTTGGGCATTCGCGCTGTATCAGGAACAAGAGCGCAGGTTGCAATTATGTCGGGATTTGCTGGGTGAGAAGCCGCTTTATTATGCGGCGGGTACCGAGGAGCTTATATTTGCCTCTGAGGTAGCCCCCATTCTGGCGGTGATGAGGGTGGCTCCCGATTGGGACTTCAGCGCTGTTGCTTGTGCATTCCAGTTTCGCGCAGCCCCCCCCGGTAAAACACTTTTCAAAGATATCAAGCGCCTGAGGCCAGGCTACGCTCTCACCATTTCGCCAGGCCGCAAGCAGATTGAATTTGTCCGGACACAGCAATTCCATCTTGAGAAGTGGCGGGAATTTTATGCTGCCGACCCAAGTCTGAATGACGTCATGGAAGTGTTTGAAGAACAGCTGACCCTGTCCTGTCAGCGGCGCTTTCCCTCCGAAGTGGATTTCATGACAACGCTGAGTGGTGGTATCGACAGCACTCTGGTCAATGCACTCCTTGCCTCCAGGGCCGACCGGCCCATTAGTTCCCTCTACGGACATTCCACCTTGGTGCCGCCAAAACAGGGCGATGACCTTGATGAACATGAAGCAAGCCTTTTCACATCACGAAAGCTTGGAACGGATCACCATGAGATGATCATGCATGATCGCGATGCGGTTGGGCTGTATGAAGAAAATGCCGCGGATGCATTCGACGGAATCTTCTGCGAGGCGTCGACAAACTTCAGGCAACTCGCGAAATATTCACAGTCACTCGGCAAGAAAGTGCTGGTGACCTCGGATGGCCCCGACGAGTTGCTCGGCGGATATGATGTTGACGTCCGGGCGCTCCAGCTCGCTGAACGCGGACGAACATGCCGGCCTGAATCGAAAGCCAGGTTGATCCAACGGGCCAATGATCCAGATCATATGCGCAATCGCAGTGGTTCGTTATTGAATTGGGCACATTTGGTGTCTGAACCTTTTTCAGTTCTTCCCAATCATGGCGGCACGCGTGGCAGCGTAATGAATACACTCTTCAATGCAAATACCGTGAAAAGCACCGCCAGAGCTTTCGGTTGGGTTGATGGTGACGTGGTCGACAGTAATGAAAGCTCAATTGAACTCTCCCAACGTGTGGCGCTGGGTTATGCATGTACGTCACTCCCAGACTATGTGAACACGAGAAGTGACAAGGGAACAATGCGGGAGAGCATAGAGCTGCGCCTGCCTTTCCAGGCCACATATGTAGCTGAATTGTTTGCCGCGACGCCGTCGAAGTGGAAATTTTATAAGCGCAACACGTCAAAATTTATCCTTCGCGCTCTTGTCGCAAGACATGTCGGCGACAGCATTGCGTACCGGAAAAAGTACGGTTTTGCGCAACCAATCTGGCGCGTGCGCGAACGGGAAGACTGGTTGAAGATGTGCGAAGTCGTGGGTGACAGCGCAATTTTTCGAGACTTTCCTTTTGAGAAGGGGGCACGGGAGTTCCTGTTGAGGCCGGAAGAAGGCCGTCACCGCTGGATGGCCTATTGCCTTGCTCGAAGCAGCGAACGTTTCAAACGCGAATTGTCGGCCAGGCCCGCATCGCTGGCCGAAAGTGTATAAAAACGAGGAGGATAATACATGTCCGGGTTACTGAATGCTAAATCAGATGATGGCAGAGCCGCCGATGAAGATGTCGATTCTCTTGTCGCTGACCTGCGCACACAAGGGGTCGTAGTCGTCCGCGATGTCCTTTCTGCAAAAGAGTGCGATTTCTACCGGGGCCGTCTGGATCGGCAGTTGAAAGAGCGCATCGATTCAGGCAGCTATTGCGGAAATGAGACCAATCAGGTTCTGGACAATTATTTTCAAACGGATCAAGAGTTGCTGCCGTTGATCTACCAGGAGCTGACCGATCGCGTCATGCGGCGTATGATTGACGATGATTATGTGCTCATTTCACCTTCGGCGCGCAATCGGCGGACCCTTTCAGGGTTTGAATTTGGTCGCAAAACGTCGGGCGTAGGCTGGCACACAGATTCGCGTTTTATTGGAGGCGGGCAGGGAACCAAGCCGAGCCTTTGTTATATGACAATTCTGTGCGTGGACGCATTTGCCAAGGAAAATGGCGCCACTCATTTTATTCCTAACTCTCATTTGAGGTATCAAAGACCGGCAGATCGCGATGCTGATCTGGACTACAATTTCCTTATCGCTCCACAAGGAGCAATGGTAATTTTCGACACTGCACTTTGGCATAGGATTGGCGATGGTACCGAAAAGAGCCGGTGGGGTGTGTTCAACACCTACGGCCCCTGGTTTATGAAGCCATATCATCGTTTTGATGAGATGGTCCCAAGAGCAACTCTTGATGAGATGCCGCCGATTTTTAAGCAATTGCTGCATTTGGATTCTATTCCTCCGAAAGACCATAATGAATCCATGATAACGCTTCGCCGCGTCCGGGCTGCTGTTGAGGGCCAGTAAAGTTGTCGAACGCACTAAAATTCGGTCGAAAGCGCATCGGCTCTGGTGAGCCCGTCTTCATTATTGCGGAGATTGGCATCAACCATGAGGGAGATTTCGATACTTGCGTAAGGATGGTTGAAGAAGCGGCTGCCGCGGGCGCCGATGCGATCAAGCTGCAAACAATAGATGCTGCCCGGAATTATGCGCCGGATACGGAAAGTTACAAGCTGTTCTCTAACTCTGAATTGACAAGAGAACAAACCTCTCAAACTTTTGAATTGTCTCGCAGTCTCGGAGTTGAACCGTTTACTACAGTTGGCGACTTTGCCACGCTTGACTGGCTGAAATCACTTGACCCGCCAGGTTATAAAATTTCATCGGGTCTGTTGACCTGCACACCAATAGCGGCCAGTGCCGCCCAAACAGGAAAACCGGTATTGATGTCGACGGGCATGGCGCAAACAGACGATATCGACGCCGCCGTGGAGGCCGTAGGCGCGGTAAAAGACGGCAAGGCGGCTTTGTTTCTGTGCACTTCCGTTTATCCCGCGCCGCGCGACACCTGGGCGCTTTCCTCGATAAATTGGCTCAGTGAGCGTTATGGCTTGGCGACCGGATTTTCAGATCATTCATCAGGGGATGAAGCGGCTGTCCTGGCGGTCGCCGCGGGCGCGGTGATGATAGAAAAGCATTTTTCCCTGGACCCCTCCCGCCCAGGCTACGATCATCCGTTGTCCCTCGATCCGAGTGGATTCAAAAAAATGGTCGACGGCATACGCAATGCGGAGGTGGCGCTTGGGCAGGCTGGAGGGCGCTCGCAGGAGGGGTTGTCGGATGTGCGACGCCACATGAGCCGATATCTGGGCGTTACTGCGGATATAGGCCCTGGCCAGATACTCGACCGGTCCAACATAGGTTTCCTGAGGTTTTCGGACGGAGCGGGTATCCTCCCGCCATCGATGTTCGACATGGTTTGCGGCGCATCGGCCACACGTCGCCTACCCGCATACTCACCACTGGACCGAACGGCATTTTCTCATGGCTGATATCACAATTTTAGTAACCTGCCTTGGCGGCGGATTATCGGCGCAATTTGTGAAGCTGCTGAAGAGCAGCACACGTCACAATATTCGTGTGGTCGGGGCCGATATGTCGCGTGATCCCGTCGCGCGTTATTTTTCCGATGAATTTGAAACGATTCCGGCAGGATCAGAGCTCGGCTACTCCGATGCAGTTGCTGAGATATGCCGGCGATATGAGGTCAACCTGGTTTTTCCATCGGCCGATGAGGAGGCGCTGGCGCTGGCGAGTGCAATATCGGAATTTGACGCACTTGGCGTAACGCTCGCCTGCAATTCGCTCCCCGTTCTGGAATTGATCACAAACAAGATTTCGACATACCGGCGGCTGGCGGATCTTGCAATTCCGATGCCGGTCTGGAGGGAGGCTGCCGGTCCAGACGCCCTAGAAAATGGACTAGACGAGGTCTTGGTTCAGTGTGGTCAGGCGGTTGTCAAATGCCCCTCGGGAAGGGGCGGGCGCGGCATTTTTGTTATCAATCCCGAACTCACAGAAGTTGAGAGCCGGCCGGGTAGTCATGAGTTGCATATGAACCGGGACGCTTTTCTTACCGGACCTGCGCGCGAACTGGAATGGGCAACGCCCATGCTCGTTATGGAGCGGTTGTCCGATCCGGTGCATGATCTCGATATTCTGGCCTGGAAAGGGAAAGCCCTGACGCTCATTCCCCGCCGCCGCCGTTCATCAACAGCACCCAATGAAGGGCATATCATCATCGACGCCCCGGAACTTGTGGACATGGGCCGAAAGATCGTTTCCGAGCTTGAACTCAGCTGGTTATTTGACATTGATATTATGATGGATGGGAAGGGGCGGCCAATTGTACTGGAGGTCAACCCAAGGGCTAGTGGATCGGTTGCCGTGGGAATGGCTGCCGGCGTACCTTTGATGGATGACCTTGTGTCGCTAGCGCTGGGCGAAGAAGTGGGACAAAGAGAAGCGCCCGTTGGCAAACAGATTGTCGCCTTCAATTCACTTGGCGCGGTTTGAGGGACACTCTTGAGGCCTGTCATAGCCATTCTTGAAAACATCCACCCCGATGGCATAGCCGCCATGCGGGAGTTCGCGACGATTGTAGATTTAACGACCGCTCCGGTGGAGGAGTGCCGCCAATGTCTCGGTACAGCTGATGCGGTTGTGGTCAAGAGTGTTACGCAAGTGAATGCGGCATTCCTCGACGCCGCCAAAAACCTCAAAGTCGTGGCGCGGTGTGGCACGGGCATGGACAATATCGATGTCGAGGCGGCGGGGGCGCGCGGAATTTCGGTCTTCAATATCCCAAAGGGAAACAGCCGTTCCGCGGCCGAGTTTACGCTACTCATGATCCTTTGCGTCGCGAAACGTCTGCCTGAAGCTATTGAAGCAGTCAGGAACAGTGATTTTCGCCGGCATTTGCTCGAAGGGCGTGAAATTTCTCAATTAACAATCGGTATCATTGGCCTTGGCAATGTTGGATTCCGGGTCGCCTTGTTGTTGAAACCGTTCGGTTGCCGGCTGCTGGCTCTTGATCCAAAATCAGCTTATTCTGACCGGCTGGAGGAAGCTCAAGTCACTTTGTGTTCTGATATTGATGCACTTCTCTCGGAGTCTGACATCGTCACTCTGCATATGTCTTTGAACAATGATGTTCGCCATATTTTGGATGCAGCTCGGCTCGCCCGGATGAAGAGGGGGGCGGCGCTTGTGAATTGTGCTCGTGCCGAACTTGTCGATCAGGCGGCATTGATCAGTGCCCTTGACGCCGGGCATCTGTCGGCTGTCGCTCTCGATCTTCTGGAGCCAGAGCCACCCTACGGAGCGATGCCGGAAGAACATGAATTTCGGCACGCCCTTCTGGGTCGTAAAGATGTACTGGTGACACCTCATATGGCTGCCTCGACAATCGATGCACAAAGGACACTTGCCCTGGAAACGGCACATCGATTGCGAGAATATCTGTCTTAGCGGCATTGTTGCGAGGGGCGAGTTGCAGTGAAGGATAAATCAGGAAAAGCCAGCATTGAAATGCCATTTGCAGGCGTTTAGTCGTTTGACTGATTTGAAATAAGAGCAGTATGACAACGACTTTTATTGCCTACGATAGGCTGGTCTACCTACAATCGGAAGTATGTGAATGCCGGACAAAATCCAGAAAATCAAGGCCTACTGGGATGCTCAAGGACGTCAGCATGGCTCTGACCTTAGGGCGACGATGCCCGACCCGCTGTTGAAGGAACTTGAGCTTGATGCTTTGAAGGAGGTGCTCGATCCCTCGAAGGCCACATTGGAGGCAGGCTGTGGAAATGGCTTTAATTTGTTCGCGCTGCAAAAATCATTTCAGGCATCTTTGTGCGGCTTCGATTATTCAGAGGAATTGATCAAGGCAGCCATCGGACATGTCGCGAAGGAAGGGTATACGGATATTGATTTTTCAGTTGGCAATATTCTTGATGATCTTTCTGCTACCGGAGAATTTGAGCAGATTTTCACCGATCGTTGCTTGATCAATCTTTCAACACATGAGGAACAATGCCAAGCAGCTTTAAATCTTGCCTCGATTTTAAGTAGCGGTGGCCTGCTGGCTCTGGTCGAGTGCTCGAAGCAGAGCCTTGACAATTTGAACAGGTTACGAAATGCAGCTGGATTATCAGAAATTGAGGTGCATTGGCATAATCGTTATCTAGACGAAGATGAGTTCATAGCGGCGCTTTCGGATGAGATGATATATGTACAAACGGTCGCATTCTCGAGCCTCTATTATATCGCCTCGCGAGTGTTCAACGCGGCTCTAACATCAGAGGGGGATTCGCCTGACTATATGGCGGAGATCAACAAATGTGCGAGGAAACTGCCTTCGGTCGGTGACTGTGGTCCTCACAAGTTATTTCTATTTAGGAAGCCATAGTAGAAATGATCCTTCAGCAAATAACAAATTGAGCGTGCAATCAGATTGGTTGCAAGACACTACAGTTACTTCGTGATCTGGGCTTCAATGCTCACCGGACTTTGCGCGACATCCGTATTGTTCCCCATCAGTCGGTAGCTGAGCAATTTGCGCTGTTTCGTGTCGTGGACAACCAGCGTTACCCGGCTTACTTCAAATAACTTGGTCAGCGGTATCAACTGCAGATCCGCAAAGTGAGCCGTACCAGCGAGTAACGCTTTTTTGCAAAAAAGCGAAAGTGAAAATGGAACTTGGGACTTCGCAAAATTCTAAGCGTGGCAAGAATATATGAAAACCATATCAGATATAAATGTTGAATTGTTCTCGGGTATTCCTCATGCAAACCTCGATGTAGAGAAAGCGGCTGCCTATATTTCAAAGATTGCCGAACGACTACCGTTCGAAAAATCAACCGAACTCAGCAAGATCGATTGGCATGGAAAAACTGTGGTGGAAGCTGGCTGCGGGGCAGGTTTTAAATGCCTGCCAATGGCGCTCAATGGTGCAAATGTAATCGGCATTGATGGATCGAAAGCTCAAGTTGGGCGCGCCCGCGAACATGCAAAAGCCGTCGGTGTAGATGCCGAATTCCACGTAAGCCGTCTGGAGAATATTCTGTCCATGTGGCAGGCTAAAAATTTGCCAAAAGCCGATCTAATTATTTGTTCTGCTGTCATCCATCATGTGAGCGGGTGGCGAACCCTTGTTGAACAACTGAATGAGATTCTGAAACCGGGCGGCTGGCTTTATCTCACCTGGTGTGATTGGACATTGTCGCTCAGTGGCTTCAATTTCAAGAATCAGATTGCTTTCAAAAGTGGCTGGAATGCTGGATCGCGCCTGGCGATCGGCAAGGCGTTGTTTGGCTGGGTCGACAAGGGCAGGAATCGCATGAACCTTCCCGATGACAGTTTTTATGCCGATCTCTACTCGGCATACTACATACCAATCTCTGCTGGACGTATGCGCAAGCAACTCAACGCCAACGATTTAGAGATCTGTGAGTCATTCCCGCCAATGGATGTCCAGGGATGGCTCAAAAAACCCGGGGGTGTATCCGAACGTAACCTCAAGCTGGTTCGGCAAATTCCAGGGTGGTTGACTGAACGTCTGGTTCGCTGGCGTTACTATTTTATCACTGCGCATGCACCTCGAATTTTTGTCTGCAAGCGGATCCAGAAGAAGCCGCGTGTCGAATAAGACACGCCACGCATTCTTCCAACTGAGACATGAATCAGAAACAGAACATAAAAGAGGCGCGGAGCTTACCGGCTTCAGAGCGCATCGCGATTCTGGGAAGAATTGTTCGCGCAAACCGCTGGCGCGTGATGGTCAGTTCCGTGGGGTTGATCCTGGTTGCCCTGCTGGATGGCATCAGTATTATTTCTCTGTTCCCGCTGCTGGCGATTGCCATGGGACAGCAGGGCGATGACCAGACCGGAATCCTCGCTCAATTCCAGAACGGGCTCGACTGGCTGGGATTAAGCCCCTCCATCGAGGTGTTCCTGATTTTTCTTGTTTTTGTGATCTCGCTGAAGACCGCCATTAACATGACGGTATTGCTCTATATCAGCTACCGGCAGGCGGACATCATTCGCGAAACCAGATTGGCGCTGCTGCGGAATTTCCTGCTTGCCCGCTGGGAATATTTTCTCGGTCAACCGCCGGGGAAACTTGTGAATGCCATTAGCCGAGAAGCTCAGCAGTCGGGCCGCCTTTTTTCCGTCGCCTGCAATCTGATCTCCAGTCTTCTGCAAGCCGCGGTCTACATAACATCCGCCATTCTGATCTCCTGGCAGGTGACGCTTGGTGCAGGCGGTGTCGGGCTTGTCATGCTTGTGCTCCTGGCTGGGCTGATTGAGCGTTCGCGTGTGGCGAGCCGACGCCAGACCGGTTTAATGTCGTCGTTCTCAAGCCAGCTTATCGACAGCTTGCAGGGCATCAAGGCCCTAAAAGCGATGGGAATTGTCGGCCGTCTTGAATCGATGCTTTCAGATGACATACGCGGCATGCGCGATGTATTCGCCAGGATGACGTTCCTCAAGCGCTCGCTGACCTCGTTACAGGAGCTCATCAGGGTCGTCGCCCTTGCCGTGACGATGTATCTGGTTATCCGGTTTACCGATCAGTCCTTTGCCGCGCTCGCCGTCATCGCGGTTTTGTTCATCCGCACATTGCTGGCAATTTCCGGATTGCAGAAGGAGTGGCAGATCCTTGCTGTTTGCTCCGTGCCTTATGAACATGTGAACGCAATGACCACCCAGGCCTTTGCGCAGCGCGAGATGGAAAATGGGACGCGGGCGCCAACGTTGATAAAAGGCATTGATTTTGACAACGTCACATTCGCCTATGAAGGCAAGACGGTTTTCAAGAATTTCGATCTGCATATCGCGGCGGGGAAATTCACCTGTATTCTCGGGCCCTCCGGTGCCGGCAAAACAACCGTTCTGGACCTGGTGATCGGTCTGCTTTCGCCGCAATCCGGTCAGGTTACCGTTGACCAGATTCCCCTGCCGCAGATCGACAGGCAGGCGTGGCGGGGAACCATAGGATATGTCCCACAAGAGGTCATGCTGTTCCACGGAACACTGCTTGAGAATATCACCCTGAACGATCCGACTTACAGCACCGAAGATATCGAACGGGCGCTTCGCGATGCCGGCGCGTGGGAGTTTGTCACAGCGCTTCCCCAGGGGCTTCACACGGTCATCGGCGAACGGGGCGGCAAGCTGTCCGGCGGGCAGCGCCAGCGGATTTCCATTGCGCGGGCACTTGTCCGGCGGCCCCGATTGCTGATCCTTGACGAGGCCAGCAGCGCCCTGGATACAACCACCGAATCCGAAATTGCCCAGACACTTGGCAGCATCGCCGGCGGCATGACCATACTGGCGATCACCCATCGCATGACACTGGTCGAACACGCCGACGTAATTTACCACATCAAGGATGGCAGGCTGGAAAAACCCTCAACCGGCAATTCGGCAAAGACCGGTGCCCCGCCGTCCAAGAAAAGAGACGAGAAGATAGGTGTATAGAACAAAAATTATCGGCGCCGGATCCATCGGCAATCATCTTGCCAACGCATCGCGCGCCTTGGGGTGGAAGGTCGATATCTGCGATGTCGACCCCGCGGCGTTGGACCGCACCCGAAATGATATCTATCCGGCCCGCTATGGCGCCTGGGACGAAGAAATTGGTCTTTATGAAGCCGGGCAGGCTCCAAAAGGTGTATATGATCTGATTTTCATCGGCACGCCGCCCGATACCCATATGGACCTGGCGCTGGCGGCGGTTGAAGAAGGCCCCAGGGCGATTTTGGTCGAAAAGCCGATTTGCGGACCGGACCTTATGGGCGCGCAGACCCTGATGACCCAAGCTGCGGCAAAAAACGTCGCCGGATTTGTTGGTTATGATCATGTTGTCGGGTCCGCGTGCCTTCGTGCCGGCGAGCAAATTGCCGCGGGAATCCATGGTCGTGTGGAAACCCTCGATGTTGAAATCCGCGAGCACTGGGGCGGTATATTTGGCGCTCACCCGTGGCTTGAGGGTCCCCACGACAGCTACCTTGGTTTTTGGAAGCGTGGTGGTGGCGCAGCGGGCGAACACTCCCACGGGTTCAATATGTGGCAGCACCTGGCCCATATATTGGATGCTGGCCGGGTGGTTGAGGTCACAGCAACTCTTGACTACGTCCAGGACGGCAGGGTCGACTATGACCGCCTTTGCCTGGCCAACCTTCGTACGGAAAAGGGTCTGACCGGCCGGGTGGTTCAGGATGTTGTGACCAGACCTCCGAAAAAATATGCCCGCGTCCAGGGTGATGCGGGATTTGTGGAGTGGCATTGCGGCTACCGCTCCGGCGCTGATGCGGTTGTCTGGGCCAAACATGACGAGGATATCCAGGAAGAGGTTTTCACCAAAACCCGGCCGGATGATTTTATCCTTGAAATGCAGCATATCGAGGCGGCGCTCAAACCCGGTGCCCCGGTATCGCCAATTTCACTTGCCCGCGGGCTCGATACAATGCTTGTGATCGCAGCGACCCATAAATCCGCTGCCCTGGGGCGAAGTATCGGCATCGACTACACAAGGGGTTATGTGCCCGAAGCGTTGGTGGGATAAGAATGCCGGCAACACCTGACTTGGTCCGACAATAACAACATACGAGGAGTGGCGTCATGGATGGGGCCTTCGATTTTGAGAATATTTTTGTCTTTGATCTGGCCAATAACCATCAGGGCAGTGTCGAACATGGCCTGGCGATCATCCGGGGCGTTGGTGAAGTGGCGCGGAAACACAAATGCCGTGGGCTGATGAAATTTCAGTTTCGGGATCTTGATAGCTTTGTTCATCCAAGCCACAAGAAAGATAGTGATAACAAACACATACCGCGTTTTCTCCAAACCCGGCTTCAGCGTGATGATTACCAGACCCTGCTCAACGAAGTCCGAAAGCAGGGGCTGATGGCTGCGTGCACGCCTTTTGACGAAGCCTCGGTCGGAATGATTGTCGATATGGGCTTTGACGTGCTGAAAATCGCCAGCTGTTCGGCCCAGGACTGGCCACTGCTTGAATGCGCGGCGGAGGCAAATCTGCCGATCATTTTTTCAACCGGTGGGCTGGAGACAGCACATATCGACGATCTGGTGAGTTTTTTCGATCACCGCGGTGTCGATACCGCCATCATGCATTGCGTGTCGATCTATCCGACACCGGAAGAGGACTGCCAGCTCAATCAGATCAGCGCCTTGAAAAACCGCTATCGGGACAAGACCATTGGCTGGTCGACCCATGAAGATCAGGACGCAACCGCGCCCATACAGATCGCTCATGCCCTCGGCGCCCGTATGTTTGAACGCCATGTCGGCCTGGCGACCGACAAGATCAAACTTAACGCCTATTCCTCGACCCCCAAACAGCTCGACTGCTGGCTCAAAGCCCATGAACAGGTTGTTCGCCTATGTGGCGCAAAGCAGCGGCCGCCGGCGGTGGACGCCGAAAGGCTGGCGATTGAGGGTTTGCGGCGAGGGGTCTATGCCGCCAAGGCGATCCGCAAAGGGCAGACAATCGACCGCGCCCATGTTTATTTCGCCATGCCCAATGTCGAGGGGCAATTGTCGAGTGGCGAATGGAAAAAAGGGATTGTCGCCAATTCAAATTTCGATGCCGATGCGCCAGTCGATGCGAGCGCCGTCACTCTGCCCGACGTGCCCGATTATCAGATCATCAAGAATGCCCTGCATGACGTTAAAGCCCTGCTCAACGAAGCCAGGGTGCCGCTCAACAGCAGTTTTGAGGTGGAATATTCGCACCATTACGGCATGAAGGATTTTCGCCAGGTTGGTGCCGTAATCATCAACTGCATCAATCGCGCTTATTGCAAAAAAATAATGGTGCAACTGCCGGGTCAGCGACACCCGGCGCATTTTCACCGGCGCAAGGAAGAGACATTTCAGGTGCTGCATGGCGAAGTTCATGTAACCATGGATGGCCATGAGCGCGTGCTCAGAACCGGGGAAACCTGTCTTATACAGCCCGGTGTCTGGCACAGCTTCTGGACCGATACGGGCTGTATCTTCGAGGAAGTCTCGACGACGCACTACAACAATGATTCCTTTTACAAGGACAAACGGATCAACGAAATGGAGCGTTCGGAACGCAAGACGATTGTTGACCACTGGGGCAGGTTCCAGACGGCACCGGCGGATGGGTGACATATATGCCCAATGGTAAGATCGCGCGATTGCGACGGCTTCGTGTCAATAAAATTTCCTGCAATGTGTCCTGCGGAACCAAAGGACCAGCAACACTAAAATGAGTAGTAAAATACCTGATCTGGAAACAGCAGTGCGGATGTTGATGCCGCCGCTGAATACCCATCGCTTTACGCAGCTACGCAGCGGCGTCTTCGAAAGCGAAGATATTGATGTGATGATCAATGAAAGTGGTGATTTTGCTTTCCTCTTTCCGCAGCCAGTGATGGATTATTCGCAATATAAACCGCGGTCCCAACGCCTTGGGCTGCAGACCTATAAATCAAATAATGATGTCATCAATCGGCGTTTGCAAAAGATCGGGAAATATCTAGCGGGCGTTGAAAATTATCTTGAGATCGGTGCAAGCGACGGCGGTTTCGTAGCCATGGCCCGGAACCTTTATCCGCAGATGCACTGTGCCTGTATCGAACCCGACCAGTCCACGAAGCAACAGCGCGATGCCTTGGACTGGCTGCATCAGTTTGACGATTTTGGTGCGGCAATTTCCAGTGGCCGGCGTTTCAATGCGATAGGCTTTTTTCATGTTTTCGAGCACATTGAAGACCCAGCTTCGTTTCTGGAGCAATGTACGGCGCTATTGGCGCCGGGGGGGCGAATTATTGTCGAAGTTCCCTCTCTGACAGATCCATTGCTGGGGTTGTATGAACTCCCAGCTTATCAGAAATTCTATTTCCAGAAGCAACACCCTTACGTCTATTCAGGGGCGTCTTTGGCCAAAGTCCTTGAACATAACGGTCTGGAAATTCAACATCTTATTCCCTACCAGCGTTATGGAATCGAGAACCATCTGACATGGTTGTCCAAGGGAAAGCCTGGAGGCAGCGAAGACTTCCGCGAACAATTTGCTCATATCGATGATGGCTATCGCGCCGCGCTTGAGGCCTCGGCCACAACCGACACGGTTATTGCCGTCGCTGGGGTTTGCCCTTGATCCAGGGCAGGACGGTCCTTGCGGTGGTTCCCGCACGCGGCGGAAGCAAGGGAATTGCGCTGAAAAATCTTTGCGTTGTCGGCGGCACGCCGTTGGTGGCGCGGGTCGGTGAAATTATTCGTCAGGTCGAATGTATCGACCGGGCAGTGGTTTCAACCGACCATGACGGCATCGCTCAGGTGGCGGAAGCCGCCGGGATTGCAGCGCCATTTCGGCGGCCAAAATCACTCTCCGGCGATCGGATTGGCGATGTGGACGTTTTGACCCACGCGCTCGGTGAAGCCGAACGCATTGATCGAACCTGCTACGACATCATCGTGATGCTGCAACCAACATCACCTTTGCGAACGTCAGGCGACGTGCTCATGACCATCACAAAGCTTGTTGAAGACGACTTTGATGCGGCCTGGACCGTTTCGGAGACAGATTCAAAGGCACACCCGTTCAAGCAGTTGGTCGTCGAAAATGGGAACGCGAAACTCTACGACCAGCGCGGTGGCGCCATTATTGCGCGCCAGCAGCTTTCAACCCTTTATCACCGCAACGGTGCGGCGTATGCATTGACGAGAAGTTGTCTCCTGGATCAGAAAACACTGATGGGCGAGCGAACTGGAGCGGTTGTGCTTAAAGACCATCACATCAGTATTGATACCGAAATGGATATCGAACTGGCGGAATTTTTCCTGTCCAAACGGCCTGAGAACAAAAAAATCGATTGTGTCGAAGGCGGCTGACCGGTGGGATACCTCAAGACTTCTCTGTTGAGAATACCCCTGGGCTATCTGGCCCGGCGTGGGGTTTACGGGTTGTTCGTGCGGATATTGAACACCGTAATTGCTGAACATCCAGACAATTCGAAAACCTCAGCCTCGGATCAGATGACCATATTGGCGCTGTCTCCAGAGGGTTTTCGCGGAGATCTGGAAGCTTTGGCCAAATCGGGAAAATGCCGGGTTCTGGTCATGTCCAGCAGCTGGCAATACCGGATCTTGTATTTCTTCTGCCAGCAGGGTCTGAGACCAAGAGGTTACCTTAATCCTGAGCCCGGCAGTGCTGAAATGAACGGCAAGATGGCGCTTCAGGCTTTTTATCGGGCTGTTCTGCCATCAGTCTTCCAGCACCATGGCATTGATTGTGTAATCAGCTATCACATAAGAGTTCCCGCTGATGTTGACTGGGGAATAGCAGCCAAAGATTTAGGTACACCTTATGTCGTGCTTTACCGGGAGGGCCTGATGGCGTCTTCCGTTGCTTTGCACTCAACAATGGCCACACTCTTCAGCCGCTTTGGCTTCTGGGGCAGTCACCTGGTCGTCCACAATGAAAGCTGCCGCGATTTATGTATTGATAAAGGCCTGGTCGAAGCTGATGCCGTGAGCGCCCTTGGTTGCATTCGAATGGATGATTTTATAAATAAGGCAGCGGTCGCTAAATCCATCAAGCCGGCACGCAAGAAAGTCATACTTTTCCCGCTCGGCCTGAAAGAAGGTGGAAGTTTCGATTTAAATCTTCTGCCGTTTTTTAATGGGGTCCATGTAACGCTGGCAAAACTTGCCAGGAAATATCCCGACATAGATTTCGTGTTCAAGCCGAAACCCAAAGTCTATCCAAGCTGGCGCAAGCTTGTTGATGCCGCGTTTGCCGAAGCCGGCATTGATGTGCGGCAATTGCCCAATCTGGTCATGGATGCCAATCTTGACGCACAGAAGCTCATAGTGGAATCCTCAGTTGTTTGCGGCATAAATTCAACGACAATCCTTGAAGCTGCCCTGGCCGGCAAACCGGTCATCGTTCCTTATTTCAAGCAGCTTCGACAGGATCCATATGTCGATCACATCAAATTTGTTGAAGCCTTTGAATATCTGGATGTGGCGGAGGGCACGGAAAGTTTTTCGGACCTGATTGAACAAAAACTAGTGAACCCTGAAATTTCACAGGCTGATATGGCCGGGCGCCGCACCATATTCAAAAAATACGTTTCCGATCCCAACGGTGGAGCGCTCGACCTTTACATCGAACTGCTCCAAGAACATGTTGATCGAGCGCGATCTGGCCGGGCCCAGAAGACCGCAATGCGGCCCGATGGAAGGGTGGTTGGGCAGCCCGTCGGTGTCGAAAATGAGTAAGGGGAACGACATGGAACCCGAACATTGCGCTGAAGGCCGGGATGAGGGTGCTCCGTCGGCGTCATTTCTTATGGGTAATCGCCTCAACCTGCGGGGGCTCCGGCGCGAAGATCTGGAATATGTCCGAAGCTGGTGGGACAACACCGAAGTTACGGCCCACATGGAAACCGGAGCATATCCGACAACCGACGCCATGCTGGAGGAATTCTATAGCACGGCAAACCAAAGCAGAAACTCGGTCATATTTGTGGCTGAAGACCGCAGTACCGGCAAACCAATCGGTCTATCGGGTTTGTACGAAATATTTTGGCCCGGCAGGCGCGCCGAGTTCCGCGTTCTAATCGGTGACCCTGAAATTTTCGACAAAGGGTACGGCACCGAAGCAACATTGATGACTGTTGAATACGGCTTTATGCGTCTGAACATGGAAGTCATTCACCTGGGGGTAAACGCCGCTAATGCGCGGGCAGTTCGCGCTTATGAAAAGGCCGGTTTTGTCCGCGAGGGTGTACGGCGAAAATTTGTATTCGCCCGCGGTGTTTATTGTGATGCCGTTATGATGAGTATCTTGCGCCATGAGTTTCCATTGACGAAAGTGCCGTGAAACAAACCGATATTCAGTCTCAGCCGGCTGTCGTCCTGATGGGATTGGGGCGGGTGGGAACAGCCGCGCCGGCTGTCTACGGACCACGGGACCGATTAGTAATCCGAAACCATGCCGACGCAATACTGGCCGCGGGAGGCCGGCTTGCGGCACTGGTGGATTCCAGTGAACAGCGGCGAGAAAGCGCCATGAAGAAACTGGCCGTCAGGGGCGGTGCCGAGGTCGAGCAAGTGGCAAAAATTTCTCAATTGCGGCCTGGGTGCGCTGACATCGTGACCATCGCCACGCCTCCGCAAGGCCGGCTCGAGTTGCTTTCTGAAGCTTTGGACCTTGGGCCAAAAGCCGTGATTTTGGAAAAGCCTTTAACTGTCGATTTGGACGAGGCCGCGGCTCTTTTGCAAATCGCCGCAAAAGCCAGAATACCACTTTATGTATGTTTTAACCGGCGAACTGACCCCGGAATGCGGGAATTTACCAAAGCCGTTGATTTCACGAAGGTTC
>JAADIJ010000168.1:1522-6818 GCA_013151335.1 Alphaproteobacteria bacterium | reverse complement strand
TCGGAATCGCTCCAACGCTTTATCTTTTTGTTCGCCAAGTCTTTTATCCCAAAACCGGTTCCCACTTTTGGGAGACAGGCTCTGGAGTATCCGTCTTGATCAAGGCCTGTTTTTCTCC
This sequence comes from Alphaproteobacteria bacterium, assembly GCA_013151335.1. Taxonomy (GTDB): domain Bacteria; phylum Pseudomonadota; class Alphaproteobacteria; order Rhodobacterales; family Rhodobacteraceae; genus UBA5972. The sequence goes on along the minus strand of JAADIJ010000168.1, from coordinate 6,700 downwards.
CATTTCCGATTTTCGCGGATGAGGGTATTTGCAAGGATGATGAGCTTTCGCATGATGGCGATCAGGGCGGATTTTTTGGGTTTTCCGGCCAATCAGTGCGTTATACCCCTTCCATGTTCCTGATTGGCGGGTTATCGGGGCGAGACCGGCGAGGCTGATGGCATAGCCTCGCACGACACGCTCTCAGCGGTGTTTCGCCAGCTTGATCCGGTTGCTTTTTCACAGGCTTTTTCGGATTGGTCACTGGGGCTTGCCCAGCGTACAGCTATAGCGTTTTGAGCAAAGTTGCATAGATTTTTAGCGCCGCCTCTTGCACATGGCGCTCGGTATACCCGTTTAGCACCCGTTGGCGCGCGGCATGGCCCATTCTTTTGCGAAGAGCCTTGTCCAGCGCCAGTTTTTCCAGCGCCCTGGCAAGCGCATCACTGTCTTCGGGCGGCACGACCAGCCCTTCAACGCCATCACGCACAAAGTGCCGGCACCCGGCAATATCAGTGACAATAAGCGCCCGCCCGCAGGAAGCCGCCTCCAGCATGGCGCGCGGCATGCCTTCGCGCGTCCGGGTCGATATGATTGCAATCTCGCTTTGCCGCCAGACCTTTAAGATATCCCGGGTCGGGCCATGCCATTTGACGCCGGGCTTTTTGCTCCATTGTTCAAGCGTTGCAACTGGCACCGCTTTGGGATTGCCCGCATCGGGGGCGCCATACATGTCCAGATTCAGCGCTATGCCCCTTGCGGCCAGTTTTTCCATGGCCTCAACCAGAACATCAAGGCCCTTGGTCCAGATCATCCGGCCAACATAGGCGGCCCGGGGCGGGTTTTGCGCCCCTGGGGGCATTTGTGGATATTGTTCAGGGTTGACTCCGGCGCCACCAAAAATACTTGCTCTTGTTGTTACGGGCGCCCCGTATTTTGCCAAAAAATCCAGATCGTCGGGATTTTCACAAACCAGCCAGCTTCGTTTGCGCTTCAGATAAAGCCCAAGCAGGGAAAAACAGACCCAGCGCGCAAAGGCGACAAATCTTGACTTGCCTTCCGCCAGGAACCCCAGCCCGGTCACATGATAAACAATGCCCGTGCCGGGCACAAACAGTGCGGCCAAACCACCAAGAAGGACCGGTTTCAAGGCAATGAAATGAACAATGTCCGGGCGTTGCCGGCGCAATGCGACAACAAGGCGCCACAATACAACCAGCGCTGATAGCGGGTTCATTGAGGAACGTTTGAAGTCAAGCGGCACCAGTTCAAGCCCGTTTGACGCAAGCTTTTTATGCGCTGTTACAAGCGTGGTCAAAAGCGTACCCTGATAGCCATCCTCTTTGGCAACGGCTTGGGCGAGTGGCAAAAAATGCGATTGAAAAAACCAGTCTTGGGTGCACACAAACAGAATTTTTTTGCGTTTGGACATAAAGAGGTCTTTCTTGGGGACCGTTGAGTGGTCTTTGCAAAAAAACCGTTGAATGAAAAGCCTGTTGCTCCTTGAAAGCGCGCATGATCTGATTGGCCAGGGGTTTGAGGAAGTAGTCAAGCGGCTCCGGGCCGAAATGACTGGGCGGAATGAAGCGTTTATCGCACCCGTTTGTCACGACTGGTTTGATCGAAGACTGAAGGATCGTTGAATGGAAATTAAGTGGCTCATAGATTTCTTGGTACTGAGTTCAGATCGAAACTTTCGCGTAGCGGCGCAACAGCGAAATGTCTCGCAACCTGCTTTCAGCCGTCGCATTAAAGCTCTTGAAGCATGGATTGGTGCCTCGCTGATCGATCGGAGTGGACAGCCTTCACAATTGACGGAGGCAGGAAAACTGTTTTTGCCCATAGCTCAAGAGATTGTTGATCTTGCTGAAACGGGAAAAGAACAAATTTTAAGGCAGGTTCTGGAAGAAAACCAGAAAATTCATTTCTCAACGCTGGGCACGCTTTCCCACATTTTCATCCCCGCCTGGTTGAAAAGCCTGCAGCCATTCATAGAGACCACTCGGTTTGTCGTTAAAACAGAGTATGGGACGATTACGGACTTTATTACGGCACTGGAGGAAAATTGTGTCGATTTTTTTATCAGCTATATCGATCCAAAAACCGGGTTGCTGAGTGATGCACCAATTTTTGCATCTCTGAAGCTCGGTGAGGAAACACTTGTTCCCGTGGCTAGCCCGAATAGCGACGGCACCTCGCGCTGGTGGCTGCCTGACAGGCCTCAAGGTCCGATCCCGTGTCTTCACACCCTTTCCGACGGTTCGCCATGGCCAATAAAAAATCACATGGAAAAAACGTATAGTGACCTTTCCTTTAAGTCCGTCTACGACTCCTCCATCGGAACGACGCTGAAGGAGATGGCGATTGAGGGGTTTGGTCTAGCCTGGTTGCCGCATACACTTGTCAAGGACGATCTGGCATCCGGGCAGCTTGTTCGGGCGGCAGAACCGGCGGACGACATCATTGTCGACATCAAGATTTACCGTTGCTTGAGTTACAAGGAACCCCGGGTCGAAAAGTTCTGGCAGGCGTTGCTGAAAATCGAGACAGCCTCTTCTGCTACCCCTTAAATTGCGGAAAATTAAGCACAATTCCTGTTGTGGTCCACCAAATGGTGGCGCGACCTGATAACTGTTTTGAATAGACGGACTTGCATCATGCAATTCCTGGATACGCAATTTCGATATTAATATTGGACAACTCCAATGGCGGTTCAATACCATTCTGTTACTACAGTTTGTCGGTCATCTTACGAAACCTGAGACATGTTTGGCATCAACAGACGTAGACCGCAATTGCGGTACTGAACGCGTGCTACTTTGCAATAACATTCCTGGTTTCAATTATTGCAGTCATAAATTGCGCGGGCGCCATTGTTTGCAGGCGCAACAACTTTCCTGGGAGGAAATAGAATGAAGACACTCACAAAGCTAAACTACCGAGCGGGTCGCCGACCGGGCAGTGGCTTGCTCAAATCAGTGAAATCGCTGATGGTGGCAGCTGCGCTTACGGTATCAATGGGCATGGGCGCTGCTTTTGCCGCACAGGATGGGCGCACCGACCTCAAGATTGCGATGCCCTCAACCTGGGCGTCGCACGGCCCGACGGTGAATACATCTTTTGGTGCGCGTGTTATATATTCGATTTACGACACTTTGGTATGGCGTGACTTTTTGTCCAATCCTGACGGCAGCGGCGCCGAACTGGTGCCAGGTTTGGCGACGTCATGGGAGCAGATTTCGCCGACGGAATGGGACTTTACCATTCGTCAGGGTGTCAAGTTCCACGACGGCACCACGATGACCACGGCGGACGTAGCGTTCAGCCTCAACAACACCTATGGCGACGGTCTTGAGCCTTTCGCGGCGTCAGGCACTCTCGCCAGCGTGGTGGCGCTGGATGACAATATCGTTCGCATCACCACCAAAAACCCCGATCCAGCCCTGCTGGCGCGCATGGCCACCGTGATGGGCCAGGTCTATCCGCAGGCCTATTACGAGAGTGTGGGTAAGGACGGGTTCGGGCGCGAGCCGATCGGCACGGGCCCGTATAAGTGGGCAGGCCGCGTTACCGGCGAATCCGTTCGACTGGAAGCATTCGATGATTATTGGGGCGAAAAGCCACCGCTTGCCAGCATCACCTTCCTCGAGGTGCCGGAGGTGTCCTCACGTATCGCCGGCTTGCTTACTGGTGAATATGACATCGTAACGTCACTGCCCCCCGATCAGACCCGGCCGATCGACAACGACGACGCGACGGAAATTCGTGCAGTCAAAATTGAAAACGTGCAGATGATCACCTTCCGCCAGTGGAAGACGGACTCGCCGATCTCGGATAGGCGTGTGCGCAAGGCAATGGTCCTGTCGCTGAACCGGCAATTGCTGACCGAAAGGCTGTGGGGCGGGCTGACAGAGGCCGGAACCTATGACTTTCCCGGTTATGGTGAATATTACGCCAATCGTCCTGCGCTGCCTTACGATCCCGAAGAGGCAAAAAGGCTGCTGGCCGAGGCCGGTTATAACGGTGAGGAGATCACCATTCGCATCGTCAGCGGCTATTTCGTCAACATGAATCGGGCGATGCAAGCCGGGCTTGAGATGTGGAAAGAGGTTGGCCTCAACGTCAAGCTCGAATTCATCGAGAACTGGGGTCAGATGGGCAAGGAAGGCGATGCCTATAACACATCCGACAACATGTGGATGACCGATCCCGGCGGCGGCATGTGGTTCAGCTGGGGCCGCGAAGGCGGGCACCGCATACAGGACTGGCCCAACGGTGAGGTTCCGGCTGAGTTCCTGAGGCTTGGCACGGCCATCGAGCAGGGTTCGGATTTCGCCACCCGCAAGGCAGCCTATGATGCTCTGCTGGAATATTGGGACGAGGAGGTTCCGGCCATGCTGCTCCAGCGCCCGGTCGAAGCTTATGGTGTGCGCAAGAGCCTGGAATGGACGCCCTACACCTTCTTCTACATGGACTTCCGTGCCGGAGCCGTCAAAGACAACGGCTAGGATTTGTAGATCTGAAAATCAGGTGGGCCGGATTTCAAGTTTCCGGCCCATCCGCGGCTCTGAGCAGGGTACGTCAGAAATACATCGAAAGCTGGGAAAATTGACCCGATACAACTTCGCAAAAACGCCGCGCAGCATTTTTACTCCGTAGATCGTAGTGCCTTGGTCAATTGTCCTTCGGGAAGTGCTCGATGTGGTGGTTAAAGTGACCAGTACCGGCGTGGCGATGATTGTCGTTGTGTGAGCAATGTTTGCCAAAACCATCGTCGACCAGAATAGGCATGATGAGTTCTTTGATAATACTAAAGCATGAACAACAAACTGTTCGTGAGCCAGAATCTGCAACTCCTGCCAACATGTTTTTTCGGAGACCACCGCATGCCTTTTGAAATCTTCGTGGTAGTGATGCGAAACGAAACCGTGGAAAGCCGCCATTTTGGTGCCGCGGTGGTTTGCGACCGAAGGGGGCGTGTTCTGCATGGTTGGGGGGATGTCGAACAGCTGGTATTTCCACGTTCGGCCTTGAAACCAATGTTGGCAATTGATCTGGTCGAAAGCGGGGCCAGCGAACACTTTGGCCTCAGCGATGCGGAATTGGCGTTGTCTTGCGCATCGCATCAAGGCGAAATGATGCACAAGGATTTAGTGGAGGCATGGCTCGCCCGTCTGGGCCTGACGCAGGAGCACATTC
>JAADIJ010000168.1:0-1425 GCA_013151335.1 Alphaproteobacteria bacterium | reverse complement strand
CCATGTCGGCTACCTCACCAATGCGTTGCATTTGAAGTTGCCGGTGGAAAACTACCACCACCTGGATCATCCCCTGCAACAGCGGGCGCTGGACATCCTTTCGGATCTGGCGATGCGCGATGTGCGGCAATATCCCATAGGCATCGACGGGTGTGGGTTTCCAGCCCCAACCATGCCACTTGTCGATCTTTGTCGTGCCACGGCGCGCTATGGCAATCCGCAGGATCTAAGCAGTGCGCGTTCGGGGGCCGTTCTGCGGCTGCACGATGCGCTCAGGAACGAACCGTTATATGCGGCCGGCCACGACTCATTGGTGAGTGAACTGATCATGGCGACAAACGGAGCGATATTGGCGAAAACCGGTGCCGAAGGTGTTCTCGTTGCATCTTTGCCAAGTCATGGCCTGGGCATCGCCATCAAAATAGCCGACGGAAATGCCCGACCAAGGGCGATAGCCCTGCTGGCAATTCTGGATCATCTTGGCTACCTGTCGGAAGCTGCGAAATCACGGCTCTCAGCCCATATGACGCCACCGGTTCTGAACTCCAGAAATGAAGTAGTCGGCCAAGTCCGGCCGGCGCCAGAATGGATTTCCTCTATGGAATCCGATCTTACAATCAGCTGAAAATCTGAGCAGGCAGCTCCAGCTGTCAACGCCGAACTAAAAACCCCCAACGGTACCGAAGAAATTTTCCCAGTTTTTGGTTTAGTGATCAGCCGATTTGTTTGATCAAAGCCTCTTGTTTTACTGGCCGCTCCGGCGTTTTGAACCGCCCCGGTTTTACCGGAGACTATTTACTTCGCTTCACGCGACCATATCCAGGTCGGCTTTCTGAGCATAGTACCTCTCTTCTGCTTCGGCTGGCGGTATGTTTCCGATGGGTTCCAACAGGCGGCGCTTGTTGAACCAGTCGACCCATTTCAGGGTTTGCCATTCTACGGCGTCGGCGGTTTTCCAGGGGCCGAGGCGGTGAATGATCACTGTCTCGCTTTTTGCCGTCCCTTTTGATGTTCACAAGGTCGCTCCGCACTTTACCTGAATCCCTGAACACCTTGGGTTTGAGGCACCCGTAGTACATGTCCTGAGTGTAAACAATGTGACCGAGTTGAATGCTACCATTGGCAAAAGACGACGTCGGTTCGCCTCTGCCATCAGACAAATCGATAGCGCTGTAGTAACGGTGGAACGGTACGGTCGGGAGATTGATAACCCCAGGGGAGGGGGCGAAAGCGGAGCTTGGATTTTGAAAGTACAAAAGGCTGCTCAGCGGGACATTGCCGCCGTTTGTCTCAATCGCATCAACGGTCGGTTTCTGCGCATCGGGACTCAACAGCTTTGATGACGGATACGGGTTATTCGGTCGCGCCTGTGACGGGTGAGGGCGGGCCAAAATCCCGGTTGTCGGGGTCCTCGGCCACCCAGGC
>JAADIJ010000069.1 GCA_013151335.1 Alphaproteobacteria bacterium | reverse complement strand
TCGCGAATTTCGAGCCGCTCATAAAAACGCGGGCCTCCGATCACGCGGTACGGCAAGCCGATGGTCAGGAACCGATCCTCGAACGCGCGCATCTGGTGGCTGGCGCGCACGAGGATCGCCATATCATCAAGCGAGACCGCATCCTGCCCACGAGTGCCACGCTGCAAAGCCTCGATATCCTCGCCAATCCAGCGCGCCTCTTCCTCGCCATCCCAATGACCGATCAGGCGCAGCTTGTCGCCATCCTCCCGGTCGGTCCACAGGGTTTTGCCCAAGCGATCCTCGTTGCCGGAAATCACCGCAGAGGCCGCGGCCAGAATATGCGGGGTTGAGCGATAGTTTTGCTCAAGGCGAACCACCATTGCGCCGGGAAAATCCACCTCGAACCGCAGGATATTGCCAACCTCGGCCCCACGCCAGCCATAGATCGACTGATCGTCATCGCCCACGCAACAGATGTTTTTATGGGTTGAGGCCAGCAGGCGCAGCCACAGATATTGCGCCACATTGGTGTCTTGATACTCGTCCACCAGAATAAACCGAAACCAAGCCTGATATTTGGCCAGCACGTCGGCATGGGTCTGAAAAATCCACACCACATGCAGCAAAAGATCGCCAAAATCGACCGCGTTCAGGGTTTTGAGGCGGGCCTGATACTGCTCGTAAAGCTCGGTCCCGCGACCATTAAAGGCCGAAGCCTCCGCCGAGGGCACCTTATCCGGCGTCCACGCGCGGTTTTTCCAGTTATCAATCAGCCCCGCCAGCATCCGCGCAGGCCAGCGCTTGTCGTCGATGTTTTCGGCCACAATCAACTGCTTGAGCAACCTGATCTGGTCATCCGTATCCAGAATGGTGAAGTTCGATTTCAACCCCACAAGCTCGGCATGACGGCGCAGGATTTTGACGCAAAGCGAGTGAAACGTCCCCATCCACGCCATGCCCTCGACCGTATCCCCAAGCAGACCGCCAAGACGGTTTTTCATCTCGCGCGCGGCTTTGTTGGTGAAGGTCACCGCCAAAATTTCGTTCGGTCGTGCGCGGCCGGTTTGCAACAGATGGGCGATCCGGGCCGTGAGCGCGCGGGTCTTGCCGGTGCCAGCCCCTGCGAGCATCAAGACCGGCCCGTCAAGGGCCTGAACCGCCTCGCGTTGCGCCTCGTTCAAGCCGTCAAGATAGGGCGTGGGTCGCGCGCGCATGGCCTGCGCCGACAGGCTCAGCGCCGCTCCGGCTTCAAACGCATCTGATTCATCAAACTGGCTCATGAGCGGTAAACTAGCGAGGCCGTCGGGGAATTGAAAGACATGTTCGCAAAATGTTCCTTGTGGGCAAAAGCAAAATTTCCCGGAACTGGACAGAGGCAGATCCGAAGGTATAGATAAAATCTGAAGAGACGCGGCGAACGCTGCGCAGGATCGAAAGATGTCAGACTTTTTAACTCCATCTCAGGCGCGCAAGTTCTATGACGGATTTGGCGCGCGCCAGGATCGGCAAGGGTTTTACGAGGACGCCGCACTGGCCGAGCTTTGCCGGAACTGCGAAATTGACAAGGCCCGCAATGTTTTTGAATTTGGCTGCGGAACTGGCCGATTTGCCAGCCTGCTACTGCGCAAACATCTATCGCCAGACGCGCGGTTTTCAGCCTGCGATCTCAGCCAAAACATGGTTGCGCTTGCGCAGGATCGGCTTGACGAATTTTCAGCGCGCAGTTTGATTTGGCAATGTGACCACACCGCCGATTTTGAGCCGGGCAAGCCGCCGTTTGATCTGATCATTTCGTCTTATGTCCTTGATCTTCTGGCGCCGGATGGCATTTCAGATATGCTGACCGAAGCTGCACGCTGCCTGAACGCAGGAGGGCGTTTGGGGTTGGTCAGTCTGACCGATGGCCGCCAAGGGTTTTCTTGGTTAACCTCTCGGATATGGGCAAAGATCCAGCACTGGCGACCAAACCTCGTTGGCGGCTGCCGACCGGTTAGATTGGCAGAGTATCTAGACCCGAAAATCTGGCGCATCACCCATCAACGCGTGGTCGTTCAGTGGACAATACCCTCCGAGGTCATTGTGGCCGTTCGCCGCTGAACCGTCTTTGAGATGCAGACCGTATCCGCAGAAGGCCTGCCCTACCGCGTAAACTTCTTATACTTCATCCGCTTGGGTTCCAGTGCATCGGCCCCGAGACGGCGCATTTTGTCGGCCTCGTAATCCTCAAAGTTGCCCTCGAACCACTCCACATGGCTGTCGCCTTCAAACGCCAGCATATGGGTGCAAATCCGATCAAGGAAAAAGCGGTCGTGGCTGATGACCACGGCGCAGCCGGCGAAATCTACCAGCGCATCTTCGAGCGCGCGCAGGGTTTCAACATCGAGATCGTTGGTTGGCTCGTCGAGCAGCAGCACGTTGCCGCCTTCGCGCAACAGCTTGGCCAGGTGAACGCGGTTACGCTCGCCGCCTGACAGCAGGCTGACCTTCTTTTGCTGGTCCCCGCCCTTGAAGTTGAACGCACTGCAATAGGCGCGGCTGTTGACCTCGGCATCGCCCAGCTTGATGATGTCCTGACCGTCGCCGATCACCTCCCAAACCGTTTTGCTGCCGTCAAGCGCATCGCGCGACTGGTCAACATAGGAGAGTTTGACCGTGTCGCCATACTCAATCGCGCCCTCGTCCGGCGTGTCCTGTCCGGTCAGCATCCTGAAAAACGTCGATTTACCGGCACCGTTCGGGCCAATGACGCCGACAATACCCCCCGGCGGCAGGCTAAAGCTTAGCCCATCGATCAGCAGATTGTCGCCAAACCCCTTTTTCAAAGCGTCGATCTCGATCACCTTGCTGCCAAGGCGCGGGCCGTTGGGAATGACGATCTGGGCGCGACCAAGCTTTTCACGCTCGGACTGGTTGGCCAGATCATTATAAGCGTTGATGCGCGCCTTTTGCTTGGCTTGACGGGCTTTGGCCCCTTGGCGCATCCATTCAAGCTCGCGTTCCAGCGTCTTTTGCTTGGACTTGTCCTCACGCGCCTCTTGCGACATGCGTTTGGCTTTTTGCTCAAGCCACGCGGAGTAGTTTCCCTCGTAAGGAATACCGCGCCCGCGATCCAGCTCCAAAATCCAGCTGGTGATATCGTCGAGAAAATAGCGGTCATGGGTGACGATCAGGATCGTGCCTTTGTAATCCATCAGGTGCTTTTGCAGCCAAGCGATGGTTTCCGCGTCCAGATGGTTGGTTGGCTCATCGAGCAACAACATATCGGGCGCTTCGAGCAGCAATTTGCACAGGGCAACCCGGCGCGCCTCGCCTCCTGAGAGCGAACTGATGGTGGCCTCGTCGGCGGGGCAACGCAGCGCCTCCATCGCGATGTCGATGCTGGAGTCAAGGTTCCACAAATCATCAGCGTCGATCTGGTCCTGAAGGGCGGCCATCTCGTCGGCGGTCTCCTCGGAATAGTTCATGGCCAGCTCGTTATAACGATCCAGAATGGCCTTCTTTTCAGAGACGCCGAGCATGACGTTTTCTCGCACGTTCAAGGTCTCATCAAGCTTTGGTTCTTGGGGCAGATAGCCGACGCGCGCACCCTTGGCGGCCCATGCCTCGCCGGTGAAATCTTTGTCGAGACCGGCCATGATTTTCATCAGCGTGGATTTACCAGAGCCGTTCACGCCAACGACACCGATTTTCACACCGGGCAGAAAGCTCAGGTGAATATTTTCAAAGCATTTCTTGCCACCCGGATAGGTTTTTGAAACGCCTTCCATGTGATAAACATACTGGTTTTTTGACATGACGATCCCCTGGAAATGCGGTTTGGGGCGTCTTAGTCGGTCTGGACCTCCAGCGCAATGAGTAGGGGCGCTCGCCGGTTTCCAAATTGTCGCCAGTCACCAAAAATTGGCTCGATTGTTCTCAGTCTGGCCTTTTTTCTGCCATCATATTCCATTAGCACGGCCCCATGGTGGGAAACACGGGTATAAAAACATCGCTGATTATATTTGCGATCTTCCTTGCAAGCGCTGGTCTGGCCCTGTGGGCGGCCAGTGGCGAGGATATCTGGCACCAGCTTGGCCTGCTTTCGCTCATGCAATTCGCCGCTCTTTTGGGCCTGTCGCTGGCCAATTACGCCCTGCGTGGGCTGCGCTGGTGGCTTTACACCGATGCGCTGAAACTCAGCATGCGGCTCTTTCAGGTCATGCGCCACTATATCGGCGGATTTGCGTTAACCATGACGCCTGCGCGGCTGGGCGAGGCTATTCGCATGCGCTGGATTGCGCGCGAAACCGGAGCAAAGCTTGAGACGTTGGCCCCGCTTATATTAGTGGACCGCGCCGGAGATCTGGCCTCTACCGGCTTGCTCTTGGCGTTTTCGCTGGCCATGGGCGCAAGCGGCGTTGCTGGCGGTTTGCCGGTCGCATTGCTTGCCGTCATCGTCGCCATAATTGTAACGCGCCCGACCTTATTCACGGCCTTCATCAACGCGAGCTACCGCGTGATCGGCGTCAAGCCGCGGCTGTTCGTCAGGATGCGTCGCGCGGCCAAGGCGCTAAGGCCATTTTCAACCCCGAAAATCCTGTCGCTGGCCCTGATCGCTGGCGGCTTGGGCTGGTTTGCCGAGGGTTATGCCTTTCACCTGTTGCTCGGTTGGATGGGGGCGAACGTGTCGCTCTGGACCGCGATCTCGATCTTTTTATTCGCCATGATGACTGGCGGTGCCACCGGAATGCCCGGCGGAATTGGCGGGGCAGAGGCGGCGATGATTGGCCTGCTCAGTTTAGAAGGCGTGCCGCTTGAAATCTCGATCCCGGCCACGGCGATCATCAGAATTACCACACTTTGGTTTGCAATCGGCTTAGGCGTGGCGGTATTTCCGCTGGCCGAGGGCATAGCAGCAAGGACACATAATGCGTTGGAAAACAGCTGAATATTCGGGTTGGGGGCGGGTTTTGCGCGCTCAGGGCGACGTGGCGCGGCCAGAGAAGCTCTCGGCTTTGCGGGCGATTTTGAAGGACGGCGCCGCTCCGGCGATCGGCAACGGGCGCTCCTATGGCGATGCGGGGCTGAACGGCGGCGGGCGGGCGATCAACATGACGCGGCTTGATCGGCTGCTGTCATTTGACGCCGAGACCGGCATTCTGGAGGCCGAGGCGGGCATCACCATTGGCGAGATTGCGCGGTTTTTTGCGCCCAAGGGGTTTATTCCGCCCGTTATGCCCGGCACGGGATTTGCGTCCCTTGGCGGCTGTATCGGCAATGACGTTCACGGCAAAAACCATCACGGCGTGGGCAGTTTTGGCCAGCATGTTTTGTCGATTGATCTCTTGGGCGCGAACGGGCGTATGCGCATGATCTCGCCCGAAAACGCTCCTGAGTTGTTTCGCG
>JAADIJ010000165.1 GCA_013151335.1 Alphaproteobacteria bacterium | reverse complement strand
TGGCACGACTTCCTAGACGACTTTGTCAATGACCCAGAGTTGGTCGCTCGCATCAAGGCAAAATCACCGCGGTAACAATGGAGTGGTTACGTTCATCACCGCCTCCCTTGCCATATCTTTGACGCTGTAAAGTGTGTCCAAGAATGTCTGATCTAACTCGTTCATCCACACCTGCTACAAGCATACGATCTTCAAAACTGTGTCTCAGAGAGTACAACGGTGTTTTGTCTGTTTCTCTTAGACCATTCTCTAGCAGGTATTTGTTGATGGTGGCCGACACTTTGTCTTTACCGGCGTAATTTGGAAAACCTGTTTTACCAAACTTCTTAGCAGCTTCCAGCGACACACCGCCAAGTGGTATCTTCCTACGAGAATTGTCATTCTTCAACTGTCTTCCCTCTGGCTCTAAGTGCATCATTGGAATCGGCCCATCCAATTCAAAATGCTCTGGAAGTGCACCAGCGATCTCTGATGGACGCGCACCAGTGTTGATCATGATGTGTAGAATGGCGCGAGCTTCATCGTTAAGCCCGCTGAGGTGGTGACCGTTTACAAACTTATCCAATATCCATTGCGAACTAAACGGGTCTTTAGGATCAATCTGATTGGCATCGAATTTCAGTTCATCCACCGGCAGCTTTAGACCCAATCGTTTTAACCGGTTCACTGTTTTCATAACACCTATCAAATATGATAAATTTTTGTTGGCTGTGTTGTTTGATATTTGACCGTCTGTGATTTTTTCCATGAGGTAGTCGCGAAAAACCAACATATCGTCGCCACTAACTTCACTCAGTGCCTTGTCACCTACCAGATCGATAAACTTCCCTACCACAGTTATTCTCGGACGCCTGAACCGTCTTAACTGATCCGTTGTCTTTCCAACGTTCTTGTCTTTTACCAGCCCCCAATACATATCCAGCGCACCACTCATGGTGATCGATGGCTTACGTACGTTACCCAATATCGCATCAGCAGACTTGCTGTCTTTCAAGTCCACAGCCTCTACACGATCAAGAATGTCAGTTACAGGAAGCTGTTCCACCTGCGGTGCTACCATATAATTGAATCCTGATTTCTGGGCTATTGCTCTGGCTTGCCTAAACTTTTCTTCTGCTCGTTCAAACTGGCTTCCCTGTAATGCGGTCCATCCATCAATTTTAAAATCCCAAAACGCGATAGCTTTAATCATGGCTTCTGCTTTGGATTCCGTTTTCAATGAATCGGTGACCATTTTATGGGGTTCAACATCCGCGAATTCTAGTGGAACCCGCCGATGCATAATCCAAATATTTCCGCGTTTCCTGATCACTTGAAATCACCTGTGTGTCGCGTATGTATGCCAAATGTATAGCATTAATTACCAAAATGGTTCAATACAAATAACTTATTTGTATGTTTTTAGAGGGTTACATGATTTTGAGTGATTTAATTGGCGGACAGACAGGGATTCGAACCCTGGAGACAGTTCCCCGCCTACACACTTTCCAGGCGTGCGCCTTCGACCACTCGGCCACCTGTCCGTTGGAGGGGTGTTTAACCTAGCCTGCGGTGTGAGTGCAAGAGTTAAGCCGAGCATTGAAATGAGTTTTTCGCGGTGGTCAGATGTCGATTGATCCACGAAAAACCGGCGTTTAGGGCTTGCTTTTGACCGCCTTGCCAATCGCCGCTCCGAGGTCGTCGATGTTTCGCAAATTTACGTCCCGTTGAGCGAAGGGAATTTCGATACCTTCGGCGCGGAAACGGCGTAAAATCTCGTAATTCATATCCGATCTGGCGCTCAGCACCCAGTTCACATCCTTGAGGATCGCGCGGATTTCGAAGTTGAGCGCATCCGCCCCGAACCCCAAGAAAACCACGCTGACATTGAAGCGGTGATCGACCATTTCGTGGCTTTCGGCGATCTCGGTCAGGATAGTGCGAACCTGATCCGGGTCGCTGTCATAGGCGACGCCGATGGGCACTTTGACCCGTCCGTTCAGGCTGGAATGGGTCCAGTTGGTGACCGTGCCTGAGATGAAATCGGCGTTGGGCACCACCACTGTCGCGCGGTCAAAGGTCTCGATTTCGGTCGAGCGCACCGAGATTTTTCGCACATAGCCGGAGTAGGCGCCAACCTCGATCCAGTCGCCCTCTTTGATCGGGCGCTCTACCAGCAAAATTATGCCTGACACGAAATTAGACACGATCGCCTGAAGGCCAAACCCGATCCCGACCGACAAGGCTCCCGCGACGATGGCGAGGCTCGAGAGGTCGAGACCGGCCGAGGTTATCGCCGCCAGCGCTGCCAGAAATAGCCCCAAATACCCGGTGCCACTGAGGATCGCGTTGCGCCCTCCGGCATCAAGCCTGGTGCGGGGAAGGACCGAAGTTTTCAGCGTGCTTTGCAACAGTCGAGTGGCCGTATAGCCGATGGCGAAAACGATGGCAAAGGTCAGAAAATCAGTGATGGAGATCCGGCGATTTCCGAACTGGAATCCGTCGCTGACCACGGACCACGCCTCGCGTAGGTCCGATACGCGCGCGCCCCATATGAGGGCGAGGATCGGAATGGACACAAGTATTAATGTCAGCCCAAGGGCAACCGGCACGAGGGTCGCGGGCTTTTCCGACGCGTCTTGCTCGGCGGTATCTTCGGTGGCAGAGCGGGTCAGGCTATCGGCGATATCCAGCAGGAACCGGAACGCTACATTGGCGGTTCCAAACAACGCCAACGTCTTGATTGTCGGAAAAATCAACAAACTTGCCGCGTCGAAATACCCGATGGCCGCCAGCACCGGACCAATGACACCGAGGGTGATTATCACCCGTCGGATCAGACCGTAAATGCGATCCTGCAACGAGTTTTCGTCGTCCGCCTCGGTTGATCGGCCAGTTTTCTCATGCAGCAGCAATCCCATTCGCACCAGCAAATAACCGCCCGCTACGATAACAGGAAACAGCAGCACCGCGCGGGTTTGAGCGGTCAGGCCAGCCTCGACCACGATATGGTTGAGCGCAAAACCAACAGCCAGCACCCCGCCCATAAAGGCGGTCAGTCGAGCGCCCGACTTTTGGGCCATCTCAGAGAGATCCAGAAAACTGGGCGGCGTTTCATCATCGACAAACAGCACATGCGACAACCACAGCGCACCAAAGACATAGGCCCCGATCAGCGGCAATGTTGACAGCAACATTTCACCGCGCAAACCAAGCAGCCCGGTCAACTCCGCCGCCCGGACAATGAGCCAAATCCCGACCAGTGGCACGATCACCTGCGTGGTCGAAAACAGCAAGCTGCGGGCCTCTTTGACCTTGGGTCCACTGCGACGCGTCACCAGACCAAACCCCGCCAGCAACCAGCGGCGCGCGCGGGTGAGCAGCACCAGCCCGATGATCAGCAGACCCAGCAACAAGGGCAATTGTTGGCGGGTTTGGACCAGTTGAGCCTCGCTCGACATCGCGTCCGAAATTTCGTTTTTGACCCCGTCGGTGAAATCTGTCACCGCGGTAAGCGCGGGGCTCCAGTAAGACGGGTTCAGGGGCGAGCCATCGCGGGCGTATAAAAGGTTGGTTTGGCGCACACGAATGATCTGATCAAGTTCACCAATCAGGCCGTCCGCGCGCTGATAGGCCTCTTGTGCGGCCAAACCGGGGGCGCGGGCATCGGCCAGCTGGCTGTTCAAGGTGGTGCGACGAATGGCAAGTTCCGGGGCTTCGCTGGTGCCGTCGGCGGGGGCGGCACCCAGCGCGGTGATCTGGCTTTCAAGCGTTTTTATCCGCGCCTGATTGACGTCTTTTTGGTCAAGAGCCTGGGAGCGGAACTGGGCCAAAGTCGCGCGCAGGGTCCCCAGTGCCGGGGTCGAGGCGACGGCGTCCTTGATTATTCCCTCAGCCCGGGTCGCGGTGGTTTGCCACTGCGCATAGTCAAAACCGGTCTTGGTGGCATCCTGCGCAATGGCCGGAAGGCTGAGCGAGATCAGGACCAGCAAAAGGCACGATAAGCGCTTGATAAAATGACGCATTTTCAACCCTGCTCAAAAACGGAAGGCAAGTCATCAACCCCGTTTTCAAGCCAGACCGGGACCGGCAGGTCCTTGGAGTGCAGGAATTTCGGGTTGAACAATTTGCTCTGATAGCGCGTGCCAAAATCGCACAGCATGGTGACAATCCGGTGCCCCGGACCCATCTCGCGGGCCATGCGAATGGCTCCGGCGAGGTTGACGCCGGACGAGCCGCCAACGCAGAGGCCCTCGTGTTCAAGGAGGTCAAACACCAGGGGAATGGACTCGGTATCGGGTATGGTGAACGGCATATCGACATCCAGCCCAACCAGATTTTCGGTGATGCGCCCCTGCCCGATCCCCTCGGTGATCGAACCACCTTCGGATTTCAGGTTGCCATTGGCATAATAGTTGTAAAGTGCTGATCCAAACGGGTCGGCGAGGCCGATTTTGATGTCTTTTGAGCGCGCGCGCAACCCTTCGGCGACACCGGCCAGCGTGCCTCCCGAGCCAACCGAGCAGATAAAGCCGTCGAGTTTCCCGTCGGTTTGTTCCCAGATTTCGGGGGCAGTTGTGTCCACATGGGCCTGCCGATTGGCGACATTGTCAAACTGGTTGGCCCAGATCGCACCATGCGGCTCGGTTTTGTCGAGCGCTTTAGCCAAACGCTCGGAATAGCGTATATAGTTGTTGGGGTTTTTGTAAGGAGCGGCGGGAACCTGAACCAGTTTGGCACCGGCCAGACGGATCATGTCCTTTTTCTCCTGACTTTGGGTTTCGGGGATGACGATGACCGAGCGAAACCCCAGCGAGGCCGCGACCAGTGCGATGCCGATACCGGTATTGCCCGCCGTCCCCTCGACGATGGTGCCGCCCGCTCGCAGCTCGCCCTTGGCGATGGCTTCACGGATAATTGACAGGGCCGCGCGATCTTTAACCGACTGGCCTGGGTTCATGAACTCGGCCTTGGCGAGGATTTCGCAGCCGGTAAGTTCGGACGCTTGGCGCATTTTGATCAATGGCGTATGGCCGATTGCGGTCTGAAGGTCGTTGTAGATTTGCATGGAATGCGGCCCCGATTAGATCACTGATTTATGTAGATACGCTGGCTTGGCATGGGTTTCAAGCGCGTCCGGCGGAACAAGTGCGAGCGGGCCGAGCGTTCGCTCCCACCAATTAGTCCCACCGACGATTGGCGAATTCCGCCAGCAAGCCTGCGATCATCCCTCCGAGCAACAACGCGCTGACGACCTCGACCGACAGGGCAAGCTTGGCGTAATATAGTGCGATTTCAACCACATTTCCCAAGGCTTCGGTCGGGGTGCGATAGCGTTTATCCAAGCTTCGCAAGATCATCTCGCGCAAAGAAAACATCAGCAATGCCCATGAAAACAGCCAAACCGATGTGCCAGTGCCCGCCGACATTGCCGCGCGGTAAGAGCCGCCAACCATCCGCCCCAAAATCCGCCAGCCGACCACGAACCCGAGCGCAGCATTCGCACTTGCAAACCACCTTGGCGGCGACGGAGAATTGAGCGCGGGCAAAAACAATGTTGCGGCCCCAAACGCGACCAAAGCAACCGATATCCCGGCCACAAGCTTGGCACCGGTGGGCATCGCGCGCATATTCAGTCCGGTCTCGACAAGGTCACTTGGGTCACATCGCAATTGCCGCCCCGAAACGAGGCCGCGCAGGAGGTCAGGTAGTAATTCCACATCCGGTAGAACCGCTCGTCAAATCCCATCGCCGATATTTCGTCCCATTTGTCATTGAACTTTTCATGCCACCGCCGCAGGGTCTGCGAATAGCTTTGGCCAAACTCAATAGAGCCGATGCGCCGCAGCCCCGCCTGTCTGATCTGGGTGACCAGCGCATTTTCGCTGGGCAACATACCCCCCGGAAAGATGTGTTTCTGAATGAAATCAACGCCTTTGCGATAGGTTTCAAACTGCTTGTTAGAGACGGTGATGATTTGCAACGTGGCCTTTGCGCCGGGTTTCAGACGCTCGCGCACGGTTGTAAAAAACGTCGGCCAGAATTTCTCGCCCACCGCCTCGAACATCTCGATCGAGGCAATGCCGTCATAGGTTCCGACCTCGTCGCGGTAGTCGCGC
This sequence comes from Alphaproteobacteria bacterium, assembly GCA_013151335.1. Lineage (GTDB taxonomy): Bacteria > Pseudomonadota > Alphaproteobacteria > Rhodobacterales > Rhodobacteraceae > UBA5972. The sequence goes on along the minus strand of JAADIJ010000165.1, from coordinate 5,962 downwards.
ATGACGATCTCGACCTCATCGCTCAGCCCGGCCCGTTTCATCCGTGCGACAGCATAGTCATATTGAGATTGCGAAATAGTTAAGCCGGTCACCCGCAGCCCACGCTCGCCCGCCGCATATTCGGCAAACCCGCCCCAGCCACAGCCGATCTCCAGTATATGATCGCCCGCCTTGACCCCCATCTGATCAATCACCGAGGCATATTTGGCCCGCTGCGCCTTGGAAAGATCCTCCTGCCCGGTTCTAAACAGCGCCGAGGAATAGGTCATGGTCGCGTCCAGCCACTTGGCGTAAAACTCGTTTCCCAGATCGTAATGATAGCTGATATTTTTCTTGGCCTGCGCGCGGGTATTTCGATGCAGCCAGTGGCGCGCACGCTCGTAAAAACGCACCAGCCCCATGCCGGGAAAGCCGTTGAAAACCTCTTCATTGTTATCAAGCAGCAGATCCATGAAACCCTGCAAGTCCGAGACCGACCACCAGCCGTCGAGATAGGATAGGCATCGGAAAACCCGAGATCTCCCTCGCGGATCAGCCTCGCGAATGTGTCGCGATTGTGGATCACCAACTCGACCGCGCGGCCCGGTTTTTTGCCCTGCGCACGAAAAACCCGCCCGTCTGGCAGGCGAAAATCAATACGCCCACTATTGAGTTTCGAGGTGATCGCAAACACGGCCGCAAAATAACGCGGCAGCTCGCGTTGGTCCTTTGTAGTTAAAAAAATGCTCATATTCTCCCTCCCCGGCAGGAGCCTAGACCGATTCCCGCCGATCTGCCAAGTTTTTTCGAACAAAGGGCGACGCGCGATGGGGGCTGCAGGAGGCGCGACTTCAGACAGGCAGAAGGGCGGCCGCAACTCTTCGGCCCTCTGACAGCAGCACGTTATATGTGCGACATGCCGCCGGTGTAGCCATCGGCTCGACCCCGAGATGCAGCTTGTCAAACTGGCGCAAAAACTCCGGCGCAAGCGGTAAATGGGTGGGGCCGGTGCCAACGAACAACACGTCATATTCCTGTGCCGCCGCCAAGAGCGGGGACAGATCAGCCAAGCCCTCCCAGCTCAGAACCTCGCCAGGCAAAACAATGATCGCGCCCTGATAGAGCTGATCGGCCACGCGAAAAAATCCCGGGCCGTAGCCATCAACCGGCACCGGGCCATCAAACTTCATCTCGCTCAGTTGCATATTTTGACCTCATCCAAAAAGGGGCAGATTTGATAACGCAGCACCGGCAATCAACGTGTAGGCAAGCCAGCGGTAGATCTTCTCGAACCCAGGCCGAAAAAGCGCGGCCCCGATGATATTCGCAATCAAATAGGGCAGCGTCAATAATATCCCGATCATCATTGGCTGGACCTCCAGCAACCCAGAAACAGCCATCATTGCCAGCGAGAAAAAGTCAAACATCAACAGGTAAAGCAAGATATTGGCGCGTACCACCTTCACGGCGCGCATGCTCGACATGTAAAACATGATCACAGGGGGACCGGCCAGCCCGCTAATGCCGCCCAAAACGCCGCCCAAACCGCCAATCGCGAGGGTCAAAACCCGTGACATCTCGCCGTGATAGCGCCAGCCCGAGATCAAAAGCACCAACAACACCAGTGAGACACCGGATACAAGCCAGCGAAAAACCTCTGGATCAATGCGGTAAAGCAAAAACAAGCCAAGCGGCACACCGAGAAACGCCCCGAGCGCCAGACGCATCACATCGCGCGGCGCACCGTCGCGCAAGGCGCGCGGAACATTGGGCAGCGGGCCAAAAGCGTCAAACACCAAGACCGTGATCAGCGCCCAGACCGGCGGGAGGACCGTTCCGGCAAACGGCATATAGATCATCGAGGTGCCAAACCCGGAAAACCCGCGCACCAAGCCGGCTATGAACACGGCCCCGACCAGTATCCAGAAACCATCAGCGTTAATCGCGCCCCCGAGGGCCGATGAAATATCGCCGATCAAGCGTCGATGTTCGCGTATTGCGTTCCGGCGCTACCATCGTTTTTGGTCCAGTCACGCTTGACGCCAAATTTCAACAGGAAGTTGGAGGCGACGAAGACGGACGAGTATGTCCCCACGACCACACCCCAGATCATGGCAAAAACAAAGCCACGGATCACGTCTCCGCCGAGCACGAACAACGAGATCAGGGCGATCAGGGTGGTAAACGAGGTCATGACGGTGCGCGACAGGGTCTCGTTGATCGATTGGTTCAAAACCTCGCGCAGAGGGGTCTTTTTATAGCGGCGTAAATTCTCGCGCACCCTATCAAACACCACCACCGTATCGTTGAGCGAATAGCCAACAATGGTCAGGATCGCCGCAATGATCGCCAAATCAAACTTGATTTGCAGAACGGCAAACACCCCGATGGTCAAGGTCACGTCATGGACCAGCGCGACCACGGCTCCGACCGAGAATTGCCACTCAAATCGCATCCAGATATAAAACAGCACGGCCAAAATCGACGCCAATACCGCCTCTATCGCGGTCTGAATAAGCTCACCCGAGACTTTTGGGCCAACACTTTCAACCGAGGGAAACACCATCTTGGGGTCAATGCCGCGCAGGGCGGTCTTGATCCTTGAAATGGTCTCGATGGTGACGGACTCCGCACCTTTTTGCTGCTCGATGCGAATTTCAGTAACTTTCTTGGTGCTCTTAAAATTCGGATCAAACACCTCTGTGATCGAAATATCGCCGATGTTAAGCTTGATCAGCGCCTCGCGGTATTGCTTGATCACCAGCGTTTGCTGGCTTTCGGTGCGAATAGTCGTTCCGCCGCGAAAGTCGATGCCGTAGTTCAGCCCCATCACGAAAAACGCAATAATCGAGGCGACCATAGCCAAGGCCGAGGCCCCGAACGTGTAGGTCGCGAAGCGGAAAAAATCGATAGTCGTATTTTCTGGGACCATTTTAAGACGCATGTTTTTTCTCCCTCAAACGACTATTGTGCGTGGACGGCGGCGCTGGAACCAGATCGAAATGATCAATCTCGTCACCCAGATCGCAGTAAAGACCGATGTAATGATACCCAAACCGAGCGTGATCGCAAAGCCGCGAACCGGTCCCGACCCCATCACAAACAGGATCACAGCGGCAATCAGCGTGGTGACATTGGCGTCGACAATCGCGGATGTGGCCTTTTCATAGCCAAGCTCGATCGCTCGAGCGGGGCCTTTGGCGGTTTTCAACTCTTCACGTATTCGCTCGAAAATCAGCACGTTGGCGTCCACCGCCATGCCGATGGTCAAAACGATACCGGCGATACCGGGCAAGGTCAGGGTGGCCCCGATCATGCTGAGCATGCCGAAGATCAAGGCTACGTTCAGGATCAGCGCCACATTGGCAAACAAGCCAAACAGCCCGTAACTGAGCACCATAAAGATCAGCACGGCGGAAAAGGCGACGACTGTGGCGACTTTTCCGGCTTCGATACTGTCTTGTCCGAGCTGTGGCCCGATGGTGCGTTCCTCAAGGAATTTCATCCCCGCAGGCAAAGCGCCCGCGCGCAGCAGAACCGCAAGCTCGGTGCTGGACTCGACCGTAAAGCTTCCGGTGATGATACCCGAGCCTCCGGCGATGCGCGACTGGATTTGTGGTGCCGAGATCACTTGGTTGTCCAGAACGATAGCAAACAGGGTTCCGATATTGTCGGCGGTATATTTGCCAAATTTCCGACCGCCAGTCGGATTGAACCGGAACGAGACCGCCGGACGGCCGTTTTGATCGAATGTCGGTTGTGCATCAACCAGCTCATCGCCGGTGACGACTGCAGATTTCACCAGCACATAATAGCGGTTCTTGTCCTGCTGGTCGGGCACGAGAATATTGCGCGGGCCGGGATTGGTATTTGCATCGCCAGTGGTGCTGACGACCTTTTGAAAGGTCAGTTTCGCGGTGGTGCCGATCAGGCGTTTAAGCTCTTGCGCCGAGCCGATGCCCGGAACCTGGATCAAAATCCGCCGCTCGCCCTGGCGCTGGATGGTTGGCTCTCTGGTGCCTGCAGAGTCGACACGGCGACGAATAATCTCGAGCGACTGGTTCATGGTGCGCTCGTCCATCGACAGCTTTTCCGGGCCGGAGAGGGTGATCACGATCACACCGTTTTCGCCTTTGACCTCGATATCATTGGCCCCAACGCTGGTCAGGCTGGCAACGGGACGAGCCAGTGTTTGTACAATCTCGACCGCGCGCGCGATTTGATCCGGTTTGGAAATCCGCACCCGCAACTCGTCGGCGGGGCCGTCTTGACGGCGAACCGTGCCGATGGTTGCACGCTCGGCCCTCAAGGCGTTGCGAACATCCTCCCACATGGCGTCAAGTCGGGCACCGTAAACATCCTCGACCTTGACCTCGGCGAGCAAATAGGCCCCGCCGCGCAAATCAAGCCCGAGATTAACCAAGGATGACGGCATCCAGTTTGGCCAGCCAGCAACAGCGGCAAGGCGCTCCGGCGTTGAGGGTAGGCCCTTGGCGATTTGCGCCAAAGCATCGTTATGCTTTTCAACTCGGGTATAAAACGCGTTGGGCACGGCCATCATCACGCCAAGGACGCACAGCCCCCAGATCAGAAGTTTTTTCCAGATGGAAAATTGCAGCATAACTTGAAATATCCTCTGAGTGTGGTCCGTTTGGGGTCGTGCGTTTTGGGTGTCGTGCGTAGAGAGCCGCCCGATTTACTTGTCGGCAGGCTCTGTTTTATTGAGCACAGTTGAAATGGTGCTTTGCACAACACGAATTTTAACGCCGGTTGCGATCTCGATCTCGACCTCATTGTCGTCTTTGACCTTAGAGACCTTGCCGATGATCCCGCCTTGGGTCACGACTTGATCGCCACGGCGAACCGCGTCAACCATGGCACGATGTTGCTTGGCTTTCTTTTGCTGAGGGCGGATCAGCAGGAAGTACATGATCGCAAAGATCAGGATCAGCGGCAGGAACTGGCCAGCACCGCCCAGTCCACCGGCTAATCCACCGGCGGCGCTCTGCGCATAAGCAGGGGTCACAAACATATATGGGTGTCCTTAACATGAAGCGGATTATCCGCCTGTTTCTAAGTCGCGGCACCGTAGCGAGCGCAGGAAAAGTTTGCAAGGCTTGCAATTAAGGATTTGCAGCAGCGGAAAGATTATTTTGGGCCTGCGGCGCGGGATAATCACTCTTTAACCACCCCATAGTTTATTGCATAACCCCGATCACACGAAACCAGCGCGTCAAAAAGGCCTCTCCTCATGCATGATATTCGTCAAATCCGCGAAAACCCCGAGGCGTTTGATGCCAAGTTTACACGGCGCGGACGCGCACCTGTTGCCTCCGAGGTACTGGCGATTGACGCCAAGCGGCGCGAAAAGATCGTCGCGGTCGAGACCGCTCAGGCCGAACGCAACGCCGCCTCAAAGGCGGTCGGTGCTGCAAAAGCCAGCGGGGACGAAGCCGAATTTGAGCGGCTTCGCACGCTGATTGCCGATAAGAAATCCGAGATGGCGCGGCTTGAGGCCGAGGCTAAAGACGAAAATGACCGCCTGAACGAGATGTTGATGGGGCTGGACAATCTGCCTCATGACGACGTGCCCGACGGCAAGGACGAAGATGATAATGTGGAAATCAGCCGTTGGGGCACGCCGCGCGGCTTTGATTTCACGCCGCTTGAGCATTTTGACATTCCGGCGGTCAAGCCGGGGATGGATTTCGAACTGGCGGCGAAACTCTCCGGTGCGAGGTTCATGGTGTTGTCGGGCGCGATTGTGCGGCTGCATCGGGCGCTAGCGCAATTCATGCTCGACACTCATGTGGATCAAAACGGTTTGACCGAGATGTGGGTGCCGGTTCTGGTGCGCAATGAGGCGATGCTGGGCACGGGGCAATTGCCCAAATTCGCCGAGGACAGCTATCAGACCACCAATGGCTGGTGGATGATCCCGACCGCTGAGGTACCGCTGACCAACTCGGTTGCGGGCGAGATC
>JAADIJ010000107.1 GCA_013151335.1 Alphaproteobacteria bacterium | reverse complement strand
CAAGATCGCATCGCTATGCCTCTGTTTTCCTTTAACTTTCCGAAGTAGTTTTCAACCAGATGCCGCCATTTGTAGGTTTCCTTGTCAAACTTAGCCGGGGATTTGCGGTTTGATTTGGGCGGAATAACCGGGGTGATGCCGCGCTCCAGCATATCATTTTGTAGCCAGTCTGCATCAAATGCCCGATCCGCCAGCAAGTATCCGGCGTTCAAATCCCCAAGCCGGGCGCAGGTCTCGCGCAGATCGTGGGCCTGCCCCGGCATCAGGCGGAAATCGACGAGGTTTCCAAGTGCGTCGGTCAACGCCAAAATTTTCGTGGTTATTCCACCTCTGGAGCGACCGATAGCCTGGCACAGAGTCCCCCTTTTCACCCTGACCAGAGAGGTGGACCTTGACGATGGTTCCGTCCACTGCCCGGCAGGCGATTGCACAGCAATCTGCCGAGAGGGGGGCTTTACGCCGCCGGACTGTCGACCCGTGATATACGCGCCGACCTTGAAGAGGTCTATAGATTGCAGGTTTCGGCCGATCTGATCGGCCGTGTCACGGATGCTGTTCTGGAGGGAGACTCGGATTGGCGAAACCGCGCCTCGAAACGGGTTTATCCCATTGTTTTCCTTGATGCCCTGCGGGTCAAAATCCGTGATGCGGAAAGCCGTCAGGTCAAAAATAAGGCGGTTTACGTGGCCATGGGTGTTACTCCAGAGGGCGAACACGAGGTTCTTGGGCTTTGGGTCGCGGCCAATGCCCCTCTTGTCTTATGAATATCCCGGCTCTCATGTCATAGTGGAGCCACTGTCCGGCACGTCATTTATGCCGGTCAGCCGCGGCCGCTGGATCGTCGAAAATTGGGTCTTTGATGACCGTTGGAAAGTTTGATCAGTCGCCGTCTTTTATTGCGTTTGGATGAGCGCGAACCATGGGCCTGGAATTATGTGATCCTGTCGGTTAATCACCACCCCCCTCTTCAATCTTTGTGTAAACGCGGTCATTATGGCGGCGCGACGTGAACACAGGGGGTTGGGATTGGATATCGTCGTCGCGAAACTTGATATCGTTCCAGACCGTGCTGTCGATATGATGATTGTGCATCTCGCGGGTTTTCTGCGGCATGGCGTTCATGGTTTTCCCTTTTTTTTGTGATTTGTGGCTGGGCTCAGATTAACCGATGCAACCCGCGGGAGGTATCGCCTCCCTTGCAGAATCATTCTGCTTTCGTGCAGGTTTTAACGTGGATAGGTGGAATGCGTCGCTAGAGGATATGCGCTGACAAGTCCGGGCAAAGGGTTGATGGAGCTTGCCGAACGCATGGGAGGGGCTGCCGAGCAGTTGTGTTTGCGCGCCGACGACCTCGCTCGCGGGGCCAGCGGAACCATCAAAGTCTCTGCTGCATATGCGGCGATGAACCACTGGGTCTTGCCGCTTTTGTCCCAGTTTCGCAAATTACACCCCGAGGTGAATTTCGAGACCTGCACGCGCGAAAACTATATCTCGCTTGAAAGCGGCGAGGCCGATGTAGCGTTTCGCGCCGCCGATAAAATCACCGGCGACACCTTGATCGTCAAGAAATTACCGCCGGTCATATGGGGGGTCTATTGCAATAAAGCCTATCCGGCGACCCACGGCATGCCCCGCTCGATTGACGAGATATGTGATCATCCCATGCTGCTTTACCCCGACGAAATGATGCAAAATGTGGCCCTGCTGAGATGGCTTGCGCGCCATTGCGACGGCGACGATATCCTTGGACGGGTGGACTCGGTGGTCACCATGTCGGCCTCTTTGCTTAACGAGCAGGCGGTCGGCGCTCTGCCTTGTGTCGAGGGCGATCCGATCCAAGGTCTGGTCAGGTGTTTTACCCATGAAAAACTGGCGGGCGGATTTTGGTTGGTGGCCTCCAAAGAGGCCTATCAAAAGCCGCTTGTACGAAAATTTATGACCTATGTGGCCGAGTTTTTTCCAAGGGACACACCGGCAGTTTAGCGGCGCGCTGGCGTGGTCCGGCCATGGGCGTTTGTGGCTGACACGGGCTTTTCTACTGGTGTTGTGCCGGATCACGTTGCTAGACTGCTCCCCGTGAAGAAGTTGTTTTTCAATCGTTTGGCCCTTGGCCCCTTGTTGCTCGCCCTCGTGGTGGCGATCGTGTTCGGGGTGCGTTGGTTCTCCTTTAGTGCGGCGCTGGTGCAGCTGGAGGCGCGGGGGCAGGGCGATCTGGCGCTAGCTGTGGATCGGCTGTCGGCACAGATGCGCCGCTATCGCGAGTTGGCGGTGCTGTTGTCGGATCATCCGTCGCTGATGGTGCTGCTCAAAGGTGGCGATGATCCCGAAATGGTGGCGGCAATCTTGCAACAAAAGGCCGATCAGACCGGCAGTCTGGAGATCAGGCTGTTGGCGCGCGATGGCACGGTGCTGGCCTCGGCCGGGCAAGGCGGCAATGGGGCAGGGGCCGCGCCCGCCTATCTGCCCGCCTTTTTGCGCGCCATGAACGGGGCGCTGGGGGCGGCTCATTATGTCAACAGCGCCTCCCGACGGGTGTTCACCTTTGCTGCGCCGATGTTTGACGGTGGCGGGCCGGCGGTCGGGGCGGTTTTGGTTACGGTTGACCTCAGCGAGATTGAATGGAACTGGCCGTCCGATCCGTTCGCGGTGTTTTTCACCGATGCTAACGGGGTGGTCTATGTCACCAGCCGCTCGGAGCTGGTTCTTGCCTCTTATAACGGGCAGACCGGGCGCCAGTTTCCGCATATTCGGCGGCGAAACCTGCAAGGCCACGAGCTTTGGCGCACCAACGCCGAACGCTATCTGCCCCGCGAGGCCATCCATCTGACCCGCCCTATGCCGGTGATCGGTATGACCGGTGAAATCCTGATCGACACCGCTCCGGCCCGACGCATCGCCAATCTTCAGGCGGCGGTGGCCGGGGCGCTGGTGTTGGCGATGGGCCTGATGCTGTTTTTGGCAGGCGAGCGACGGCGGGCGTTGAGCGCTCGATTGGAGCTTGAAGCGGCGGCAAATGCGGCGTTGGAGGCGCGGGTTGCGGCGCGCACGCGACAGCTCTCTGAGAGCAACACCGCCTTGCGCCTTGAGGTTGGCGAGCGTGAGGATGCGCAAAACGCCCTTTACAAAGCGCAGGCGGAATTGGTGCGCGCAGGCAAGCTGAGCGCGCTTGGCCAGATGTCGGCGGGCATTAGCCACGAGCTAAATCAACCCCTGATGGCCATCCGCTCATTCGCTGAAAACGCCGAGGCGTTTCTTGCGCGCGGCGAGCGGAAGGTGGCAGAGGAGAACCTGTCGCGCATCTCTGATCTGGCGCGGCGCATGGGGCGTATCATTCAGAACCTGCGGGCGTTCGCGCGCCAGGAACGTGTCGATTTCAGCGACGTCGATCTGGTTGGCGTGGTCGATGCGGTGCTGGAACTAAGCCAAAAGCGCCTGTCTGACAGCGGCATTACCCTTCGCTGGAAACGACCTGACCAGCCGGTGATGGTTCAGGGGGGCGAAGTGCGCTTGCAGCAGGTGCTGGCAAATCTGGTCTCCAACGCCGCCGATGCTATGGATGACAGCCCGAAAAAACGCCTCCGCATTTCCATCACCGCGACAAAGCACAAAGTCCGCCTGACCGTGGCCGATACTGGCCCCGGCATTGATGACCCCGACAAGATATTTGACCCATTTTACACCACCAAAACTGTGGGAAAATCCGAAGGCATGGGCTTGGGGCTTTCCATCTCATACGGTCTGGTCCAAAGTTTCGGCGGCAATATTCGCGGGCGAAACCGCAGCGGCGGCGGGGCGGAGTTTACCGTGGAGCTGGCCGCAGCAGGAGGCAAGACAAGCTGATGAGCAACCGGGTGCTATTGGTGGATGACGACCGCGCGGTGCGCGACGCGCTGGGCCAGACCCTCGAGCTGGCCGATTTGCACCCCACGCTGGCGGCGTCTTTTATCGAGGCCAAGGATCATATCGCGCGCGATTTTAGGGGCGTGATCGTCACGGATTTGCGCATGCCCGGCAAGGACGGGTTTCACCTGCTGGACTATGTGCGCCAGATCGATGACGGGCTGCCGGTTATTTTGCTGACCGGCGAAGGAGACGTTCCGTCGGCGGTTCGCAGCATGTCGGCAGGCGCGTTTGACTTTCTGGAGAAACCCTGCGCGCCCAAAGACCTGATCGCGGTGATCCGCAAGGCGCTGCACACGCGCGGGCTGGTGCTGGAAAACCGCGCGCTCAAAACCCAGATCGAGACCGGGGACGCGGCTGCGAGATTGCTGTTCGGGGTCTCGAGTTTGGCTGAAGAGCTGCGCGCGCGGGTGCGCTCTGTCGCCAAGCTCGACGCGGAAATCATGATCTGCGGCCCTGCGGGAAGCGGCGTGCCCAAGGTGGCCGAGGTCATTCACATGCTGTCAGGCCCCGCCGCACGCCCGTTCGTCAAGCTCCCCGGTGCGGGCGCCAATCTGGCCTCGCTTGAGGCGGCTTGGCTGCGCGCTTCGGGCGGCACCTTGTTCATTGACGAGGTTGCGGCCCTGTCCGATGCCGCTCAATATAGCTTGCTTGAGACGCTGGAGAGGCCGCAAAACACCGTGCGCCTGATCGCCGGAACCAGTCTGCCGCAGGAGGAGATCCTTGCGCGCGGCAAGCTCAATCCCGATCTGTTTTACAAGATCGACGTCATGCGCGTGCGCATCCCCGCTCTCAGCGAGCGGCCCGAGGATATTCCGGTGCTGTTTCGCCGATATGTCGCCCAGGCTTGCGAGCAGGCGGCCCTTGCGGAACCTGAAATCACTCCCGAGGTGATCTCTGATCTGATGACCCGCGACTGGCCCGGAAACGCGCGCGCGTTGATGAGTGCGGCCATGCGCTTTGCCCTCGGATTTGCCGATCCGGCGCAAAATATCAACGAGGGGTTGGGCTTGGCCGAGCAACTGGCGCAGGTCGAGCGCGCGCTGTTAATCGCCGCCCTTGAGCGTCAGGATGGCAATGCCAGCGAGGCCGCGCGCGAGTTAAAATTGCCGCGCAAAACCTTTTACGACAAGCTGGCGCGCCTTGATGTGCGCCCCGGTCTTTACCGCAAATAGCCTTGGATGGTGTCATCATTTAGGGCTATGGAGCCGAATCTCACAATATATGAAATGGCCCTGACGAGCCTTAGACAACGAACATCGAACGATAATTTATCATAGATTTTAATGAGTTACACGAAAACCAAGCTGCGCCTAGTGGGGACAAAAACATCCCGGGCGATCCGCTACAGCGTTTTGCACTTTAACTGACGCACCGTATCGCCCTGAGTTACGAGGCTAAGGTTGCAACAAAACCGCGTTCGCAGGTCAGCCCCTGAAGTCAGACGCAAAACGCTCTAGCCACCCCTGATTTCAAGTTTGCGTTTGGTGATATAGGCGTCGAGTTTTTCCTCAACGCCCTCGGCTATTGGCGGCGGCACATAATCCTCCAGCAGCTTTTTCCAAATCCCGTTGGCGCGCTC
>JAADIJ010000127.1 GCA_013151335.1 Alphaproteobacteria bacterium | reverse complement strand
CCGCACCTTGCCAAACCAGAAATCTGAGGCCGCCATCTCCGTAAACTGCCTCAACCGCTTCACCGCCCTCGGCATGCCCGTCAGCGTAAAAATCGGCTGACAGGTTGGGGAAAGGGGGCCTGCGAACTTGCTGGTTTCTATGCAACAACGCCCCAGTGTCGATACAAGGGATTGAAATGATGTTGACTTTTCCAAGGTGATGGTCTCCAGATTGCTTGTCTGGAAGTGTTGAATCAGACAATTCGCATTTCTGCAAATCAAACGCGCTATTCATGCGATACCCCTGTACGTACTCCCTGCAGACCTTGACGGCACAGGACCCAAAGGCCATGAATTCATCATGCCATAGGTGCAGTCTGTCAAAAACTGTCGAAAACCAGCCCATCCCAATCAACGGAACGCCATCATGACAAACCCTTCCTTTAAGTTCGCGCATGCCATCACCCGCAGGCCCTCCAAAAGCGTCATTGCAGGGCTGCGCGCTGAGGATACCGGCACGCCGGATTTTGCGCAGATGGAAACGGATCACGCCAATTATGTCGCCGCCCTTCGCGAAACCGGGGCAGACGTAATCGAGCTTCCCGCGCTTGAAGAGTTCCCCGATTCCGTGTTCGTCGAGGATGACGCACTATGCCTCAAAGATATCGCTATTTTGCTGCGACCCGGCGCGCCTTCGCGCATGGGCGAGGTTGCGCAAATGGCCAGCACTATTCGCGGCCAATATGAAAATGTGTTCGAGATCAAAGGCCCCGGTTTTATCGAGGGCGGCGATATCCTGACAACAGCGCGCGAGATCCTTATTGGCAAATCTGCGCGCACAGATGCCACAGGCATAGCCGAGTTGTGCGATATCGTAACCAAGTTCGGCTACACGCTGCGCGAGGTGCAAACGCCCTCCGATGTGCTGCATTTCAAAACCGATTGCTCGCTGCTGGATGGCGAAACGATCCTTGCCACGAAACGGTTGGATGTCTCGGGTTGTTTTGAGGGCTACCGGGTTTTACATACTGCCGACGGGGAAGAAGCCGCCGCCAATGCGATCCGCTTTAACCAGTTTGTGATCATGGCCGCAGGCTTTCCCAAAACCTCTGAAATGTTGCGCAGCAATGGCTATGAGATCCGGGAAATCAACAATACAGAATGCGCCAAAATTGATGGTGGCATGTCATGCCTATCGCTTAGATTTTAAGGTCGCAGCCTGCGCGTGCCGCCATCACTGGGATCAGTACACTCAGGATAAATAATCGGCCCATAGCGGGCTGCCATCAGGGCATCCCGCCATTGGGTGAGTTGTGCTGTATCCGCCACCGTCACGCACTCGCGTTCGCAAACCAGCCACGATGGTCGATGAAGCCCGCTCCGAAATCGAGGATGATGCGGATTTTCACGCCGTCCACGGCCCAGCCGGATTTGCTTTCCACCTGTGGGCCTTCGCCTCCGGCGAGATAGGCAAATTCGAGGCAGTCGATCTCGGATGGATCGGCGGTGATGTACCACCAGGTCGCGCTCGTCAGACGGGGTTCGACCAAGCCCATGGGCGCTGGGTCAATCTGTTTGGGAATGTCGGATCGACACACCAGCAGGGAATTTTGCCAATCCCTGGCCTGTTTTACAAAGCGTCGGCGTTGTTGGCACTCTCTGCACATCTCGGCGATGAATTCGTATTCGCTGGCCAGAAAATATTTCCAACCCTGGGTTGTGATGATTTCCATGGCGATGGTGCACGCATTCACCTGCCGGGCAGCGGGTGGGTCAATTATGCATGCCTATTTACACTCTTGACAGCAAAACAGGTGTTTCAAACCCGTTGGGCTTAACGGTGAGAATGCTGCACCTTTCCGATCCCAGAACTGTTTCGGCGGTGTTGCCAATAAAGAACCCGGGAATTCCCACTCGTGCGACGGAGCCCATTAGGATCAGGTCGATTTTTTCCTGTTGAACAAGCTGGTAAATTGCCTGTTCCGGACGGCCTCTGGGCAAATGAATGCGGTGATCTATTTCCGACATCACATAACGACCTACGAGATTGTTGACCGCTAAAAGATGTTTGTCGTGGTGATGCTTAAGGATGGCTTCGCGCTGCTGGGTGGCAATCTCTGAGCGCATGCTGTCAAGGTCTGTGCCGTCGACGTTCCACGCATGCATGATGTGCAAAACCGAGTGGTCATGCAATGCCAGCGATGTGGCCAAGTCCATTATCAACGTATTGATCTGATCTTTCGATGTAGCGATTTGCGGGTCTATAGCCACGAGGATGTTCCGATAAGGGACGGGTTGCCCCGGCTTCACGATCCAGACTGGACACGGACATTTTCGGACCAGATGTGTCGCCGTGCTGCCAAAGAAAACCTGTTTGAGGACACCATCGGGTTGGGCGCACGCGAACACCAAATCATGTTCGGCGCGAATAACCTGCCGAATGATTTCTATAAAAGCTGTTCCGGTGAGGACCCGCCAGCGAACGTCCGAAACTCCTGCGTGCTGGACGCCAAGGCAAAGGCGTTGAAGACGCTTTTCGACCTCTTCGACGTGCTGCGGAGAAGCATCGCCTCCGCGCAAAACCACGGTGATAGTCAAGCGAGCGCCATTGTCCCGGGCAAGAGACGCGGCTTGTTCCAAAGCGTCCTCCGCGCCGATCGCGTCATTGAACACGACCAGTATATTGGTAAATCTCTTCATGGGATTCCCCCCTTTTCGTTCGGTGATATTCGTTGGCTCATTGCTTTGGTTCAGAGGCCGGGTTGCCGGTGAGATAGAGCCAGACGAACCCGGACACACCAGCCAGAAGCGACGCGCCGAGGATGCCGGTCTTGGCCATCAACAGCATTTCGTCCTGCCCTGCGAAGGCGAGTTGGGCCACGAAAATCGACATAGTGAACCCGATTCCGGCCAAAAGAGACGCTCCGGCAATTTGGCTAAAGCGGGTTGCGCTCGGCAGGACGGCCACGCCGAACTTGATCGCCAGCCAACTGGCCCCGGTGATGCCGATGAACTTGCCCAGGATCAGGCCAACAGACACGCCCATCATGACGGGATTGCTCAGGGTTTGCCCCAAGGCGCCGATCTCGATCGGTATTCCGGCGTTGGCCAATGCAAAGATCGGGATCACCACGAAGGCCACCGGCATGTGCCAAAAATGCTCAAGACGCTGCAACGGGGCCTCCACCCCAATAACGCCGTTTCTCAGCGCCTGAACTTCGCTGCGCAGGGCAATATTGGTCATGACGCTCCGACCCGGCTGATTGCTGGCATCGAACCTGTCCATCAGAGTGCGGACATGGGCGCTGAATTTTGATGGATTGTATTTCGGATAGGCTGGCACCGTCATGGCCCCGATCACTCCGGCCAAGGTCGCATGAACACCGGATGACAGCAGCGCGTACCACAGCAGAACGGAGATAATGAAATACGGGACGGGGTTGCGAACGCCGCTCCGGTTCAGGCCAATAAGCGCGATCACCAGCAGAGCGGCCATGAACAGGGGCAACAGGGCAATGGTTTCGGTGTAAAAGACGGCAATAACCATCACCGCTCCCAAATCGTCAACGATGGCCAAGGCGATCAGAAACGTCACCAGAGCCTTGGGAACCCGAGCGCCCAACAGCGCCATGACCCCGGTGGCAAAGGCAATGTCGGTCGCCATCGGAATACCCCAGCCCGCCGCCGCATCGCCTTGCGGATTGAGGGCAATGTAAAACAGCGCCGGCACCACCATACCGCCAATCGCGGCTACGATCGGCAGGACAGCATTGCGACGGTCAGCTAGCTCACCAACCAGAAACTCCCGTTTTAGCTCCAGCCCGATGACAAAGAAGAAAAACACCATCAATCCGTCGTTGATCCAGTGGTGCAAGGACATCTTCAGCGACCAATCCCCGAAACCGATGCCCACATAGATGCGCAGCACCTCGCTATAGGTTTCGGCAAACGGCCCGTTCGCCAAGATCAACGCCAGCACAGCCATCGCCATCAGCAACAGACCGCTGGTGGTCTGGCGATGCAGGAACTCTTCAAACGGTGTGAGGATACGGCGAAATTGCCGCTCCCACGGGGCGAGGTTCAAGCCGTCTTCAGTAGGCTTTTGGTCATTATACTCGGTCTTACTCATCGTGCGCCTTTCAAAACTCAACTCACTCGCGGGCGGTTGTAATTGGGTGTAACTCTTCTGGTTGAGCCTCTAGGAGGGACAAAGTTTCCCTTAGTCGGTCTCGGGCCTGCTGGGTTGAGCCATGACCAAGGGGGCGTTTCCAGCAGAACATTTCATCCAGTCTGTAACCCTTTCTTGCAGTGCGGAGATCACCCGCAATATGTGCGCCGCAAACTATTTGCGACGGTGTGGTTACTTATCTATGTTGTGCTGGACCATAGTTTAATAGGAGTATATAGGAAATATTGATAGGAAATAACTATTAAGCTGTATCCGATCTGTACCCAATCTGTACCGCCTGAAAACGAGAAACCCATGGCCCAACCAAATGTGACACTGAAACAGTTTCGATATCTGGTGGCGCTGGCCGATTTCGAACATTTTCGCCATGCAGCCGAGTTTTGCGGCGTTAGCCAGCCCTCGCTCAGCGTGCAATTGCAAAATCTGGAAAGCATCCTTAACACGCGCTTGGTTGAGCGCTCGCGCGGCGGCGTGATTTTTACACCCGTAGGCCGCGAGGTCGTCGCCCGTGCGCGGCGGCTGCTTTTCGAGGCGCAGGCCATCAAGGATTATGTCACAGCGGCCAGCCACGGCTTGGCGGGAACGATCCGACTGGGTGTTAACGCCACCTTGGGCCCCTATCTTCTTCCACGGGTTCTGGCCGCTTTGCGTCGCGAACATCCCGACACCAAGCTCTATATCCGTGAAAGCAGACCGACCAATCTGGAAACCGAGCTGGGGACGGGGCTTCACGACGTCATCCTCGTGCAATTGCCGATCCACAACGCGGATTACGAGACTGCTCCTCTGTTCAGCGAGCCCATATTTCTGGCCGTGTCCGCCAACCACCCTCTGGCTAAGAAAAAGCATGTTTCCGTGAAAGATCTCAAAGGCTTGCCGGTTCTGTCCCTCAACCCGGAATTCCACCTTCACCATCAGGTACATGCCCTGTGCGAGGCGTTCGGAGCGCAGCTTATCCGTGACTATGAGGGCACCAGTCTGGATGCTTTGCGCCAGATGGTTGCCATGGACATGGGCACGACATTCCTGCCAGCGCTCTATGCGCAATCAGAGATTTCCGAGCTTGGAGACGTGGTCACCATCCCCCTCAAAGGCCGCCGCATCTCCCGCCCGATTGGCCTTGCGTGGCGTAAAGGGGCGGGCAGATCATCCGGCTATGCAGAAATGGCCGGTTTCATCAGGGATGTTGTTCGAAAGGATTTTAAAGTGCTTGCTTTGGATCACCAAGACCTTTTGCCTCCTTGGTCGCCGTAACATTAATCCCGAAATGGCCGTCGAAATTGAAACACATTATGCATCGGCACTGATCTCCCATTTTGAAGCAAACAATCTTTTTGTATGCTTTGTCAGAGGAAAGCCGCCATTCGCTGCGATTTCTATGAATAACCGAGGTGCGGGACGGAACCAACATTCAATCTTGCTCAACTCGTCGCAGCAAATGCCCACCAATGTCGCTGGTTGTTTTTCGCCAGCCGATATTTAGCTATACTGGGTAGTATCTGCTCGACGAGGTAAGCCCGCATGACAGTTTTTCTTATCCTCTTGCTCGCCGTCGCAGGCGCATTTGGTTTTCAGCCCGAAATTTGTCTTCATCACCGCCTTGTCCGCGTCGCTGAAGCCCGAAAGGGTCTTGCCAAAGCCACTCATCAGGTCTTCGCGTGTCGAGACGCTGGGGCTACCGCGAAAATACATGTTGTCATAGGCAATCGTGGGTACACCGCCCGATAGTTTGGAAAAATTGGCGTCAATCCCGTCGAGAATTTTCTGCTCAGCGATCCATGTGCGCGCGGCCTCTGGGTTCCTGACTGGCCTCCAGAATATTCAGCGCAACCGAGGTTGACGTGTCGGAAACCTCCCTGAGCCCCTGCGCGCGTATCATCCACCATTTGTCAAGTTTCGCGCCTGTTGTATCGACTTCGGTCCAGAGTTTCTTTTCCGAAGCCGCGTAATCTGCCTGCCGTCTGGTCATTTCGACTGCCAGCTGGCTTTGCAGATCGGCGGTCAGACAATCGACGTAAACCTTGTCGGCGACCTTGAGCGACTGGCGGGTGCGCTTGATCTCGGCGTCGACCTCATCAACAAAGCGCCGATAGCGCTCGCCTGCATCTGGCCAAACACGGGTTCACGGTATGCCTGTTTGGCAAACGATCTGGTAAATTTGAGCGATCCGGGGGCGCCTAGTCAAACACAGCCGCGCGTTCGATCAGTTGGGCGAGGTCCGGTTCTTTTGGGTTTCGCGGCTTGCCTGGATGGATGATGCTGACCTGACAACTTTCCGCCGCCTCGACCATCTGGCGAAAAGAGCCGCCGTCGGGGTCGGCGATATAGGCCTGCATGTCGTCGTTATAGGCAAACGTGACACCGTTGATCTGCGTACACTCGTTGCAGGTGGTGCAGCGCAGTGTTTCGATCCACGGGGCATCGGACACATCAGCCTGAGGGGCTGGATCTGGGGCTGCGGGCTGGGGCTGTGCCTCGGCGACGGGAGAGTCCGCTGGCGGGGTTGGTGCGGATAAACGCTCCAATGTCGAGGGCGCATCTTCGCGATGTTCGGCCTGCCACGCCGCACGCGCGCGCGCCAGTTCATGTACGACATGAGAGTTATTGATCCCGGCCAGTTCCTGCAAACGGCCCCAAGCATCTGCACAGTTTTCCGCCGCCTCGACGATCTTGGTATCGATCACCACCTTGGACAGGCGGTTTTCAGGATCAATGGCAAACACAAAAGGCTCCGGCTCTGCGCTGTCGCCGTCCGGATGGGCTATTCGCTCGCTTGCGGGTATAAGCCGTTCTGGCGCAGCGTTCTTGCCCGCCATGTGGCAATATCGCTGGTTTCGCACATCGGTGATGGCAAAATCCGCGAAAGTGAATGGCAATGTTGCATCGGCCTTATTGCCGTTTGCTTCCTCGTATTGAAACGAATGTGCGGGCCAGTCCTGGGTTACGCTTGGATTGCAGTTGAGCGAAAACCGCTGCGACCAGTCCGGCCCGCCCGACGGGTCATAGACAAAGGTCGGGAATGCGCGCGATTCCGTGGCCGCAGCGGCCATAAGATAAGGTGCTACACCGGGTGCGGTCTCGGTGGCTCCGGAATAGATCGAAAATAGCGCCGGGCCGTCAAATTGCATCCCACGCACGATTTCATGGCCCACGCGATAGATATGTGCCGCAGAAACCTGACAGGAAAACACGTTGTTCAGCCCCATTGCCATCGCTGCCAGTCGGGCACTTGCCGCCCCGAACGAGGATTGCGACGGGGCGGGCGTGGTTTCGCCCAGAATATCATCGGTTTGCACCAGAACTTTGATCGGCAGGCCCGAGGCCAGGGCCTCGAATGCGCGCACCGTGTCGGCGTTGTCCGATTTCCCGTCCCGCAGCAGCACCAGAGCCGGGGGCAGCAGGCGTAAATGTTCCGCCGTCAGATCGCTTTCGTCCAAGGCCGAAATGATCGGGTCGTGTAGCTCGGCATTGTATTTATGTGCAACTTCAAGCTCGGCCGTGCTCAGAGCCTTGACCAGCAAAACCACCTCGGGCAGGCGCTCGCGAAAGGCCTCCAGTGCGACCTCGCAGGACTGAAAAATATGACTGTGAGGCGCTTGGTCCAACAGGCCGCGCCCAGAGCTGCGGCCGGGG
This sequence comes from Alphaproteobacteria bacterium, assembly GCA_013151335.1. GTDB lineage: Bacteria > Pseudomonadota > Alphaproteobacteria > Rhodobacterales > Rhodobacteraceae > UBA5972. The sequence goes on along the minus strand of JAADIJ010000127.1, from coordinate 33,214 downwards.
CCAAAGAAGCGTTGCGAGCCAAGGATGGACAGCACCCATTCCAGCCTGCGCAGCCTTGCCTTGGGCAGGCGACCCTCTGGGTGCTCGCGCCCCAGAACCGCCGAAAGCTTGTGGAAATCAATGATGCCGCTATCTGTCGATCCGACCGAGCCACGCAGCGCGTCGGCCTTGTGGGCATCGTCGGATTTATTGTAATCGGCCTTCAATATATCCGCGATCTGCAGAATAAACCCGTCAACGGTTTTGCGAAAAACCTTGGCTCTTTCGTCATGCACGGCTTTCCAGATATGAGACAGGGTGATGTGCGGCGTGTCACCGTTGCAGCCTATGAGCAAGCCGTCGAGGTCCAAGTCCTCGCGCGCCCGGTCAAGATTGCGATCCATCGGGCCGAACTGTTTCTCCCCGGCAGATTTCAGCAAACCCGGAACGCTCTCGCGCCAAAGATCGCTCAGCTTGCCAGTGGCACCCTGCTCGATCCTTGAGCGGATACTGCCTTCCAGCGCCAGCACCTGTTGACGCAAAGCCTCATCAGCAGCGCCGGGTGCGCTGCAAATACGCAAGACATCGTCGATGATGCGGCTCAGCGGGCGCAATACTGTTTCGCTGCCTTGCCCCTGCACCAGGACCAGAGGGTAATCATATCGCAGCGACGAAAGATCGCCAAACCGAGCAAACAGCGCCGGACGCAAGGGGGTGTCGCCCTGTGGCACTGGCGCGGGTGAATTTGGCAAAGGCTGCGATGGGTTGGCCTGGTTCATGGTGATTACTCCGCTACCTTTTGCGCCGGTCCGTCGCCCGCTGCGATTGCGACCCGGTCGAACTCCTCGTTGAGGACGGTTTTGATCAGGGCCGGGGTGTTCGGGCGCTCGCCCGCGCGCAAGTCGTCATAACAGGGCACCTCCGGGTCGTGATAAAGTACGCCGACCGGAATTTCGTCGTCAAGCGAGGCAATCGCTCTGGCGCGCGCCATATCAGACGGATCGTGAGTTTCCTGGTTCTTGTAAATACGCGATACCTCGGGCTTTAGCCGCAGGCCGTTTCCATGTGTCAGGATCCGCATCTTGGAGGGATCACGCACAAACTCGTCAAAACGGTGGTTCATGAATTCCGGGCAGCGCTGCAACACGCGAATGAACGAGAACCCCTTGTGATGAAACGCCTTTCTGAGGATTTGGTAGAGCAGATCAGGGATCCAGTCTGCCGCTTGAGCGACGAAGGACACGTTGGCGATACCCAGCGTCACGGTCAGGGGATTGAGCGCCTCCAGATAGACCCCGCCCGGAGTTGTGTTGCTTTGCGTGCCGATCGGCGTCGTCGGCGAGGCCTGTTTTTTGGTCAGCCCGTAAATCTGGTTGTCATGCAACAGCATCGTCAGGTTCATGTTATAGCGAACCGCATGAATCCAGTGCGCGGCCCCGATGCTGCAACAATCCCCGTCCCCCGTTGTCACGAACACATTCAGGTCGGGGCGACGAATTTTCACGCCTTCGGCAACCGGCAAAGCCCGCCCGTGCACGCCGTGAAATCCATAAGCATTCATGTAATGCGGCAGGCGGCTGGAACAGCCGATGCCAGACACGCAAACGGTTTTCTCGGGGGCGAGATTTTCGTCCCGGCACAGTCGCTGCATTGCGGTCAGAACGGCGTTATCCCCGCATCCCACACACCAGCGTGGGGTTATGTCGCTTTGATAGTCGGCCAGCACATGTTCTTCTTCGACCATCCGAAGCAGACATTGGCTCATATTCTGGGTCATGACGTTCCCCCGTTTGCTTTGATCTTGGCGAGTGCTGCCTGCCAGATACCCGCCGGTTTCAACGGCTGCCCCCGGGCGGAGCCCCAACAATCCACATCCACCAGATATCGCGAGCGCAATAACAGCGCGAGGCTGGAATAGCGCCGGTTTTCGGAATTGAACACCGGATCATCCACCGGATCGTTCCAGTTGTTTTCGATGGTCATGACGTTGGTAAACCCTTGCATGACCTTGCCAATACCCGACGCCATCGGATGCAGAAACTTCAGATGCAGCGCGGAAACCATATGCCCGTCGGATCTAAGCTGGGTCACGGCCTCCTCAATGGCACCTTTGGTGCCGCCCCAGCCGATCAGCAACAAATCCCCACTATCGTCGCCAAAAACCGGAGGCAGGCGCAGGGTTCTCTGGAACGCAGCCAGTTTGCGGCTGCGGTTCAGCAAGCCCTCCTCATTGGCAATCGCGTCATAGGCAACATGGCTCAGACGATCATGTGCCAGCCCGGTCAGGCAATGCATGCCGTTGGGTTGACCGGGGATGAACCTCTGAGCAATGCCGGAACGCGGATCCCAATCATAGGGCTTTGCATCCAGCGGCACCGCCGTCTGGTCAATGGGTGGTGCCAACCAGTCTTCGCTGAATTCGGGGCGCGGGAATGGCTGCTGCGCGGTGGCAAGGCTTGCATCCGACAGGACCACGACCACCATGTTGAAGGTTTCGGCGATTTTTCGTGCCGTGATCATGGAGTAAAAACAATCCTCGATGGTGGATACTGCCATCACGATTTTGGGAGCATCGCCATGCCCGCCAAAGATCGCGGCCATCAGATCGCCCTGTTCAACCTTGGTCGGCAGCCCGGTCGATGGCCCGCCGCGCTGGACATTGACGACGACGAGCGGAATCTCCGTCATCACGGCAAGACCGATCGCCTCTTGTTTCAACGACAGGCCGGGGCCGGAGGTGATCGTCAGAGCGCATTTCCCGGCATAGCTCGCGCCAATGGCAAAGGTGCAGGCGGAAATCTCGTCCTCGGCCTGATGCACCACACAGCCGACTTTTTCAAAAATATTCATAAGATATTGCGAGGCCGAAGTGGCCGGCGTGATCGGATACATCGAGCAGACCTCCATGCCCGAGGCAACCACACCAAGCGCAATCGCGGCGTTGCCGTTCATGACAACCCGCGCCTCGGTGGCCGGGCTGGTCGGTATTTGGTACCTGAGGTCGAGATTATCGCGCGCCCAAACCCGGCCCGCATCCAGCAGCTCGATATTCGCGTCGATGATCTTCTGGTCTTTCTTGGCGAAAATATTCCTGACCTGCTCGCGAGCCAGATCCTCGTTGAGACTGTAGATCGCGCATAGCATCCCCAGCACGAACATGTTCTTGCCGCGACGTGGATCGGGGACATATTTCAGGCATTCGGTTTCCATCGGAACTTCGATCAGGCGGTAACCGGAGGCGATGACCTCAGCGCAGATTCTGGCGTAATCGGTGGCTATTTTCTGGTCACTATCAGTGGCCCATTTATTTTCAATCAGGATGGTTCCGCCGGGTTTAATTTCACCGGCATTGAGGCGACTCAGCAGGACTTGTTCGTTAAAGGCAACCACCAGATCGGCCTCGTTGCCGCCGTTGGTGACCTGTCGCGAGGCCAGACGCACGCGGTTGCCGCTCGCGCCTGCGACGCTGCGATGTGGCGGCTGGATTTCGGCGGGAATGATCTCGACCGTCCAGATGCCGTTGCCGCTGCGCGATGCGATCGCCGCCAGAGACTGGCCACAGCGTTGCGCGCCCTCGCCTGAATCGCTGATGATTTCGACGATATGCTCGGCAACTACTTCTGGAATATGTTCGGCCGCCACTTCAGCTACCACTTCTGCAAGCACTTTTGTGGGTGGCGTTTTGGGGCGGGATTTCGGTGCCTGCCTGCTGGCAGGTTTCTTATGTGCTTTTGTTGTCATGAAAGTTATCCTGCCACCTTAATGCAGCCTCACGGGTGAAAAATTCCGCTCAGCCTGATCGATACCGAAAACTGTGCCTTCCAGCCCCTCTTGGGCCGCTGAATAAACGCTGTTAGTGTCCCGGATCGCCAGATAATCCCGAATGCTTTGCGCCGCTTTGCGCCCGGCCCCCATGGCCAGAATGACCGTCGCCGCGCCGGTCACGATATCGCCCCCCGCGTAAACCCCCGCCAGCGAGGTGGCCAGATCATCATCGGTCTCGATATATCCGCGGGCGTCGAGTTTCAGCCCCGAGGTCTGCCCAAGGATCGGGTTTGGCGAGGTGCCTATGGCGTAAACCACGGTGTCGGCCTGAAACTCGAACTCGCTGTCGGGAACCGGTATCGGGCGGCGTCTGCCGGAGCTGTCGGGTTCCCCAAGCTCCATGCGAATGCAGCGCAGGGCGCGCACGCGGCTGTCGTCATTGCCCAGAATTTCGACCGGCGCGCTGAGCCAGTGGAAATCGACGCCCTCTTCCTGAGCGTGATGCAATTCTTCCAGACGCGCCGGGCATTCCGCGTCCGTGCGGCGATAAATGCAATGCACTTCTTTTGCCCCCAGCCGCAACGCCACGCGCATTGCGTCCATGGCCGTATTGCCCGATCCGATGACGGCGACGCGCCGACCGATTTGCAATGGCGTGTCATAGTCGGGAAACTGGCCCGCATGCATGAGATTGCACCGGGTCAGCAGCTCGTTGGCCGATAGAACTCCGTTCAGGTTTTCCCCGGGAATATCCATGAATTTCGGTGTGCCTGCGCCGCTGCCGATGAACACCGCGTGAAACCCCATTTCTTCTATCATCTGCTCGATGGTGAACAAGCGCCCGACCAGCGTGTTGCAGATAATCTTGATCCCCAGCTTGGCAAGATTGCCGATCTCGGCATCCACAACCTCGTTTGGCAGCCGGAATTCCGGAATGCCGTAGCGCAAAACGCCGCCCGGTTCATGCAGAGCCTCGAACACCGTGACGTCGCAGCCAGCCTTGGCCAGATCGGCGGCGCAGGCCATCCCGGCGGGACCAGAGCCAACGATGCCAATCTTGAACGGACCCGAGCCGATATAGCTGTCGGTGTGCCAGTTTTCAGAGATCGCCCGATCGCCAAGCCAGCGCTCCAGCCGCCCGATCGCTACCGGCTCGAATTTCACGCCGACAGGACAAACGCCTTCGCACTGATCCTCTTGTGGACAAACCCGACCGCAAACCGCAGGCAGCAGGGTTGCGTCGGTCATAATGTCATAGGCCTCGCGATAGTTATGCGACAGAATGCTGGTGATGAAACCGGGAATGTCGATCTTGACCGGACAGGCGTCAACGCAGGCAGGTTTGGGGCAGACCAGACAACGTTCGCTTTCCAGAATGGCGGCATCCTGATCAAATCCCAGCGCCACCTCTTCAAAATTATGGGCGCGGATGTCAGGGGGTTGAACCGGCATAACCGCACGCTGTTGGGGAATATTGCGTATCGTTTTGCGGGCCATTCTGATTGCCTTTGCTATGATGTCGGGCCAGATTCAGGTGGTGTGTCAGGTGCTGGTTCGGGGTCGAGCTGCAACTGGCGGCAGTTCTTGTCCCAAGTTTCCTGCGCTACCTTTTCCTCGGCCTTATAGCGGCGCAAGCGGTTCATCAGGTCGTCGAAATCTACCTCGTGACCGTCAAAATCCGGACCGTCGACACAGGCAAATTTGATCCGGTCGCCGATTTTCACGCGGCACCCGCCGCACATGCCGGTGCCGTCCACCATGATCGGGTTCAGGCTGACCGTGGTTTTTATGCCAAGCGGCCGGGTGGTTTCGGCGCAGGCGCGCATCATGATTGGCGGGCCGATGGCAACCAGTTCGTCAATGTCGCTGTGATCCCGTGCCGCCTGTTCAATGCCCAGCGTGACCAGCCCCTTGATCCCGGCCGAGCCGTCATCGGTGCAGATGATCAACTCGTCACAGACCGCGCGGAACTTGTCCTCCCAGAAGATCAGATCGATATTTCGAAACCCGACAATGCCGATGACATAGGCACCAGCCTCCTTAAAGGCGCGCGCTTGCGGGAAAATCGGCGCGACTCCCAAGCCGCCGCCGACGCAGATGACCTTTTTGACGTCGCCTTGATTGCTCGGAACTCCCATCGGGCCGACCAGTCCAAACACCTCGCCACCAGCCTGCAAGTTTGCCTGCATCTCTTTGGTCGATTTTCCGACGGCCTGCACGACCAGCGTCACGGTGCCGCGATCACGGTCGAAATCTGCCAATGTCAGGGGAATTCTTTCGCCGTGCTCATGCGCGATAACGATGACGAACTGGCCCGGACGTGCGGCGCGGGCCATGACCGGATGATGGATTTCGAGCAAAAATGTCGTGTCGGAAAAATCGGTTCGCGAAATAATGGGAAACCCGGATGAAATGAATTCTCCGGACGGCATATTTAACGTCGCACAGTCGGGCTGACTGGCGCTGCCAAGCGACTCGCCTTGACCGGACATCGCTAACCCCCAATCGTTCAGAACCATTTCGGCAAGCGTTATGCCTTTTAAACGCCTTCACATTGATCCAGATCAATAGATCCAACACGGGGTGTCACCTGTGTCATTGGCGATCCATCGCCATCGAAATGATGTAGCGGCACTCGGCGCGAATCCTAGCCCAGACCCGCCCCGGCAATAATCTGATCCGCCACATGCCGATACCCCTGCCGCCAGGCGGCTTCGGTTTCACGGGTGAACGCATCGCCCAAAGTTTCGCGGATGGTTTCAATCAGGGCCTCGCCCATGGGGTCAAAATCCTTGCGTTTAACCCCGAGAATGGCATGGGTGTGGCCAAGCTCCGCATATCGCGGCTTCAGGACATCGGGTTGGTCCAGATTGTCGACGATCACCTTGAGCGTGGTCATGAAACGCATCTCTTGTCCGACAATGTCGTCCCGGAACATTGATTTGACATGTGGCGCAAGTCTGAAAAATATTTCGTAAAATCGCGTATGCCACGGATCGAAATCCGACATGAGATCAACAAAGCTACTTCTGATTAGGGCGATATGATCAGAGGTTAAGTTCATGGGACTACCTGTTAACTGGTGCGACCTTGCCTGATATTAGCCGGAGTTTCGCCCTTTCCACATTGATCTGGCTCAAGTCCCGCCGCGACCGGTTTTTTGCCGCGTCAAGCATCCCCAACGATCCGGGACCGCCACTATTCGGCTTTTGGGCAATCCGCGCGCCATTGATCCGGTGCCAAAAGCCGGTGGCTAAACCCGCGCGTCCAGGTTTCAACACGGCTTTTTAACCCCCACATCGTTTGACGAAAAATATCGCGCGGACGGCGAACACACAAATTTAAGTGTATGTGTCGGCTCAAAGACAAACGCAAAGCGGGCATCATTGTGCCCATACCACAAAAGGAGAACGCCCAAACATAAGCCACCGCCGTAGGCCAATTCGCACTTGAGATATCTGAAGTCTCCGCGCGAATGGGCCTGCGAAACCCGACGGGTGGGTCAAAATTCAACCGGTCAAATGGGTCATTTTTGAACCGGCTTTGACCCAATCTCGGAAACGCTTGAACAGGGTATTCCACTTCGCGAAATGTGCTGGAAGATCGCGCTACGGGCAATCCGTCCGAGCTATCCACAACACGGTTTCCAAAAACAGCCGAGCATCGTTTCCGGTGCGACCCGGAAATCAGAGCAAATGGGGATCCTTAGTCTCAACGCACACCAGAAGATCGGGCGTTAACACGCGCTGTGTGCCCCACAAATCGACATTTTCACCCTTGCTCAATACAATCCTTAAGCTGCACGTCTATTCGACAAATATGACTGTCCAGCCAGGTGTCGATCTTGTTGAGCAACTCAAATGCGCGGTCTCGGTCAAACCCCAGCTTTTCAAATGTCTCGATTTCTTTGGTGACCACTTTTGTAAACAGTGCGTGCTCGTCTTTGTTCTTGCACGCGGCCGGGCATTTATGGGCCAGCATGCACTCTTCTTCAAATTCGAAATGGAGCTTCGAATATTCTGCAAGAAATTCTAAAAACAAGTCATAGGTTTTTTGGCCAAACCCGTTATTCAACACATCGCGAAACTCTTCAGAGAATAAAAACAATGACTTATGCTGTTCGTCGATCTCGTCATTGCCTGTTGAGTACTCTTGCTTCCACTTCATCAATGGGTCCGATCACATCATAAAGCCAACGCATCATTGTTTGTGTGCATATTATATACTCGAGCATACATCGACCGTTAACTAACAAATATCAAGGAATTTAAGTAAATATACATGTTGACGTTGCGGCAACACAAAACCTGTCAAATTGTTGTTACCGGAGATATCTCCAGATCGATCCTAGCCGCCCTAAATCACCAATGGGGAGGGCGCTGATCCGCCAGCGGAGCGGCGCTGCCAGAGGCCACATCTTCCTCGGCCAGCCGCTCCAATGCGAACGCGGCGGGTCAGCAGCTCGATCTCGTCGGCCTGCTTGGTGACCACCTCGTTCAGTTCATCAACCGTTCGCGCGAGATGGGACAACTCAACCTCAAGTTTGGTAATTCGCGTATCTGACATCATGCCCTCTTTTGGCCCTGATAGCACATCAAACCCCGCGCCAACAGACAAATGCGCGCGCCGAACTTGCCCATTTTTGCCCCATGCGCTAGGGAGACGGCCAACAAGAGGCCCAAGCCAAGGATGCCGCGCATGGCCAAGGACAAAAAACACAAAATTCGCCGCCCCAAGGCCGAGACGCCCAAGGGGTTTCGCGACTATTTCGGGCAAGATGTGCTGGCGCGCAACGCGATGCTGGCGCAGATCGCCGAGGTTTATCATGCTTACGGCTTTGATCCGTTGGAAAGCTCTGCCGTTGAGACGGTCGAGGCGCTGGGCAAGTTCCTGCCAGACGTGGATCGCCCTAATGAGGGGGTTTTCGCGTGGCAGGAAGATGGCGACTGGCTGGCGTTGCGATATGATCTGACTGCGCCCTTGGCGCGGATCTATGCCCAACATCGCAACGACCTGCCCACGCCCTATCGGCGCTATTCCATGGGGCCGGTTTGGCGCAATGAAAAGCCGGGGCCAGGGCGATTTCGTCAATTTTATCAATGCGATGCAGATACGGTTGGCGCTGCAACCGTGGCGGCGGATGCCGAGATTTGTTCTATGTTGGCCGACTGTCTGGAGGCAGTGGGCATCGCGCGCACCGACTATATTATCCGCGTCAATAACCGCAAAGTTCTGAACGGGGTGATGGAGGTTGCGGGCGTTTTGGACCCAAGCGATCCTGATAAATTTACCGCTGAACGTGGCATCGTTTTGCGCGCGATAGACAAGCTCGACCGGCTTGGATTTGACGGCGTGCGCGCGCTGCTTGGCGCGGGGCGAAAAGACGAGAGTGGCGATTTCACCAAGGGGGCAGGCCTCGCGCCCGAGCAGGCGGAAATCGTGATCGGTTTCATCAAGGCTAAACGAGATAATGCCGCTGATACCTGCGCGCGCCTGCGTGAGCTGGTCGCGGGCTCTACCACCGGACAAGAGGGTGTGAACGAGCTCAAAACCATTGCCGAGCTGTTAGACGCGCAAGGTTACGGCCCCGACCGCATCGAGATTGACCCTTCGGTGGTGCGCGGTCTTGGCTATTATACCGGCCCGGTTTTTGAGGCCGAGTTGACCTTTGATATTCTCGACGAGAAGGGCCGCAAACGCCAGTTTGGCTCGGTTGCAGGCGGGGGGCGCTATGATGATTTGGTCAAGCGGTTCACGGGGCAGGCCGTGCCAGCGACCGGTATTTCCATCGGCGTTGATCGTCTTTTGGCGGCTCTGCGCGCGCAAGGCCGGAGTGATCAGACCGCGCGCGGCCCGGTGGTTGTCACGGTGATGGATCGCGACCGCATGGGCGATTATCAAACCATGGTTGCCGAGTTGCGCCGCGCTGGAGTGCGGGCCGAGCTTTATCTTGGCAACCCGAAAAACTTCGGTAACCAGTTGAAATACGCCGACAAACGCAACAGTCCGGTGGCGGTGATCGAAGGCGGAGACGAGCATGCGCGCGGTGTGGTCCAGATCAAAGACCTCGCGCTTGGCGCACGGCTCGCCGCCGAGATGACCACCAATGAGGAGTGGAAATCCCAGCCCGCCCAAATGGAAATCGCGCGCGGCGATCTGGTGGCCGAGGTGCGAAAAATGATCGCGCGCGCCGATGGTTAAGCGATGATGAACACGCGCCAAACCCGCATCAAGGCCGAGGCTGCGCGCCTGTCGGCTATCTTCATTGACGCGGGAGCAATCCCGGTTGAGACCGCCTGCCTTCAGCCCGCCGAGACCCTGCTCGATCTTTACGGCGAGGACATTCGCGCGCGCGCCTACGTCACCCATGACCCCCAAGGTGGCGAGATGATGCTGCGCCCGGATTTCACCGTGCCGGTGGTTCAGATGCACATGAACGAAGGGGCGGAGCCGGCCCGCTACACTTATAATGGGCCGGTTTGGCGCAAGCAGCAAGCAGGCTCGGCGCGCGCCCGCGAATACCTGCAAGTCGGGTTTGAGCTGTTTGATCGCAGCAATCCCGCCGCCTCGGACGCTGAGGTTTTCGCCCTGTTTGCAGACGCTCTGAAGGGAAAAAACCTGCGTGCCGCCACTGGCGATTTGGGAATTTTGATGGCCGCCGTGTCTGGCCTGTCCACGATTGAGCCGCGCAAATCGGCCCTTAAACGTCACATCTGGCGACCCAAACGGTTCCGCCAATTGTTGGAGCGATTTGGCGGCGGAGCGCCAGTTCTGGCCTCTCGCGCAGCCTTGCTTGAGGCCGCAACTCACACCTCGCCTGCGGATTTATGCAGGGAGGCTGGCAATCACGTGGGCCTGCGCTCGATCGAAGAAATCTCCGCCCGCGTCGAAAAATTACAGGCGGATGCAGCCGCTTCGCCGATTGATCCCGCCGAGATGCGCTTGCTTGAGAGCATCCTCAATATGCGGGAAAAAGCTCCGGTAGCGCTGGAAAATCTGCGCCGAATTGAGGCGGATATGCCCAGCATAGGACCGGCTTTGGATCGGATGGAGGCGCGTCTTGACGCGCTTGCCACGTTGGGGATTGACGTTCAAGCTCTTGATTTTGAAGGAAGTTACGGACGTACCACCTTGGAATATTACGACGGGTTCGTGTTTGGGTTTTATGCCGAAGGGCGCGCTGATTTGCCAGCGATTGCCAGCGGTGGGCGCTATGACGCGTTGTGCGAAGTTTTGGGGCAGGGACGCACTATTCCTGCCGTTGGCGGGGTCATTCGGCCAGAATTGATAGAGGCAATGGAGGTGCGCGATGGCGATTAAACTTGGCGTTCCGTCCAAAGGCCGCTTGCAGCAAAGCACGTTTGACTGGTTTGGCGCGCGAGGGGTCGATCTTGCCCGCACGGGTTCTGATCGGGAATATGCGGGGGCCGTCAAAGGTGTCGCGGGCGTTGAATTGGTGCTGCTCTCGGCCGGTGAAATCCCGCGTGAGCTTCGGGCCGGACGCATCCATCTCGGGGTGACCGGCACTGACATGGTGCGCGAAAAAATCCCGCTGTGGCAGGAGAGTGTTGCCGAAATCGCCTTGCTTGGATTTGGCTATGCCGACCTCATTTTGGCGGTGCCAAAGACTTGGATTGATGTGGATACGCTGGACGATCTGGATGCGGCCGCCGCGCAATTTCGTCGCGACCACGGGTTTCGTTTGCGCATTGCCACCAAATACCACGCGTTGTCGCGCGAGTTTTTGCGCCAGCACGGGGTCGCCGATTATCAGCTTGTCGACAGTCAGGGCGCGACCGAAGGCACGGTCAAAAACCTCACCGCCGAGGCGATTGCCGACATCACCTCAACCGGTGACACGCTTGAGGCCAACCACCTCAAAGCATTGAAAGACGGGGTTATCCACAAGTCTCAAGCCGCGCTGCTACGCTCAAAATCGGCCTCGACCAATGAAGCCGACGACAAGATACTCAAAGCCTTGCTTGACCAGTTAACGCGTTAACGCAGACCAATTTCTGCCAGCGCGAGGTTCATCGCCACCGGAATATCATCGTCCCGCGCTCGCCCGCTGGCCATGTCCGGCGGGCAATCCGCCTCGGCAAAATATCGCCAGCCTTGAAACGGTCGCCGGGCCGCGATCTGGGTGCGAACGAGCTGTGGCGACAGCATGATCCGACAGCGCCTTATCCCGTCCTCGCCGCGCACCTCGTCAAAGCCCAAAATCTCTTGACGCGCCTGAATTTGGCCTTTGATCACCCAATAAAGCGACCCTCCGGCGAGAATTTCATCGGCGCGTTTGGGCCACATGCGGGTTACGTGCGAGGAGAGATAGACCTCGCCCTTGGCCGCCAGCCGCTCTGCCTGTTTTTGCCGCCAATCCAGCAGGTTATCGACGCTGTTCACGCCGACGCAAAGCTTGATCAGATGAAGTTTTTTATCCGCCATTTTCCCCTCAGGCATCCATCTTTGCGCGTATGCGCGATTTGATTGACCTTAAGCGCGATTTTATCGTAAAGTCACGCTCCAGCCAAACGAATTCGGAACCCTGATATGAGCCGCTTTTCCGCCCAAATAGCCGAGCAGATATGGGACATGAAATACCGTTTCAAATCCCCCGACGGAGCCGCGCTTGATGTGACTGTCGAGGACAGTTGGCGCCGGGTTGCAACGGCACTCGCCTCGGTGGAAGATGACCCTGAGATTTGGCAGGAAAAGTTCTATAACGCCTTGAAAGATTTCAAGTTTCTGCCTGCGGGACGCATCCTCGCCGGAGCGGGAACGGGCCGTTCGGTAACCTTGTTTAACTGCTTTGTTATGGGCACCGTGCCCGACAGTATGGGCGGTATTTTTGACAGCTTGCGCGAGGCGGCGCTGACCATGCAGCAAGGCGGCGGCATCGGCTATGATTTCTCGACCATCCGTCCCAAAGGGGCAGGGGTCAAAGGGGTTGCCGCCGACGCTTCCGGGCCGCTCTCGTTCATGGATGTTTGGGATTCCATGTGCCGTACGATCATGTCGGCAGGCTCGCGGCGCGGCGCGATGATGGCGACGCTTCGATGCGATCACCCCGATATCGAGGCGTTTATCGAGGCCAAACGAGACCCACAGCGCCTGCGTATGTTCAACCTTTCGGTGCTGATCACCGATGATTTCATGGCGGCGGTGAAGGCCGATGAAAAATGGCCGCTGGTGTTTGCCGGTGAGACCCTGAAAACCGTTTCCGCGCGGGTTTTGTGGGATCGCATCACCCGCTCGACCTTTGAATTTGCCGAGCCGGGGGTGATCTTCATCGACCGGATCAACCAGCTCAACAACCTTCAGTATTGCGAGACAATTGCGGCCACGAACCCTTGCGGCGAGCAACCTTTGCCCCCTTACGGAGCGTGTTTGTTGGGATCGATCAATTTGGCAAAGCTGGTGGAAAACCCGTTTGAAGCCTCGGCATTTTTGAACGAGATAACGCTGGCCGAATTAACCAAAACTGCCGTTTGCATGATGGATAATGTGGTTGATATCTCTAAATTTCCGCTGGAGGAACAACGACTTGAGGCTAAATCCAAGCGCCGGATCGGGCTTGGCGTTACCGGGCTTGCCGATGCGTTGTTAATGATCGGGTTAAGATATGGCTCGGATGAAGCCGCCGCTCAGACCGAGGTTTGGCTTAAACAAATTGCGCATGCGGCCTATCTCGCCTCAAGCGATTTGGCGGCGCAAAAGGGTGTGTTCCCGCTGTTTGACAAGGACGCCTTTCTTGCCAGCCCGACGGTTTTGGCGATGGATGACGAGGTGCGCGACGCGATTGCGGCGAACGGCATTCGCAACGCGCTGTTGACCTCCATCGCCCCGACCGGGACGATTTCGCTTTATGCAGGCAATGTTTCTTCGGGGATCGAGCCGGTTTTTGCCTATTCTTACACCCGCAAAGTTTTGCAAAAAGACGGTAGTCAGACCACAGAAGAGGTGGTCGATTACGCCGTGCAGCTGTGGCGGCAAAAGTTTGGCGATGCGCCGCTTCCTGAGCATTTTGTCGACGCCCAGACCCTTGCGCCGTTGGATCATGTGCGCATGCAAGCGGCGGCTCAAAAGTGGATCGACAGTTCCATTTCCAAAACCATTAACTGCCCAGAGGATATATCTTTCAGTGATTTCAAAGAGGTATACGTGTGCGCTTGGGATAGCGGTTGCAAGGGTTGCACCACCTATCGCCCCAATGAGGTGACGGGTTCAGTGCTGAGCGTTACCAAAATATCCGAGCCGAAATCATCGGCCCGATCTGCCGATGTGGTCTATATCGCCGAGCCGTTGGGGCGGCCAGAGGCGCTTGACGGGCAGACCTACAAGATCAAATGGCCCGAAAGCGAGCACGCGATTTATATCACGATCAACGACGTGATGATGAACGACCGCCGTCGCCCGTTCGAGGTGTTCATCAACTCCAAAAACATGGAGCATTTCGCGTGGTCCGTCGGCCTGACGCGGATGATCTCGGCCGTGTTCCGGCGCGGAGGAGACGTAAGTTTCGTGGTTGAGGAGCTCAAAGCGGTGTTTGATCCGCGTGGTGGCGCGTGGATGGAGGGAAAATATGTTCCTTCGATTTTGGCAGCAATCGGCGCGATTATCGAGCGTCACATGATCGCGACCGGGTTTATCGAGGAGGGCGGATATCTCAAATCTGACCCTCATCCCAACGCCGAAGCCATCGCGGTCGGAGAACGCCCCCGCGGTGCGGCTTGTCCCAATTGCGGGCAGTTTTCGTTGCAAATGGTCGAGGGTTGCCGCACCTGTTTGGATTGCGGCTATTCCAAATGTGGCTAAGGTCAGGCGCTGGCGTGACCGGGGCCTTGGCGGCATTATGAGACTGTTGCAGAAATACACTTTTCAGGTGCCGGGCGAACTTCTATAGTTTTTCGACCCATATGGGCAAATGATAAAAAACCTTGAGGCACAGGATGCGCAGTTTACACATCTTGGCAGTTTTGCTGCTGACCGCGACCGTTGGGCACGCGCAAGAGCGGGTTTGGCTTGGCTCGGCGCGGGTTTTGAACAATGACCAGATGGGCGACGGCAAGGACCGTTGGCGCACCGGCTCTTATAGCGCGAGTTTTATTCGCGGCACGGTCTGGAACGGGGCCTTGCCCGAGCGGCTTGGCGAATTGGTCGAATACCGCTTTCGCAGCGAAATTATTGCCCCGGCCAATTTGCAAAACCCGGTTATTGGTACTGATCGCCGCTATGTGGGGGCGCTGCATTTTGGGGCGTTTACCCATGTCAAAGCAGCAGGTGGAGAGCTGGCGCTGGGGTTTGATCTGGTAGCAACCGGGCCACAAACCGGGCTGGGTCAGTTTCAGTCTTGGGCGCATAACGCGGTTGGTATGGCCACTCCTGCCGTGCTTGGCACCCAAATCGGCGACGCGTTTTACCCAACCATCAGCGCGGAGTTTGGGCGGGATTTCACCCTTAGCAGCGCCAACGAGCGCCGCATTTCGTTCCGCCCTTTCGTTGCCGCTCAAGCCGGGATTGAAAATTTTCTGCGTATAGGTGGTGATTTTACCTTTGGAAATATGGGCTTAGGGGATTTCCAAGTGCGTGATCAAACCACAGGACAGCGGGGCATTGCGATCAAAAGCACCCGCGCGCGCGGCCTGTCGTTTTTGGCCGGCGGAGACGTGGCCTTCGTTCAAAGCAGCCAATATCTGCCGGCCTCCTCTGGCTATCGCGTTCAAACGGCGCGGGTGCGTTTGCGCGCGGGACTTTACCATGAGGGCCGCAAAGGCTCGATCTTTTATGGCCTTACATGGCTTGGTAAAGAGTTCGTAAACCAGCCGACAACTCAGGTTCTCGGCTCGCTTTCCATACGTATGACGTTCTGATCACGCCTGCGCAACAATCGCCGCCGCCGCCGCCAATCCACCGGGGCCATGCGGAATTTCAAGCGCGACCAATCCGGCCTCGATCACTCCAAGCACGCCAAGCGTCATATGCGCGTTGACGTGGCCCATATGGGCAATCCGAAAGAAACCGTCGCTATTGGGGTCGTCCTCGGTGGCCATTCCCAGACCGATTCCAAGCGTAACGCCGGTTTTTTGCTCGACCCAACGGCGCAGATCAGTCCCGTGGCGCGCGCCAATGCGAACCGATGTCACCGCCCGCGAGCGCAGATCTTCTTGCGCTATATTGATCTCGATCGGGCCGCCCTGACCCCAGTGATCAAGGGCAGCCCAGACGGCGCGGGCCAGCAAATCGTGGCGCCGCCAAACGGCCTCCAACCCTTCCTCGTTCAGCAACATATCCAAGGCTTCGCGCAACCCGTATAGATGCTGCACGGGGGCAGTTCCGTCAAACTTGCGGAAAAACTCCGACGCGTTGACACGCGGGGCCCAGTCCCAATAAGGCGTCACCATGTCGGCCTTTGTATGGGCGGCGGCCGCTTTTTCGTTGAACCACACAAAGCTTAAACCGGGCGGCGTCATTAGCCCCTTTTGGCTGCCGGTGATGGCCACATCCACACCCCAAAGGTCCATCTCAAACGGATCACAAGCCATTGATGCGATGCAGTCCACCATCAACAGGGCCGGATGAGAGCAGGCGTCAAGGCAGGTGCGAAGGGCCGCAATATCGTTGCGAACCGAGGTTGCCGTGTCGGTATGCGTGGCTAATACTACCTTGATTTCATGAGATTTATCGGTCTTCAGGGCATCGGCAAGCCGGTCTATATCGATACCCGCACGACGACCAAAATCCAGTAAATCAACGCGTGCACCCAATGCGGCGGCGGCGTCTCGCCAGCCATGGCCAAACGCTCCGGTCGCCAAGGCCAACACGCGATCTCCGCGGCTGAGCACGTTACAGAGCGAGGCCTCCCACGCGGAATGGCCGTTGCCGATATAGATCGCGACGGCGTTTTCGGTGCGGGCAATGGCGCGCAGATCAGGATAAAGCGTGTCCGTTAAGTCGTGCAACGGGCCCTCGTAAATGTTGGGCGAGGCGCGATGCATCGCGTTTAGCACCCGCTCTGGCACCACTGACGGGCCGGGGATTGCAACGTAAGATCGTCCGAAATTCAAAGTCATGGAGCAGGCTTTCTCATTCAATATATACAACGGCATGCTCGCAGGATTTTCGCGAAGTACAAGAGGTCAATTCCGCGATCCAGCCCCATTCGCACAAGTGTAAACCTTGGCCACTTTACGTCAGCGATCTGCTTGTTTTGGCGCGGTTTCTGGGCTAAAGCCTGTGCCTGAGCAGGTTTGCCGAAACGCGCCATGGCCTGCCTCAACCACAAAGGACAATCTTGATGGCGCGGCTGCCTGACACACCCAAATCCCGGCCCGGCCTGCATTTCGCGCGCTGGCTGTGGCGCGCGTATTTTCGGCAACATTTGGCCATTATCATTGTCGCCTCGGTGTTTATGGTGATTGAGGGCTCCTCGCTCGGCGCGATCAGTTATATGGTTCGCCCGATGTTTGACACCGTGTTTGTATCGGGCAATGTCGAGGCCATTATCTGGGTTGGCGCGATTATTTTCGGTGTGTTTCTGGCGCGCTCCATCACCGGTTTTGGCCAGAGAGTTTTGATGGCCTATGTGGGGCTGAAAGCCTCTGCTCAAATGCAGGTGGACCTTGTGCGCCATTTGATGAAACTCGACAGCGTTTTCTTTCAGGACAATGCCCCCGGCGCGTTGATCGAGCGGGTTCGCGGCGACACGCAGGCCATTCAGGCCGCTTGGTCAATCGCGGTTGCATCACTTGGTCGCGACATTATCTCGTTGATAACCCTGCTCGCGGTCGCGGCCTCGATTGACTGGATATGGACCGTGATCGCCCTTGCCAGCATCCCGATTTTGGTTTTTCCGGTGGTAATTTTGCAGAAAATTATTCACAAATCCACGCAAAAGGCGCGGGTGGCGGCGGCGCTGATCTCGACCCGGCTCGACGAGATTTTTCACGGGATGAACCAGATCAAGCTTAACACGCTGGAGGATCAGCAGGACAAACGCTTTGCCAAAACCTTGGATGGTTTTTTGCGCGCGCAGATTAAATCGCAAGCGGGGAGCGCGGGGGTTCCTGCCTTGATGGACATCGTCGCTGGCCTCGGATTTTTCGGGGTGCTGGTTTATGGCGGTATTCAGATTATGGACGGCCAGAAAACCATCGGTGAGTTCATGAGTTTTTTCACCGCGATGGCCCTGATATTTGAGCCGCTCCGGCGGTTGGGAAATACCACAGGTCTGTGGCAAGCGGCCAAGGCGAGCCTTGAGCGGCTCTATGCGATTTTTGAGGAAAAGCCCGGTATTTTGAGCCCGGCAAAACCTGTTGCGAACTCAAACAAGCTTGGACATGGCGATATTCGGCTGAGCGATGTGTCGTTCAGCTATGGGGATCAGCCGGTGCTGGATCAGATCAGTTTCGTTGCCGAGGCGGGCAAAACAACCGCGCTGGTCGGGGCCTCCGGTGCAGGGAAAAGCACGGTTTTCAATGTGTTGACGCGCCTGATCGAGCCGACAACGGGGGACGTTTCCGTAGGTGGCGTCACCGTTTCATCGCTGAACCTTGCCGATCTGCGGGGGCTTTTTTCGGTGGTCTCGCAGGATTCCGCGCTGTTTGACGAGACCATGCAAGACAACATTTTGCTCAGCCGTCCCGATGCCAGCGAAGCGCAGCTTGCGGTGGCGGCGGACGCGGCTTTTGTGACTGAATTTTCGGAAAAAATGCCGCTGGGTCTGAAAACCCCTGCCGGGCCGCGCGGCTCCAACTTGTCTGGTGGCCAGCGACAGCGCGTGGCCATCGCACGGGCAATTCTGCGCGATTCGCCGATTCTGTTGATGGATGAGCCGACTTCGGCACTTGATGCTCAATCGGAAGCCGCCGTTCAAAAGGCGCTTGATGGTCTCTCTGACGGGCGCACCACGCTGGTCATCGCCCATCGTTTGGCCACGATCCTGCATGCCGACAAGATCATTGTCATGGATAAGGGGCGGGTGGTTGACCATGGGACACATAAGGAATTGCTGTCGCGCGGCGGGCTTTACGCCAGCCTTTACAAGCTGCAATTCAGCGACTGACCCCCTCATTCGGCGCGCTTATTTGTCGTATTTTGATGCGAGGCTCTCTGGCGACGCTCCGGCAAAATACCGCGACAAGGCCCAGAGGTTGCGCGCGCCACGCCAAAACCAGCCGTCTCGTATAAACTTATCGGCATTGGTGCTGGCGGCGGAATTCAGCAGTCGAATATTGCCCCGCAAGGCGCGTGCAATCGCTACATCCTCCATTAGAGGAATATCCTGATACCCACCTAAGTCATTGTAAAGACGTTGCGAAATCAATAACCCTTGATCGCCATATGGTAGGCCGAGCAGGCGGCTGCGTAGGTTGGCCCAGCTTGCCACGATCACTGGGCGCAGGCCTGAATGACGAAATCTGAGACGAAAACAGGCGGCTTGATCAGGGTGAGCGGTGATGTGGTCGAGAACTTTGCTGCTCCAGTTTTCGGCCAGATATGTGTCGGCATGCAGGAATAAAAACCAACCGGCCGAGGCGTTTTGTGCCCCGCGCCGCAATTGCCCGCCCCGGCTTTTGTCACCAGTGATCAGGCTTGCACCCAACTCCTCAGCCAAGGCGGAGATTTGATCGTCTGAGCCACCATCGCTGAAAATAAGTTCGCGGATTAGCCCGGCCTCCAACCCTTCAAACAGGCTTGCGACCGTTTGTGGCAAGCTGTTCGTGGCGTTCAGCGTGGGGATGATGACACTGATCGGTGCGCGCATTTGAGGTCTGGTCCTGTGAACGATTTTCCACCTATACCCCCTGTAACCCCGCCGCACGACCGCTATATTAGGGGTCCACAGGCGCAATCAAAGGCTGCGAAATGAGCGAGCAAAGAACGGTATTTGCAATAACCGGTGCCGACCGGATCGGATTTTTGCAAGGCCTCGTGACCAACGATGTCAGTGATTTGGGCGGCGGCTTGACCTACGCCGCACTCTTGTCGCCGCAGGGTAAATACCTGTTTGATTTCTTTCTGTTTCAGCGCGGTGAAACGGTTTTTCTCGATGTGATGGCGGCGGCAGCGCAGCCACTTGTCAATAGACTGGCACTTTATAAGCTCCGCGCCGATGTTGAGATCAAGGAAGCCAACCTCAAGGTTTCTCGTGGGGTTGGCGAGATGCCCGCGCAGGCGATGAGTGACCCACGCCACCCGGCGCTTGGCTGGCGATATTACGATCAACAATTGCTGGATCTCGCACCGGTTGACTGGATGCATATTCGGGTTGAAAACTTGATCCCCGAGACCGGAATTGAGCTGATATCAGGCGAAAGCTACATCCTTGAGATGGGGTTTGAGCGCCTGAGCGGCGTTGATTTTCGCAAAGGTTGCTATGTTGGCCAAGAGGTTACGGCGCGCATGAAGCACAAGACCGAGCTGAAAAAAGGGCTGGCAATGGTCGTGATTTCAGGCAAGGGTACGCAAGGGGCAGAGATCACCGATGACGGAAAAACTATCGGATGGCTCCACACGATTTCAGGCAACCGCGCGATTGCTTATCTGCGATTTGGACGCGCGACCGCCAAGATGAAAAGTGGGGCGGCTGTTTTGAGCGTTATTTAGCTCGCGCGAATGATCTTGGCGAACCCGTCAAAGGCCACTTCATTGGCGGCGATCATGTGCCCGTCTTCAATGATATTTCCGCCTTTTTCGAGTGGCTCACTTAACCCTCCGGCTTCTTTCACCAACAGCAATCCGGCGGCGATATCCCAAGCTTGAAGATTACGCTCCCAAAACCCGTCGTAACGACCGGCGGCGACATATGCCAGATCAAGCGCGGCTGCGCCCCAACGCCGAACCCCGGCACAAACCGGCAGAATTCTTGCAAGGTCTTGTAATGTTTCGGGTAAATCCGCGCGCCCACCAAAAGGCAGCCCGGTGGCGAAAATCATCTCGATCATGGTTTTGCGCGAAGAAACCCGCAAGCGACCGTCGTTTAACCAGCAGCCGCCCCCTTTTTCGGCGGTGAATATCTCGTCCTTGACCGGGTCAAAAACCACCGCCGCCACGATCTCGCCCTTGTGCTCAAGCGCGATTGACACCGCCCAGTGAGGCAGCCCGTGCAGAAAATTGGTGGTGCCATCCAGCGGGTCAACGATCCAGCGTCGGGTCGGATCTGCGCCCTTGACCTCCATACTTTCTTCGCCCAGCCAGCCATAATTCGGGCGCGCTTCGGTCAGCTCCTCGCGAATGATCTCTTCGGCCTTAAAATCCGCGCGCGAGACAAAATCGCCAGCGCCCTTCATGGACACTTGCAGCTTTTCGACCTCGCCAAAATCGCGCATCAGGCCGCGCCCCGCCTTACGGGCGGCTTTGATCATGATGTTTAGATTTGCGCTTGCCTGTGCCATCGGCTGACCTCTTTCAGAGTATTAAGCCCGCTCTATAGGCTGCCATTCCGCCGCCGCCAAGGGCGAAATGTTTAACTGCGCCGCTGGAGTTTAGGTGGTTCGGTCCGCGCCAGTCGGATCAGATGCGACATGAACGGTTGCGACGTATCCTCGGCGCGCGTTGCGGCATATAGCCGTTTGGTGATGCCGTTTGCGGTCAGTGGCCGTGTGATATAATCGTGCTGATAACGGCTGTCGCGCACGACCCAGTCGGGCAAAACAGAAACCCCGCGGTTGGAGGCGACGAGCAGCATGATCACAGCGGTCAACTCGACTTGGCGCATGGATTTCGGCTCGACCTTGGCCGGGGTCAGTAATTGCGTGAACACATCAAGCCGGGTTTTATCGACCGGATAGGTGATCAGGGTTTGGTCGCGAAAGTCGGCGGCCTCAATGAAGGTTTTTTTGGCCAGCTTGTGGCTGGATGCGGCGACGAATATCGGCTCGTAATCGAACAGGGGCGAAAACTCGACCCCCTGAATATCCTCGGGGTCAGACGAGATCACCAAGTCAACTTCTTCGCGTTGCAACGCGGGCAATGCATCAAAAGCGAGGCCGGGGCGGATATCCACATCGACATCTGGCCATGCGCGGCGAAACAGTTCCAAAACCGGGAAAAGCCATTCAAAACAGGCGTGGCACTCGATTGCGATATGCATGCGGCCTGATTTGCCGGCAAGAATATTGCTAAAATCTTCTTCAAGTTGGGCCATTTCTGGCAATATTCGTTCCGCCAATCGCAGCATCTTCATACCCGCCGCTGACAGTTTTAAGGGTTTGGAGCGGCGAACAAATAGGTCCAACCCGACTTGATCTTCCAAGCCTTTGATTTGATGAGATAAAGCCGATTGGGTTATGTTCAGAACATCCGCAGCACGGGCCAACCCTCCGGCCTCATGTATGGTTTTGATGCTGCGTAGATGCCGAAACTCTAGGTACATGTTCGATTTTGCTCATAATGATGTTGACGAATATGAATTTGTTTCACATTCCAAACTGTGAAACAAGGGGGCAGCCAAGCAATCGGAGCGAACATGTCCAGCGTCAAACCAAATATTTCTTTTGAATTTTTCCCGCCGCAATCGCTGGAGGCAAGTTTTCGCCTCTGGGAATCTGTGCAGATGCTCGCCCCGCTTGCCCCGAGCTTTGCCTCCGTTACTTATGGCGCGGGCGGGTCAACCCGCAAACTAACCCACGAGGCGCTCGGCACGCTGGTCAAACACTATGGCCTGAATGTGGCCGGACACCTGACTTGCATAAATGCGACCCAGTCAGAGACTTTGGCGATTGCAAACAGTTACGCCAAAGCTGGGGTTAACGAGATCGTTGCCCTGCGCGGTGATCCCCCAAAGGGGCAGAGCAGTTTTCAGCCTCATCCAGATGGGTTCAGCGGCTCCGTCGATTTGGTTCGTGCGCTGGCTGAAACCGGAAGGTTCCATATCCGTGTGGGTGCATACCCCGACCGTCATCCAGAGGCGAGTGATGACGACGCGGATATCGTTCATCTCAAGCGCAAATTTGATGCGGGTGCTGACAGCGCTATTACTCAATATTTCTACGACATTGAAAGCTTCCTTCGGTTTAGGGATAGGTGCGTGGCTGCGGGAATCACCGGTAAGATCATTCCCGGTATTTTACCGATAGAAGATTGGGGAAAGGTTAAAAAGTTTTCAAAACGCTGCAATGCGACCCTGCCCAGATGGATGGATGACGCGTTTGCCAAGGCCAAGCGTGACAAGGTCGAGGACTTATTGTCGATCTCGATCGCGACTGAACTATGTTCGGATTTGATGGAAGAAGGCGTTGAGGATTTGCATTTTTATACGTTGAACCGGCCATATTTGACCCGTCAGATTTGCAAAGCTCTCGGGATAGAGCCATCACAAGCCCTTAAAAAAGTAGCCTGAGTTCGGTGCTAACGCCTGTGTTTTAAGCGCGCTCGGCATATTCCATTGTTTCGGTGTTCACGATGATAGCCTCATCCTGACCGACAAAAGGCGGGATCATCACTCGTACGCCGTTATCCAGCACGGCAGGTTTGAAGCTGTTTGCAGCAGTCTGGCCTTTGACCGCGGGTTCCGTCTCGACCACCGTGCAGGTGACTTTTTGCGGCAATGCGGCGCTGAGCGCCTCGCTCTCGTGATATTCGATCTTGATGGTCATACCATCTTGCAAAAAGGGTCGCCGCTCCCCCAGAATATCCGAGGGCAGTTCGATTTGTTCATATGTTTCGGTGTCCATGAACACCAACATGCCATCATTTTCGTATAAAAATTGCTGGTCCTTTTGCTCCAGTCGCACCTTTTCAACCTTGTCGGCGGCGCGAAACCTTTCGTTCAATTTGCTGCCGTTACGCAGGTTTTTCATCTCGACCTGAGCGAACGCCCCGCCCTTTCCCGGCTTCACATGCCCGACCTTAACGGCGATCCACAGACCGTTATTGTGTTCCAGCACATTGCCGGGGCGAATTTCGTTGCCGTTGATCTTGGGCATATCAGTAAAACCTTATCATTTGGTTGATACTCGTCGGGCTGCACCTATATATGGCACAGATTGGGCTGGCAAGCGACGACGAGGATTTGCAAAGCGCGGGCCGAGGTATGCATGTGACGCATGGGTGGTATTCCATAATTGCACACCCGAATCGCCATAAAATTGTCATATTGCAGGCTAAGCCAAAAAGACAAGAGCAAAATGAAAAGGACGACGTATGTACGATTACGTTGATGCGACTGCCTATTCCAACGACCAAGGCTCACGCGCACGCAAATTATTTGCCGCCGTTGTGTTGGCCGCGTTGGACGATGCAATCGCGGATGATAAAAAATACGGTAACGGCCCCGAAGTGATCGCCCGCTGGGCGCGCTCGCGCGATGGCCGCGAAGTTTTGATGTGTTCGGGAATTGACCCCAACGAGCGCTGCGTCAAGGGTATGATGGAGTTCGTTGGCCGTGGCGTGCGCACGTCGGTCGCTCTTTCTCGCGAGGAAAGCGAACGGCAGCATCAGGCCAAAGCCGCCTGACGCATCTTTAGAGATTTTCCACTTGAAAAGCGGGCCGCAGCGATGGGGTCCGCTTTTCGCTTTCCGTCAGGTTTTTTTGGGTTTCGTGCGTCGGGTGGCAACCGCTTGCTGTGGATGCTCGGGCCACGGGTGTTTCGGATAGCGCCCGCGCATGTCCTTTCGCACATCTTTATATGAGCTTTGCCAAAAACCCGGGAGGTCTGCGGTTGTCTGGACCGGTTTTCGTGCGGGCGAAAGCAACTCTATTGATAGAGGCGTTCGGTTCGGGCCGACCGTCGGGTGGATGGTAAGGCCAAACATCTCTTGCAGTCTGACCGAAATCATCGGCGGTTCGTGGGCATAGTCGACCAAGAGTTTGGAGCCGGTTGGCGCCAGAACAAAGGCAGGCGCCTCTTGCTCAAGGATTTTTTTCTGATGCCAGTCAAGCCGCGCCAGTAGGGCGGTTTTTAGGTCGATGGATTTTAGGTCAGCAATTTTTCGGCATGTTCCCAAATAAGGAGCAAGCCAGTTTTCCATATCATCCATCAAACCGGACTCGGAGAAATCTGGCATGTCGGCGTGGCGCGCTCGTATCCATTCAATGCGTGATATCAATAGTTTGGCGTCTGATGAAAAATTTATCACCTCGAAACCTAGATCGCGAATACCGTCGATCATGGCGCGGGTAAACTGGATTTTTGGGCAGTCCTTCCATGGTCGATCGCTGAGCGTCAACGCGCCGAACACCTCTTGCTGGCGCGCGGTAACCTCGCGTGCGCGCGCGTTCCACTCACATATCTGCCGGGTGCTGATTTGCGTGCGGAAAACTGCTCGAAACCCGGTTTCATCAAGCGGGGTGGCAAGACGGATTTTGGCTTGCTGCCGATCTCCGTCCAACTCGCACGCCACTATCAGCGGGCTGTGACCAAGAGGGTCGCCCGGCGCGAATACCGCTCCTTTTCCGCCCGACAAGATGTAGCGAGGCGCGTCGCCTTTTCGCCGCATGCCGATCCGGTCGGGGTAGGCCAACGCCGCCATTTCGCCCACGCTGAGCGCGGATTTTCTGCTGGCGACGAGCGTTCTCGCGTTGGCCATAACTATTTTGCGCGCTTGCCTGTTGACGCGCAGCGAATGGTTGGCCTCAAATTGTTCTGGGTTTTTCAGGGCGTCCAGCCTTAGGGAAATGTCAGACGGCATGGGGTAGCGGTCAGAGATCAGAATATCTCGCTCGGCCAATAGCGCCGCCATCTTCGCCGCATTTGCTCCGCCGGTCAGAACCAAATGAGCCAGTCGCGGATGCAGCGGTAGCGCCGCCATTTTTCGCCCGTGTTCGGTGATTACACCAGCCTGATCGATTGCCCCAAGTGCCCGTAAAACGGTTTGGGCGCGGTTGACTGATTTAGGGTTTGGAGGGTCTAGAAACTTCATGCTTGTTGGGTCTTGCAATCCCCACAACGCAATTTCCAAGACCAACGGCGCGAGATCGGCGTTCAAAATTTCGGGCGGGGCAAAAGGCGCAAGACTTCCTTCTTCGGCCTCAGTCCAGAGCCGAAAGCAAATTCCCGGAGCGGTACGCCCGGCGCGGCCACGCCGCTGAGTCGCTTCGGCCTTAGTGACGCGCTCGGTGACCAGACGCGACATGCCAGAGGCCGGATCAAACCTCGCGCGCCGCGCAAGACCGCCGTCGACAACAACTGTCACGCCGTCAATCGTCAGCGACGTCTCGGCGATGGCTGTTGCCAGCACAATCTTGCGGCCATCGGCAGAGGGCGTGATTGCCTGACGCTGCGCTTTAAAATCAAGCGCGCCATAAAGCGGATGCAAGTGGCAATCTTGCGCTAAACGTGGACCAACTGTCGCTGCAACACGCCTAATCTCGCCCTCGCCGGGTAGGAAAACCAGCATCCCGCCACGAGTGGAGGAGATCGCCTCGCAGACCAAGTCGGCCATCGCGACCTCAAAGCGAGGTGCTGGTTGCCGCGCTTTCTTCCACGGCCGCTCTAACCAGCGGGTCTCCACCGCGTAGCTGTTACCGTGCGATGTTATGATCGGCGCGTCACCCATCAGTTTTGACACAGGTCCCGTGTCAAGCGTCGCTGACATCACCAAAAGAAGCAGGTCCGGGCGCAAAACTTCGCGCAGTTCCAAACACAGAGCCAGCCCCAAATCCGCTTGCAGGGAGCGTTCATGAAACTCGTCAAATATCACCATGCCGATCCCAGGAAGTTCCGGGTCGGACTGGATCATTCGGGTCAAAACTCCTTCCGTAACAACCTCAATTTTAGTGTGCTCGCTTGTGCGTCTTTCTCCCTTTATTCTGTAGCCAACCGTTTGGCCGACCGTCTGCCCTAAAGTGCTGGCCATTCGTTCGGCGGCGGCGCGCGTGGCAAGTCGGCGCGGCTCCAACATCAAGATGCGCCAGCCCACAAGCCCAGTGGCGTGGACAGCCAAGGGTACGCGCGTGGTTTTCCCTGCCCCCGGTGGGGCCTCCAACACAGCCTGCCGATAACTAGACAGAGCGGCCAGAAGCTCGGGCAGGACGGCATCGATGGGCAAATCAAAGGCCAAGGTAATCTTTTCAATTTAGGTATTACTGGGCAAATACTAACATTTCGTAACCGGCGAGCAAATGGCAAAACGTTACGCTCAAGGCTACTCAGCGGCGCCGCGTCGACGATCTACTTTTGCGCTAGTTCAGTTATCTGTGAATAGGCATGCAAAATTGACCCACCCGCTGCCCGGCAGGTGAATGCGTGCATTCACTGAAAGGGTGTTTTGTTAACATCCGCATATTTTGGCGCGGGGAATGAGCAGGTGATATTAATGGAAAGTGCAGCAAAGATCCGGCGTTTGGTTCGGGATGGACGAAGTATCCAGTCTGTAAGCCGGAGCACGGGTTTATCCCGTAATACGATCAAGAAGTATCTGAAGGATGCAACACCGCCCAAGGCCCCGGCAGGAGCACCCGGGACGGCGCTAAAGCGGGACAGATTCATCTGTCTCGATCCAGAACGGCTGATGATCGGACCCCAGCGCATCCTCGTCTATCCATGATTTCGTGACCTGACTTTGCATTGACTGATCCACAAACGCAAAATCAATGCGCTGACCGCCGCCTGGTTCGGAATCCCGAAAGGTAACGCCCTCATTCGATGCGTGGCCAGTATGCGTCCAGCTGTCGATCAGGTCAGATTGTTTCTCGTCACGGCGGATCAGATGTGAATATTCGGGGCCATTTGCGGGAAGGTTGAAATCGCCCAGCAGCATGAATTCATCCGGCATTGGGGGGGCAATCTTGTCTTCAAGCCACAAGGGATGGTCGCTTGAACCGGTCCAGGCACCGCCCTCGCCCGGTGCTTGAGCAATTGTTTTTCTTATACAGTGAATTTGTTCGATCCGGTCGGATTCGGATTTGGCCGAAAGATGGGCATTGTAAATCCGCAACGCCCGGCCATTGCCCAGATCAACCACTCCTTCGAGCATGCCCATAGCCATGTTGCGCTGGTCAACAATGAAAGATTTTGGCAAGGGAAACAACCGGGAACACAGTATCGGTGTTTTTGACAGGATCATATTGCCGAACTGTCGGCGAGCGTTGATGATCTTTCCATCGGCGCTCTTCTGGCTGGCATCCACATCAAAATAGGGGCCGTAAACCCAGTAATACTGCGCAAGAATATCACCCAGCAGCTTTGGCTGATCGACCAAACCGCTGTGTTGCCAATTGCGCTCAACCTCTTGCAGCGCGATGATATCGGCACCTCTGATTTCGTCGGCGATCCGACCCAGATCGTTGTGGCCGTCCTTGCCAAGCCCAAACTGGATATTGTAGGTGACGATTTTCATAAGACTTGCCCTCATGATTTGCGATATGTCTCTCCGAGACAGGTTTTACGATGGCAGGCGCACGGTGCCATATTTACTTTCTGCCCATTTGGCAAACCGCAAAACTGGATAACAATAGGCAAAATACAACACTGCTGTCATGCCGTATATCAGCATCAATTCCCTCGGGTTACGCTGGGTGGCCTGTTCTCCGGCGCGTACCAGTTCGGTTATGCCTATCACCGACACGATTGAGGTGCCTTTGATGATGATGACATAAACGCCGCCCATTGGGGGGATCATCAGTTTCAGTGCCTGAGGCAGGATCACATACCACATGGCCTGAAGGGCATTCATGCCGGTTGAGCGCGCGGCCTCACTCTGTCCGCGTGGCACCGCCTGAATGGCACTGCGCACGATTTCGGCCACATAGGTTGAGGTGTAGAGACTAAGCGCGATAACCGCCGCCGTAAAAGCGTCAAGCTGTAGCCACGCGATACCGGTTTGAGGCAGCACGAAGTACACAATATATAGATGGATCAGGAACGGTGTGCCGCGCAGGGTGTGGATGTAGGCCCCGAAGGGAATGTTGATCACTCGATAGTTCAGGGTGCGCAACAAGCCGATTATTCCTCCCAGAATGCTGCCAAAAAAGATAGTGATTACAGAAATTTTGAATGTCATCCACAAGCCGGCCAGAAGAAACGGCATAGTAGATTGAACAATATCGAACATGACCTCTCTCCCTATGTTGCGGTCCCGCCAAGACGGCGCTGGACACGACCTGTCAGCCACAGCATGACGCTGTAAATTGCGAGATAAAAAGCGGCGACCGTCAAAAACGCCTCGTTTGGCATCAGCCGCTCGTTCAAGACTTCGAGCCCAGCGCTGAAAAGCTCGAAAACACCGATGAAACTGACCAGTGAGCTATCCTTTATCAGCACCGCCGTCTGCCCCATCAGAACCGGTGCAACCCGAGCAAATGCCTGCGGCAAAACCACGTAGCGCATAGTCTGAAATCTGGTCATGCCAACCGACTGCGCACCTTCAATTTGGCCTTGGGGAACCGATTCAATCCCGGCGCGGATGATTTCGCACATATAGGCACCAGCGTTCAGGCCAAGGGCGACAATCCCGCTTTCAAGTTCGTCAAGACGACGATCAAGTAGCGGCAGGGTTGGCAGGATAAAATAGATCAGGTAAATCTGGATCAGCAACGGGGTAGAGCGGATCATCTGAACATAGGCGGCGGCAGGGCGCCATAACAGCGGATTGGCAGACCGCCGCATCAAGGCGGTAATCGTACCGATGGTCAGCGAAATAACCAGCGATATCAGAGATATCCAGACCGTCCAGCCCAGCCCTCGGAGGAATTCGGGAAGATATTGTTCAACCACCCGATAGTTGTAGAAATCAAGAATCCAGTCCATTCCACCAACCGTATCAGGGACTCAGTTTAAGAAACGGGGGCCAGACACGTTCTAGACCAGCCCCCACGATTGCACTAATTAGGATCACCGGATCAGTGATCTTTCTTCCAATCCGGGCCACGCATCCAATAATTCGCCAGTTTTTCCAGCCGCCCGTCATTTTTGATCAGCATGAAATAATTATTCATCCAAGACAGAAGATGAGTGTTGGCGGGTAGGGTGGCAAAGCTCAGCGGCCAGCGTTTCGGCGCACCTTTGAGGATTTTGAAATCCGGGTAGTCAATCAGGTAACCGGCAGCGGATGCCTGATCATTGATCCCGGCATCGACCCGATCTGCCGATACGGCCTGAGCAACTGCGGCCCCGCCACCAGCAAATTCTTTGATGGTCGTTTCGGGACATTTGGATTTGAGGAGGCCGACGTTGCTACTGCCCTGAACAACCCCGATGGATACCCCCGCAACACAGGCGTCCTGCCATTTGGCGAAGGGCTTGTTGGCTTTTGAGTACAGCACCACATCACTGTAAAGATAAGGATCAGTAAAGTTCAGAACCAGTGTCCGTTTGGCGGTTGGTGTCATGTCCGCGGCCAGAAAATCGGCCTTGCCGGAGAGGACCGCCGGGATCAGACCCTTCCAGTCAAAATCAAGCAGTACCAGCTTGACGCCCATGTCGGTGGCCATCATCTTGGCCACTTCAATTGCGAATCCGGTCCGGTTGCCGCTCTTGTCGACAAAACTGACAGGCGGCCCCTGCGTTTGAACCGCAACCCGCAACTCGCCGCGTGTAATAATGTCATGCACGACGTCTGCCGACGCCGTCTGGGCTGCGACACCCAACCCGAGCGCGCTCAACCCAAGTAAAAATATTCTGGTGATTTTCTTCATTGCTTCTCTCCCATTGGCGATCTTCCGCTGCATGCCATGAGCATTGAATGCCATCGCTGCAGCACTTCCGATCTAGCGGTTCACGTATATACCAAAAAATAAATCTGGTCTATACCAAACGATAAAAATCGTCATAGGATTTGGCTGAGGAACAGTTTTGTTCGTTCATGCTGAGGATTGTCAAAGACCTCGTCGGGCGTGCCTTCCTCGATAATGGCGCCTTCGTCCATGAAGATGACCCTGTCGGCGGCTTCGCGGGCGAACCCCATTTCATGGGTCACCACAACCATAGTGGTACCGTCAGCCGCCAGTTCCTTCATCAGATCCAGAACCCCGCCAACGGTTTCCGGATCAAGGGCAGATGTTGCCTCGTCAAACAGCATGACTTTTGGAGTCATGGCCAAGGTTCGAGCAATTGCCACCCGTTGCTGCTGCCCACCAGACAGCTCGCTGGGATAGCTGTCACCCTTGTCCCCGATGCCAACGCGTGCGAGCAGTTGATTGCCAATCTCGTTGGCCTTACTTTTGGTGCGTTTCAGGACCACTATCTGCGGCATGGTAATATTTTCCAGTGCCGTTTTATGCTGGTACAGATTGAAATGTTGAAAAACCATGCCAACATTCTGACGCAACTTGTTGAGGTTCGCCTTGGGGGAGGTAACCTCCACCCCATCGATAATGATGACCCCGTCGTCCACCGGTTCCAAACCGTTCAGGGTTCGCAAAAATGTGCTTTTCCCAGAGCCACTTGGCCCGATCACCACCAAGACTTCACCCTTGTCTACATGGTTGGAGACATGCTGAAGCGCCTTTACTGGTGTGTGTCCTTTGCTGTGAAAGGTCTTGTTGATATTCTCGACTACAACAATCGAAGTCTGGCTTGTCATGGTTTTAACGCCTTGTTAACGTCAGTTACTACTCTCGGTCTCGTGATTTTTTGTTGCGGAAATACTGATGCTGATGGCATCGTGCCGCCAAAATTCTTCGTCCAGCTCAACCACGGCGTCAAACTGGTCACGGATGCTGCGTGACAGATACAGGCCCGGCGTCCCCACCGCGACCCCCAGCGCCTTTGCCGGGTCTTCCGACAGGACCGTGGGCCGCATATCAATCTGCGCCCGGCGCTCAATGATGCCAAATTCACGCTCCATCAGCCCGGTCATCGACTGGTCAAGCGGAAAGTCCAGAAGGCCGGGGCAGCGCTGTGCCCTGATGTGGATTTTCTCCACCAGGACTACCCGCCCGTCGACCGACCGGGACCGGTTGATCACGAATATCAGATCACCGACCGCACAACCAAGATGGACGCTTTGCCACGGCGAGGCCTTGACCCGATGGGTGGCCAATACGGCGGTTCCCGCGATCCGCCCCTGCTCGGCAATGCTTTCGGTGAAGCTGGTATTGGCGGTCGGATCATATCGCACCCGCGGCGGAGACACGTACCATCCGCGCCGCTCCTCGCGAAAGATCAGACCCTCGGCCTCCAGCCGCATCAGCGCCTGGCGTGCGGTGACCCTGGTGATCGAAAATTCGTCGGCCAGAACCCGTTCGGGCGGAAGTTTGCTGCCGGTGCTCAGGGTGCCGGTCTCGATCATATTTGCAAAGTGGTCTCTGATCCGCAGGTAGTAGGGAATCTTGCGATCCCATGAACTACGGACTTTATCTGGTATGGTCCAATTACATTTTTCTGGTATAGTCCAAGCTTCATCCATAGAGTGACATTATGATCTGAAACTTGGTGTGTCAATGCAGCCGATACGTTGGAATGCCGATGATAACAGCAAAGACGCGGTGGTGAATTGATGATAACGTATGTGCTGACATTGATCGGGAATACAGAACCAGAGCCCTTGCTGCCAGTGCACACGGATCTGGTTTGCAGCCAGTTAGAACTGAATTGCAAACTGGACTGGCTCGCCGAGGATGAAGCCTGCGATCTGATTTTTCCGTCGGAACTTTCCGCTGCCGAGATTACGAGGCAGGCTCTGATTGCGCTGGAAGGAACAAACATCGACGCGGCCTGCATCCCGGTCAGGGGCCGCCGCAAGCACATTCTGATTTCCGACATGGATTCAACTATCATCGATCAGGAATGTATTGATGAATTGGGCGCGGCCATCGGGGTAGGTTCACAGATCAGCAGAATTACCAAAGCTGTGGTCAGCGGAGAAATGGATTTCCCCAGAGCGCTGCGCCAACGTATGGCGTTAATGAAGGGGATGGAATACAGCCTGCTCGAACGCGTCTATAAAGAGCGCATCACGGTGAAAGCAGGTGCCCGTACTCTGGTTCGAACCATGCGCCATCACGGGGCATATTGCATCCTCGTTTCAGGTGGCTTCAGTTTCTTTACCAGCCGAATTGCCAAAATCACCGGCTTTCACGACCATCAGGCGAATGAACTTACCTTTGTCGCCGACAAACTGACGGGAGAGATCGCGGAGCCGATCCTTGGTCGCTCGGCAAAGCTTGATACCCTGAGCAGATTATGTGAGATAAAGGGCCTCTCCCCCACAGACGTTCTTGCCGTTGGTGACGGTGCAAACGATATAGAAATGATCAGGGCAGCCGGTATTGGCGCGGCGTTTCATGGTTCTGTCGCTCTGAAAAATCAGGCAAATATTTGTATCAACCACGCTGATCTGACCGCTCTGCTGTATATTCAGGGATACAGGAAATCTGAGTTCGACCTTACCTGAAGATAGGTGGTCGCACTTTTTTGACCGGTTGGCCTATACTACGCGACTCGTCTTATGGCTTTTGCAGGCTCCCATGCGAAAAGGAAGTTTCTAACCGGTACCTTAAGGAAACTCTGAACAACGTCCCAATTTCCGTGCTATAATTCTGGCAGGAATTATAGGGGGGTTTGGCATTGAAACAGCAGAGTTTTTCGTC
>JAADIJ010000118.1 GCA_013151335.1 Alphaproteobacteria bacterium | reverse complement strand
CAAATCAATCATGGCATGGCCGAACATTCCGCGCGCTATGATCGGTTCGCGTGCGCGCTGGTTAAGGCGGGATTTGCTGTGTTTGCCCATGACCATCGCGGCCACGGTCAAACCAAGGCCCCCGATGCGCCATTGGGCGTGTTTGCCAAGACCAACGGGTTTGACAAGGTGGTCGAAGATGTCTTGGCGGTAAATCGGCACATCAAATCGCGCGTGGAGGTGCCGGTCATTTGTTTTGGCCACTCGATGGGCTCTATTATTGGCTTGAATTTTGCCATGCGCCATCCACAGGAGATCGTCGGATTGGTGTGCTGGAATGCCGGGGTCGAGACCGGGGGGCTGGCGGCGATTTCGCGGATTATTCTCGGCGCGGAGGGGGTGATACGGGGGCGGAACTCTCCTAGCGGGCTTGCGAATAAGCTTACTTTTCAGGCTTGGAACAAGGTTTTTGCACCAAATCGAACCGATTATGACTGGCTGTCGAGAGACGAGGCCGAGGTGGATAAATACGTGGCCGATCCCTTATGCGGTTTTCAGGTTAGCACGGGGTTGTGGCTCGATTTGATACGCGGGGTCTATTTTGGAGCAGAAGATGCTCATCTTGCCAAGCTCGTGCAGGATTTGCCGGTACATCTTCAGGGCGGGGCGCAGGATCCTTGCAGCAACAAAGGGCGCGACATGGTTCATCTGTCAGAGCGGATGGCGCGCGCGGGCATGATTGATGTGACGCTTAATATTATCGCCGACACAAGGCATGAATCGCTGAACGAGGTTAATCGCGACCAAACCACCGGTGAGTTCATTCGCTGGTTGTCAGAGCGGTTTGCCTGACGCATCGCCAAACTTTGCGGCGTTTGGTCAGGGGTCAGGCGCAAATTCCCGCGCGCTCAACACCGCTCCACGGGACGGTGACCGCGGTTGAAATTTGCGCGCCAATCGTGGCTATCGGCAGGGCTGTTTTGAGCATTTCGTGCAATCTTTTGGTGCGGCCGCCGGAGGGGTCCAAGTTTTGACAGCAGACATACTCCTCCACGATCGCGCTTTGTTGTTCAAACGGAAAGTCCAGAAACGCAGATTTAGAACTCAGGTTGAGCAGGTAGGGATCAGCGCCGGGCCGATGTTCGCGCGCGGCTTTCAACGGCGAATATCCGGTCTTTTTTCGGTTTTGCCATTGCCAGACATGGGTCAATTCATGCGCGATCAGCATTGCCGCAGGCAGGGACAGTTCGCTGGGGTATTTGGGTAAATAGTCCGGGCGATAGAGGTTGGCCGCGATATTTATGCGGTTGAAAAGTACAAAAGCGGCGGTGAAGGTGGTGACTTTTTCTGTCGTCGGCTCGGGCCAGATCCGCTCGCGGCAAGCAGTTCGGGGGCGCTTGGTGCGCATGGAGGTAAGGGTGCTCAGGGCCGTAAAACTGGCGACGCGAACCTTGTTAGCAGAAAGCTCGGCTCCAAATAAGGTGGTCGCGAACTTGCGTTCGGTCTGTGACAAGGGGCGACCACAGGCAACGAGCAACAGCGAAAGCAGCGTGATGGTGATGGCGAGGCGCGACATGCCACAGCTTTATCACAAACTCCGCCCGGTATTGGGGAAAATCAGCTATCGGACCGTATTTGCCTTGGCGCTGGCAGGTCTATCAGCGTTTTGGCCAAGTCCCCGATGTCGAGCACATCGTCTACCGCGCCAAGTTTGACCGCTGCTCTGGGCATGCCGTAAACGACACAGGTATTTTCGGACTGCGCGTATGTCGTCGCTCCAGCTTGTCTCATTTCGCGCAACCCAAGTGCGCCATCAGATCCCATGCCAGTTAAAATAGCGCCAACAGCCCGGCGTCCCACAGCAACGGCGACGCTATGAAACAGCACATCAACCGAGGGGCGGTGGCCCGAAATTGGCTGGGTCTGCTCGAGCAAGCAGGTCAATCGACCACGATCATTTGCAACCAGCAAATGCTGATCTCCCGGCGCGATCCGAACCATTCCACATGTGAGCGGTTCGCCATCTTGGGCCTCGGCGATGTCTTTTTGCGCAGCCTGTGCAAGACGTGCGGCGAAGCGCTTGGTGAAACCGGGGGGCATATGTTGCGCGATCACGACTGGCGGTGCTGTGGGCGGCAGGTGGTGCAAAACTTCGCCAATCGCCGTCACCCCGCCGGTCGAAGCGCCTATAGCGATTAGTTTAAATTGCTGCTCGCTTGCCGATGCATCGTGAGTTTTGACTGTTTTATGCAGTTCAGCTGCTCGTTCCCTGCTCCCCAGCGAAGTGTCGTTTGCTGTGGGCGGAAAGCCCGCGCGACTGTCTACCCGTGGCTGTAGGCGTTTGTTTGGTCGGGTGACGTTGGCGCGCGCTGCAATTGATATTTTTCGGCAGATAATTTCGGAAAACAAATCCCATTCGACTCGGTTGGTGGGTTTTGTGACGAAATCCACCGCCCCGATGTCCAAGGCCTGAAACGTAATGTCCGCCCCTGCGGAGGTCAAACTTGATACCATTATCACCGGAAGCGGTCGGAATTTGATGATTTTTTCCAGAAACTCAAGCCCGTTCATACGGGGCATTTCCACATCGAGGGTAACCACGTCAGGGTTGGTTTTGCGAATTACTTCACGCGCTTGAAATGGGTCCTCGACCGAACCGACCACATCTATATCGGGGAAAAATTCCATCGCTTGGCGCAGTAACGCTCGCATCATGCGCGAGTCATCAACGATGACGACCCGTATCTTTGACGACGGCTTTTTGGTGGTTTTGGCTCGGATCATCAGAAAAGCTCAACCCGACCGGTTTCAGACCGATCTGGCAAGCGGCGACGTAGTTGAGATTCGGCCGCTTTGACTTTTTGAACCACTGATCTTTCGGGGATCATCACCAGAACCTTATCAAGTGTGGGGCGGAAAAAAATCCTTCGGGCATGATTGCCGCCCAGATTGGTGGCGGTGATTGCGATGCCCTCGCGACTTAAAAACTCGGTGGCGAATTTTTGATTGCGCGCACCAACAGAGTCGCTGGACGAGATGTCGACAATATGCGCGCCGCCAAAGAGCTTTGCCTGTAGTCTGGATCTTTTTGCGCCCAGTTTTTGAAGCTCGTTGATCAGCATTTCCATCGCATGCACCCCATATCTGGCGGCATCGTGATCATTGTCGCTACTCGCCTCATTTCTGCTTGGCAACAGGAAATGATTTAGCCCACCAATCCCCGAAAACGGATCGCAAATGCAGGCCGAAACACATGATCCAAGTAGTGTCCCAAGGATTTGATCGGGATAGGAGGCGATCGCGAATCCCCCCGGCTGGACCATATGAACATAGCCTTCAAGGCGGGCATCCCAATAGTCATCGGTTCTATGGTTATGCTTTGTACGCGACATCGTTTCGTTCATACTTGGTTTACCTTTTGATAAATCGTTTGGCCCTGACTTTCTAAGTCGGGGTGATGCCCGCACATGGATTCAGAATGCCCGAGATAGAGCTTGCCGCCGGGGCGCAGCAGTTTGACCATCCTGTCGACGATCGAGTGTTTCGCTGCGGCGTCAAAATATATCAGCACATTTCGGCAGAAAATCACGTCAAGGGGCCCTCGCATGGGCCAGGTTTTATGCAGGTTGAGTTGGTTAAATGTGATCATGTTCTTAATTGAATCAACGACTTGAACATCCTGTTCCGAGATGGTGTTGAAACAGGTATTTAGATGGATTTTTTCGCAATGCCTGGCGTTTTCGCTGGTGTAAATACCGCGATCCGCGCGGCTTAGAACATCGGTATCCAGATCGGTCGCAAGAATGCGGGCATCGCTCTTGTTGGTGAACAGGCCGGTCGCTTTTAGGGTCATGGCAATCGAATATGGCTCCTCGCCGGTCGAGCAGGCGGCGGACCAAATCCTGATTTTGCGCGAGGGGTTTTCGGGCAGGTTCGGGGCGCTCACAAACTTCGTCAGGTCATCAAAATGGTGCGGCTCGCGAAAAAAGCTGGTGAGATTGGTGGTAATCGCGTTGATCAACTCGCGCGCTTCGCCCGCGCCGTGATCGCTATCTAAATATAGGAGGTATTCTTTGAAACTTTGATGCCCGAGCGCGTGCAGCCGTTTTCGCAGTCTTCTAAAGACCAATTGACGCTTAAAATCAGGTAAAACAATGCCGGAAAGGGTATGAATTCGCTCGGCGAGCCGCACAAATTCGGTATCGCTCAGAACGGCAAGCTCCCCCGTTGGCGCAGCGCGGATACCAGTGCGGGTATCAGGCGGCCGCTCGTTGGGCAGGATTTTCTTCTCAAGTTTCATTGCGGGCACCCGGCGCGGGCGCGTGCTCCCAAGGCCGTCGGATGGGTGAGCCTAAAACGCCGCGTAAACGGCCCGCTACTTGGGAGGGAAATATATGTCATCTGGATGAAATCCTTTTGTTCAGGCGGGCCGAGCCAAGTCTATGAGCCAACTATCGCATCGGCCCCGGGTTCATAACGCCTATCCAAAAAAGATTACTAAAGGGTTCATTTCTTTTACCATAAAATATTTTCGTAAATCATAACAAATGGTTAACCTTCATGGTTCGGGCGAGAATGTCTAAAATCCCAGATAAAATATTTTCGCAATTAACCATCCGTAAATTAGATGGCGTCAACATCGCCTGAAATTTCGACACCAATCCCAACCACAACCACAACCACATGAGTGGAGACGCCAATATGCCACGCCTGCCAATGCCGAATTTCAGCAGCCTGTCGATCAGATCAAAACTTTTCATGGCAGGAGTGTTGTTCGCAATCCTCTCTGCATTTGCCGGCGCGGCGGGGCTCGTGTATCTGTCCAAGATCGTGACGCTCACGGGCAACTTGCAAACCATAAGCAATCCGCTTCTTCGGGCGGCTTTGAAAATGCAGCACGACACCCAAACAGCCAACTATGTTCTTGCCCGCGCGTTTGCAGAAAGGACCAATGTCGCCCAGGTTGCCGCCGATGCCGCGCTGGAAAAGACGCGCATTTCCGTTGCCAAAGGGTTTGACGAGATGGAGGCGATATATCTTGCGGAGGGACAAGTCTCGCCATTGGGACCAGATCGGAAGATCAGCGAGAGGTTTTTCACAGATTTTGACGGTCTGAACGGTAGCCTTCACGCCGAAATGAGCGCTTTGGAAAAAGCCGACAAATTGCTGAGAACGGCTAAAAAGAAATTTAGAAAAGCGTTTGAGACCTCCGATTTGCTGGTCACGTCGCTCGGTAAGAAAATCAAACCAAATGTGCAGAATAACAACGCGCAAACAGGTGCCGCTACGCTGCAAACTTCTGCGCGAGCGGCCGGAGAGTCCAGTCAGGTCGCAAATACGTCCGGAACAATGCAGGCAATTCACAGCGCGTATCGGGTTCAGTCGCTGATAAGGGAACTTAGGATTGCTCTTGAGAAGATAGTGGATGCATCCAATATGCGCGACGTAAAGTCGGCGGCGAATAAGTTCAACGTGATATTGGAGGAAATCAGAACCGAAATCACCGATCTCGGGCCCGTTCTTTCGCCAAAGGATCAAAAAGCCGAGAAGGCTCTTGCTAATCTCGTCGACGAGATTGATGTACTTGTAAACACTGACACAGGTTTTACCGCTCTGCACAATAGTGCCATGACGGCCGTGAAATCCGCATGGAAATTGCGTAAACGTCTGGAAAAAGATGTCTCCGAATTTCAAGGTATGATGCAAAAAATCGTCGCGACCGACTGGTCGGAAAAAAATGCGGCGTTTTCAGTGGCTGAGTCCACGACGGCTCAGGCCCAGTTTGTTGTCACAGCGACAGTTGCAGCGGTTATCGTCTTGTCGGTCTTAATCGCCGCCGCTCTTGCACGGGGTATTGCCATGCCAATTCGAAATATCACCGATGTGATGCAAAAACTGACCGGCGGAGACCTCAGTGCCGAAGTGTGTTTCCAAGATCGAAAGGACGAAATCGGTGCGATGGCAGTGGCCACGCAGGTGTTCAAGGATTCGGCTGAGCAGAAGTTGGCGCTTGAGCAAGAAACCTTGAGCAATGCCCGCGAGGTGGAAGAAAAACGGACCGTTCGACGCGAACGCGAGCAAGCGGCGGTGGTCGAATTTCGAGACATTGTTGCTGACGCCGCAGCTGGAGATTTCAAGAATCGGTTGGATATC
Source organism: Alphaproteobacteria bacterium (assembly GCA_013151335.1). Taxonomy (GTDB): domain Bacteria; phylum Pseudomonadota; class Alphaproteobacteria; order Rhodobacterales; family Rhodobacteraceae; genus UBA5972. The sequence goes on along the minus strand of JAADIJ010000118.1, from coordinate 1,398 downwards.
GCCGGTAAGGACGGATTTTTGCTTGAGCTTGCAGAAAGCCTGAACCTCCTGATTGAGACTGTCGATAAAGGTCTTACAGAAACGGTTACGGTGCTTTCTGGCATGTCTAAAGGTGATCTGAGCTTACGCGTCACTGGCGAATATAAAGGCAGCTTTTTGAACCTGAAAGATGACGCCAATGGAATGGCAAAAAAAATGGATATGATCGTTGGACAAATCGCTAATTCTACTGAATCAGTGCGCGAAACGGCCGAGACCATTGATGCCGGTGCGACCGAACTCTCTTCCCGAGCGGAGCAACAAGCCGCTTCTCTCGAAGAAACTGCGGCGGCGATGGAGGAAATGGCTGCAGCAGTCAGAACAAACTCTGGAAATGCTATTCAAGCGAATAAACTGGCATTGGTAACCCGAGAACAGGCCGAACACGGTCGAGAACTCGTGGCCGAAACTGTCGAGGCCATGGCTAATATTCGCGCAAGCGCTACCGAGATAGGTAACATTGTCTCAACCATCGAATCCATCGCATTTCAGACCAACCTGTTGGCTCTCAATGCAGCCGTTGAAGCTGCAAGAGCCGGCGATGCGGGAAAGGGTTTTGCTGTAGTTGCCGCAGAGGTCCGGACGTTGGCACAACGATCCGGCGAAGCTGCTAAAACCATAAAAGATCTGATCGGCCTAAGCTCAGAGCATGTGGAAGCAGGAGATCGGTTGGTGGGAGTAACAGATGTTGCGCTCACAGAAATCCTAGATAGCGTTCGGACGGTCGCGGACACGATCGGCGAAATAGCTGAAGCGAGCAAGGAGCAAACTATTGGAGTGGAGGAAGTTTCAACAACGGTTAGCCAGATGGATGAAATCACTCAGAAAAATGCTCTTTTGTCGGATAGAAGTGCGTCCGCTGCGCGCAATTTAATAGTCCAATCAAGGTTGCTCGTCGATCTTGTCGGCTTTTTTGCATCGCAGGATGGGCCATCAGCCGGTAGTGAAGGAGAAGATAATGCTCCTTCAAAGACAGAAAAAATGTGGCAAGCCGACGTGGAGGAAGAGTCAGGGTTGTCTGGTGCTAAGAACCGGAAATCCTACGCGACCAAACCGCCGAGTCATACCTGGAGCGAATTTTAGGGGCGAACCACCGAGAGTGTCCGACCTTTCGTGTATGAGTAATTTAGCCCATGCTTCCAAAGGATCGTGGCTGGACCGGATGTTGGCGAAGAAACCACGGATGGCCCACCTATGGAAAGCTTTCGTCGGGGTCGGGATTTTGCAGCTTGGCTTGGGCTCGTACCACGACAACATTCAACTGGTGGGGTAATCCCCCCGCAAATTAGTGGTGTTCACGCGTAGAATTTTCTCGGCATAATATCTGAGGAGATTTTGAATGAAGAACAAACGATATAG
>JAADIJ010000181.1:1666-26772 GCA_013151335.1 Alphaproteobacteria bacterium | reverse complement strand
GGCCAAACAGCCGTAAACTGGCTACCCAAATCGCCCAGCTATGCCCAAATCCAATTAGTCGGGCCGAAACGCTGGGTTATGCTGGGGCCTCCAACTGGAAACCATTCCCGGTCTAGCCTCCTAACACGGTGCAGGCGGGGACGCCGATGACCGTCCAAGTGGAAGAATCCCTGCTCTCGGTTTGACCCGGGGCAGGGCCTCTCGGTTTTACGTGGATTTTTCAAAGATCGGCCTTGCTGCGAGAGGGCCAATTCGGTTAATTCTGGACCTATGACAGAGCCCAGATATACCCCGCTTGTAGCCTCATTGCCGTCAACCGTTCCGTTTGTCGGACCGGAAACTCAAGAAAGGATTAGGGAGGCCGAATTTGACGCGCGTTTAGGCGCGAACGAGAACGTGTTTGGGCCGTCACCGCGGGCGATCAGAGCGATGAAAATCGCCACACCGGATATTTGGAAATACGGTGATCCCGAAAATTTTGACCTGAAGCAGGCGCTCGCCGCGCATCACCAGATTTCGCCTGAAAACATCGTTGTAGGCGAGGGGATTGACGGCTTGCTTGGCTATCTGGTGCGGATGCTGATCGAGCCGGGAGACGCGGTTGTGACCTCGCTCGGGGGCTATCCGACCTTCAGTTTTCATGTGAGGGGGTATGGCGGCGATCTGGTCGAGGTGCCTTACAAGGGCGATTATGAGGATCCGGTGGCGCTGATTGAAAAGGCGGGCGAGGTTGGGGCCAAGCTGATTTATCTCGCCAATCCCGACAACCCCATGGGAACCAGCCACCCGCAATCGGTGATTTCAGCGGTGATTGACGCGGTGCCGGAGGGCGCGCTTTTGGTTCTGGACGAGGCCTATATCGAGTTCGCGCCAGAGGGGACCGCGCCGGGGTTTGATGTCAGTCGTGACAACGTCATCAGGTTTCGTACGTTTTCCAAAGCCTATGGAATGGCGGGTGCGCGTGTGGGCTACGGGATCGCTGCCGCGGGTCTGGTCCAGTCATTCGACAAAATACGCAATCATTTTGGCATGAACCGGGTGGCGCAGGCGGGCGCGTTGGAGGCGCTGGCTGACCAGAAATATCTAAGTCAAACGCTTGGTCTGGTTGCCAAAGCACGTGTGAGGATTGGCCAGATTGCGGCGGCGAACGGCTTGACTGTCGTGCCGTCCTCGACCAATTTTGTCGCCATTGATTGCGGCGCTGACGGAGCGTTTGCCAAACGGGTGTTGGCGGCGTTGTTGGCGCGCAGCGTGTTCATACGCATGCCATTTGTGGCCCCGCATGACCGTTGCATTCGCCTGTCCGCAGGCACCCAAACCGACCTTGATTTGTTTGAACAAGCCCTACCGCTGGCATTAACGGAGGCACGATCATGACTGATTATCCTCGTGATATGGTCGGCTATGGGGCCAATCCGCCGCGCGCTGAATGGCCGAATGGGGCGCGAATCGCCGTTAATTTCGTGGTTAACTATGAGGAGGGCGGCGAGAATAATATCCTGCACGGGGATGCCGCTTCCGAGGCGTTTTTGTCGGAAATCGTCGGTGCCGAGGCTTGGCTGGGTCAGCGACATATGAACATGGAGTCGATCTATGAGTTTGGCTCGCGCGCCGGATTTTGGCGGCTGCACCGGATGTTTTCCGCAAGAAACATGCCGCTGACGGTATTCGGCGTAGCAACGGCGCTGGAGCGCAATCCACAAGCGGTCGCGGCGATGAAGGATGCGGGCTGGGAAATCGCGACCCATGGCCTTAAATGGGTCGATTATCGCAATGTTCCCGCGAGCGTGGAGCGTGAGCATATTCAAGAGGCGATCCGCCTTCACACCGAGGTCACAGGGCAGGCTCCGCTTGGCATGTATCAGGGGCGCAGTTCTGAAAATACACTGGATTTGACCATGGAGGCGGGGTTTGAATATACCGCCGACAGCTATGCTGACGAGTTGCCCTACTATGTTAAAGGGCCGGATGGGCCATTTTTGACTGTGCCTTATACGCTGGATGTGAACGATATGCGGTTTGCGTCGCCCCAAGGGTTCAACTCTGGCGATCAGTTCTTTACCTATTTGAAAGATAGTTTTGATACGCTTTATGGTGAGGGTGGGCGAATGCTGTCGGTTGGCCTCCATTGTCGACTGGTTGGGCGGCCCGGTCGTGCGGCGGCGCTGGGGCGGTTTTTGGACTATGTGCAGGGGCATAAGGACGTGTGGGTTACGCGCCGCATAGATATTGCGCGCCATTGGCGGGCGGTTCGTCCGGCCTGATCAGGTGCGTGCGCAGCCATCAGCCTTGACCGCGCGCCGCTTGCGGCCTTATCTGTTTGAGACCATCAAAAGCGGGGCTTTATGAGCGATAAATCTTACTACTCACCCGAGGGTGGCTTGCCCGCACAAACCAATCTTATGACTGGGCGCGCGATTTTTACCGAGGCGTATGCCGTTATTCCCAAGGGCGTGATGCGTGATATTGTGACCTCGGCGCTGCCCCACTGGCAGGGTGCGCGGGCGTGGATATTGGCGCGTCCCCTCAGCGGATTTGCCGAAACATTCGCGCAGTATCTTGTCGAGCTTGCGCCAAATGGCGGCTCGGATATGCCTGAGCCGGACAAGGGTGCCGAGGCGGTTTTGTTTGTAGTTTCAGGCGAAATCACCCTGACTCTTGGCACCAAGATCCACGTTATGAGCGCTGGCGGATACGCCTATATTCCGCCCGCGCAAGCGTGGAGTCTGAGAAATAAAGGCGACGTTGCGGCCAGTTTCCACTGGATCAGAAAGGCTTACGAGCCTGTCAACGGGATTGATGCGCCCGACGCTTTTGTCACCAGCGATCAAGCGGTTGAAGCGGTGGCGATGCCCGATACGGACGGGCGCTGGGCCACGACGCGGTTTACCGATGCGAGCGATATGCGCCATGATATGCAGGTCAATATCGTGACATTTCAACCGGGCGGCGTGATCCCGTTTGAGGAAACCCATGTGATGGAGCACGGCCTTTACGTGTTGCAAGGCAAGGCGGTTTACAAGCTTAATCGCGATTGGGTCGAGGTCGAGGCCGGTGATTTTATGTGGCTGCGCGCCTATTGCCCGCAGGCGTGCTATGCGGCGGGGTCGGAACCGTTTCGTTATCTGCTTTATAAAGACATGAACCGGCATCCGTCCTTGAGGTTGGGATGAGCCGGACCATAAAGCCCGAGCCGTTAAGCCAAGCAGCATTCGCGCCATATGGATCTATAATCGAGGCCGATCCAGCGATGGCATTTGAGATAAACGATGGCTTCACCACGCGGTTTCATGCGCTGGCCGAGGCTCAGAGCGACGCGCAGGTAATCCTGTCGATTTTTCGCGGCCGACCACGGCCGCTCCGCGTGGCGATGCTGGAGCGTCACCCGCATGGCTCACAAGCTTTTATGCCGCTTAGCGCTCGTCCGTGGTTGGCGGTTGTGGCGTCAGAGCCAACGCCAAGGGCCTGTCGTCTGTTTATGGTTAACGGCGGGCAGGGGCTGCAATATAGGCGCGGTGTCTGGCATCATCCGCTGCTGGTTTTAGATGAGGCTCAGGATTTTTTGGTTGTGGACCGCAAAGGCCCTGGCGAGAATCTAGACGAGGTGTTCTTCCCCGAGCCGATGTCGCTGTCGTTTACCCCAAACAACTGGCCCTAACCCTTATCGGCAAGCTCAAAAGCACGCTCTTGCGCGCGATCAAGCGCTGATTGAAGCTGCTGTTGATAGGTTTTGAGGGGCGTGTCGTCGTCAGGCACCTCAATCTCCGCACCTTCCACGAATACCATCCGCGAAAATGGTAGATTGATCTGCATTCTATCCCAGTTCTTGGCGATTTTGCGGCGCGAAGTGGTCATGGCAACGGGCACGATTGGCGCGCCACTTTTGCGCGCCAACAGCACAATCCCTTCGCCGACCTCGCGCGCGATTTTGGGTACATCCGCAGTCAGGGTCACCGATTGGTCCCTTTTGAGTGCGCGCAGCAATTGCAAAAACGCCCGCGCGCCGCCCTTTTGGCCGTTCTTTTTGTCAGTGGCCCCACTGCCATAAATTAGCGGCACCCCCAAATAGCGCATCGCGCGGCCAATCAATTGCCCGTCACCATGAAGTGCGACCAGCAAGACCGGATAGATGTGCTTGCGAAACCGGAAGGCGAAGACGAAATTCTGACCGTGCCATGTGGCGTAAATCACCGCGCACCGGGTTTCGTTCGGGCTGTCTGGATGGTGGCTCTCAATCAGGTGGCGCGATGTCAGGCTGACAAACCGCAGGTAAAGCGCGATCAAATAACTTCCGACCGGGCCTTGCAGTAGGGATTTCAGGGCGGTTTTCAACTTGAAAGGCCTTTTTACAACATGTTTGCGCCTCATATTAGCGCCTCTGTAGCACTTGATAATAGACGGCGGGAGGGTGAATGGGAAACCCCCATTGACTCCGATTTCAATATGCCTATAACCCACGCATCTGGTCGCGAGGTCAGAGACTTTATTGGTGTTGGTGAGCCCCGCAAGGGGAGGTCTGTCGCCCGGTTCGGGAAAGGACAACGCCCTTCATTTTGTAAGAAGGAGATCAGCCGTGACAAAACGCACGTCTGCCAAGTATAAACTTGATCGCCGAATGGGTGAAAACATCTGGGGCCGCCCGAAATCCCCGGTAAATCGCCGTGAATATGGCCCCGGCCAACACGGTCAGCGCCGCAAGGGCAAGCTTTCCGATTTCGGTATTCAGCTTCGCGCCAAGCAAAAGCTTAAAGGCTATTACGGCGATGTGACCGAAAAGCAGTTCCGCCGTATTTATGCCGAGGCTGAACGCGTTAAAGGTGACACTGGCGAGAACCTTATCGGCTTGCTGGAGCGTCGTCTGGACGCGGTTATCTACCGCTCCAAATTCGTGCCGACAGTATTTGCCGCGCGCCAGTTTGTGAACCACGGGCATGTAACAGTGAACGGCAAAAGAGTTAATATTCCGTCCTACCGGGTCAAAGAAGGTGATGTGATCGCTATTCGCGAAAAGTCGCGTCAACTGGCGCTGGTTCTCGAAGCGGTCGGCTCACCAGAGCGCGACGTGCCGGAATATCTGAGCGTTGACCACGGCAAAATGGTTGCACAATTTATCCGCACGCCTGGCCTATCCGATGTGCCGTATCCGGTGATGATGGAGCCAAATCTGGTGGTGGAATATTACGCCAAGAACTGATCTCTGCGAGTTCAGTAGAAATTTATAAGGCCGCGGAAGTTTTCGCGGCCTTTGCTATGGCGGCACAAGCATTGCTAATTTGTGTCAAGTTTTAGCAAGAATTCTGACAGCCATAAATGTCCGAACGCCTGGTTCATGTGTCGAGTTTCCCGAGTATCGTGGAGCGTCCCCGCCGGACGCCCTTTAACTGCCAACCGTAGCGCGTTTTCGGAAAATCGGGTGGCCGTCGCGGTTTCCCTGACGATGGTTTCACTCGGCTGGCCGATCAACTCGGCCCCCAGGTTTGAAAAGGCGACCGCGTTGCTGATCTGAATTATTTCGCCAAACGATACCTTGTTCACCGCCCGGTTTGCATGCTCTGACTGCAAGGGATTATGGGCCGCAAATATTGGTGAGCCAGTAGCCGCGCGTACGCGCTTAACCATTCTTAACAGGTTGGAACACTTCCAATAATCAACTAAGGATTGTGTTGTCACTGCGATTGAATAGCCGCCGCCAATAATGGTTCCCAGCATATGCAGGTCGCGACACAAACCCATGACCACAAAAATGTCAAACAGACGGGGCTCTATAAACGAGTGGCCCCCGGACGTGATCTTGAAGTTTTCTGCCAGTTTATCGTTGTTGGGAACGAGTTTGTTGGCTTTGTTTTTAAGCCCCAGAATTTGGGTGCCGGGAGCGCCGAAAAAGGTGATGCTGTGGTTCGGGTTTTTGGCCTTGAGACCCCCTTCCCAAGTCGCGCTCACGGGGGCGATATGCGATGTTCCAAGGAGGCAGATTTTCATTCTTTGGGTCCAAACGCCGCCAGAAGTTCTTCTTCACAAATGATATCCGTCTGTTTTGCGCGCGTCGGTGCGCGGCGTTTCTTGGCTTGGGGGAAGCTCGCCGATTGGCAATCGAAAAAACTTTCCATGACAAATTCAACACCTGAGTGCGACACATTTCGCAGGTTCGGGTTGAAAAAAGCACCACGAAAGGCGGGGCTATTGATAATTTCGTAAGAGGGAAAATAATCGACATCCGGGTTTTCAAGCGCCATCTGCCCGGCGACGCTGCGCAAGATCGACTTTGAGTGCATGGTGGCGACCAGCACATGTTCTTGACCAGCTGTGGCCGTAAGCGGGACCGGAGAGACCGTTAGTAATATCTTAAGTTTTGGGCTCAGACTTTTCATTATTGCACTCGCGGCGCTCAGATTTTCATAAACCTGCGCAAAGCTCATATTATTGAATTCATGGATGTTTTCGTCGAATTGGCCTGCGGCAGTGCCGGGGCAAATGGGATATTCGGTTTGATTAACCTTATTGCTCCAGCGTTCGGTCAATCCCAAGGTAAAGGTCAGCACGCGGGCTTGTTCGATGCTTTGGCGGAAATACTTTATGGCTGTCAAGCGCGACGAGCGAAGCTCGGCTTCGGTATCAAAGCCATCCGGTTCTATTCGCGGACGGAACGGATCAACGAAGCGGTCCCCTTGTTGCCAGATTTCATCAGGTAGATGTCCTTCACCAGCGGCCCATTTGCACCATTGCAGCAGCATGGAGGTGGTGTAAATATTTCCGGTCCGGCTGGAGAAGACGCCGTAGTTAAAGGTTAGCGCATGTTCTGCCGTTAACGGGAAAGGGCAAGTTTCCGTGACGAGCCAGTCAAACTCGCGCGCTCGCAGCGCCGCGCCGAAATGCTGGGCAAAGCAAGACCCATATGCGGCGATTGGCATATCGGCGCTGATTTGAAATTTCGGGGCCCAGAGATCGGCGATTTCAAACATGTTCTTGGCGGCCACAGCGGTTTTCCAAAATGACTTTTGGGGTTGCCGGTCATAAGGGCTCATGGAATCTCGATCCTGATCTACGCAGTTATACCCACCGGTCAGCCCGGTTTTTGCCTGAGTACCTAAATAGCGGTTTCCGCCTCTCGGATCAATTCCAGTCATTCATGAGCAGAAATCCTTGTAAATCGGTTTGCGGTTGGCGGTTGTTGACTCTTCTTAAAGTAGAGATAATATCGAAGATAACTCAACAAAGGTTAATAGAGGCTAGCGCCCGTCTGTTGAAACGATTAGTCGGGTTCTATGCGAATTTTTGTGTCACCTACAACTTACACCCTGGAAGAGGCCAAAGCGTTGCCGCGCTGGCGACAGCCGATTATTTTGCTGTTCGTAATGGCCGCCGCGATGCCGCTGGCGTTTTCGGTTTGGTCGGCAATGCTGAATAATTTTGTCATCGGGGTCGCCGGGTTTGACGGTGTGGATATTGGCTGGCTGCAATCGGTGCGCGAGATCCCCGGCTTTTTGGCGGTTGGTGTGATTGCGGTGATCATGTTTATGCGCGAGCAGGTGTTGGGTGTTGTTGCGCTGATCACGCTTGGCGTGGCGGTCGCGGTGACCTCTTATTTTCCGTCTTTTGAGGGGCTGCTGGTCACCACCATGATCAGTTCGATCGGCTTTCACTATTATGAAACCATTAACCAATCGCTGCAACTTCAATGGCTCGACCGCAGCAAGGCTCCGCAGACTTTGGGCTTGTTGGTCGCGGTGGGGTCCGCCGCCTCGTTGCTGGCCTATGGGTTGATTATCGTGGGATGGCTCTATTTCGGGCTGACCTATCGGATGGCTTATCTCGTGGGCGGAGGGGCGACCGTTGTGCTGGCGATTTTTTGCTTTGTGGCTTATCCGCAATTTGACAGCCCGACGCCCCAGCACAAGAAAATGATCTTGCGAAAGCGCTATTGGCTTTATTATGCGATCCAATTGATGGCGGGGGCGCGGCGGCAGATATTTGTGGTTTTCGCGGCGTTCATGATGGTCGAGCGCTTCGGGTTTCAGGTTTACCAACTGACCGCCCTGTTCATGATCAACTACATCGCCAATATCGTTTTTGCGCCGCTCATGGGGCGCGTCGTGGCCAAGTTTGGCGAGCGCACGGCACTGACGCTGGAATATTCGGGGCTGGCGCTGATTTTTATGGCTTACGGCGGGGTCTATTATTTTGGTTGGGGAGCGGTGATTGCCGCCGGTCTTTATGTTCTGGACCACATGTTTTTTGCTTTGGCGTTCGCGCAGAAAACCTATTTTCAAAAGATTGCCGCCGCCGCGGATGTTGCCCCCACGGCGGCGGTCGCGTTTACGATTAACCACATTTCAGCGATTTTTCTGCCGGTTTTTCTGGGCTATTTGTGGATTAAATCTCCGGGGTTGGTGTTTGGCTTTGCGGCGGCGATGGCGCTGGTCTCGCTGGCTTTGGTGCGCCTGATCCCGCGCAATCCCAGCGAAGGAAACGAGACGGTTTTTTCGCCGCGCAAGCGTTCGCCCGAGGCCGCATGAACGATGTCTGAGCCTGTTGGCAAGTTTGTGACCGGCTCCACCATGAGCCACGTGATCCGCATGACCGTGACCGGGGCCATTGGCGTGACTTTCATGTTTCTGATCGATGCCGCGAACCTGTTTTGGGTGTCGCTTTTGGGGGTCGAGCGGTTGGTCGCAGCGCTTGGATTTGCGTGGACGGTCCAGTTCTTTTCGATCTCTATCGGGCTTGGCTTGATGATTGCCACCACGGCGCGGGTTTCGTTGCTGATCGGGCGGGGCGAGCGCGCAGAGGCGCGGCGTCAGGCCAGTGTTTGCGCGGTATCTGCCTTTGCTTTGCAAGTGGGCGCGGCGGCTCTTATCGTTGCTTATCGCCATGAAATCCTACGACTTTTGGGGGCGCAAGGGCAGGTTGAGCTGGAGGCCGCGCGATATTTGCTGATCTCGGTTCCGGCGCTGCCCCTGTTGTCGTTGGGCATGATCGGGTCGGGTGTTTTGCGCGCAGAGGGTGATGCTTATCGGGCGATGATGGTGACGCTGGCGTCTGGTCTGATCTCGATGCTGATTGATCCGGTGTTGATTTTCGCGCTGGGGCTCGGGCTTGACGGTGCGGCGATTGCTTCGGTGGTGGCGCGGGTGCTGTCGGCCTCGTTGTCGATCTATTTTGTGCTGCATGTGCATGATCTGGCCAGCAAGGTTGGATGGCGAGATTTCAGGCGGCTGGTTCGACCGTTCGCGCTGGTGGCGGTTCCGGTCATTTTGACCCAGTTGTCGACGCCGTTTGGTAACTTTATTTTGACCTCGGTGATTGCAGGGTTTGGCGACAGTGCAATGGCCGGATGGGCGGTGGTGGCGCGTTTAGCGGTGCTGACTTTTGGCGGGTTGTTTGCATTGTCGGGCGCGATTGGCGGCATTTTCGGGCAGAACTTTGGCGCTGGCCGGTTTGATCGTGTGCGCACGACCTATCGTGACGCGCTGATTTTCTGCCTGTCATATACGGTGATTGCGTGGGCGTTGCTGGCGATGGCCACCTCGTTTGTTAGTCGAACCTTTGGTTTGAGCGATGAGGCGGCGCATATGGTCAGCGCGTTCACCACTTTGGCGGCGGCGGGATATGTGTTTACCGGCGCGCTGTTTGTTGCCAATGCTGCGTTTAACAATCTGGGTCGTGCCGGTTGGTCGACACTGTTTAACTGGTCGCGCGACGGGGTGCTGGTGTGGCCGCTCGCGCTTGGCTTGAGCGGCTGGTTCGGGGCCGCCGGTGCCATATATGGTCAGGCTTTGGCTGGCGCAATCGTCGGCGTGGTTGCGGCCTTGGCTGGGTGGGTTTTCGTCTCCAAACTGGCCCTGAGGAGTGTGCCTGTGAGTGATGCTGCTGTGAACCGATGATAGGCGCTAACTTGTAAATATTCAGTTAAAAGCCATATTATTTGAGCCGATAACCAAGGGATAAATAACATGAACGGCCTGAGACCTGTGCAAATTCTGACACCAGAGACCGCTCTGAGAGGGCGCGAAAACGCGATCCCTACCGCTGAAACCCATTATATAAACGGTCGCCCCTTGGCGAATGCTCGCCCTGATGGCACGCAGTCGGTGCTGTTTGGCTTGGGGTGTTTTTGGGGCGCTGAACGTTTGCTGTGGCAGTTGGACGGCGTTTGGGTGACCTCGGTCGGCTATGCGGGTGGCCTCACGCCGAACCCTACTTATGAGGAGACCTGCACCGGCCAGACCGGTCATACCGAGGTGGTCGAGGTGGTCTATCAGCGCGCGATTATCAGCTTTGAAAGCTTGCTGAAAACGTTCTGGGAGGGCCATGACCCCACGCAGGGAATGCGACAGGGCGGCGACATGGGCTCTCAATACCGATCGGCGATTTACACCCGAAACGACGCGCAACTGGCGGCGGCTCTGGCCTCAAAAACCGCTTACGGTGCACGGCTGAAACAGGCTGGTTTGGGGCCGGTTACAACGGAAATCGGTGAAGCGGGCGTCTATTATATGGCCGAGGATTACCACCAACAATATTTGGCCAAGAACCCCTCGGGATATTGCGGAATTGGCGGCACTGGCGTCAGGTGTCCGGGCGCTCCGGGGGCTTGACCCGCACCTGAGGCAGGGATAGGTGCCTGGGTCTTTGTTGGGGTCAGGAACGCCGAAAAATGACTACGTTTACCGCATTAACCACACTTTCTGGCCATAAGGCCGCGACCGCTCTTGGTGACGCGATGGAGGGTTTGCGCCCGGAACCGACCGGGGTTGGCGTGTCGGAGGTCGAGGATGGCTCTGATGTCTGGGAGCTTGGCGGCTATTTTGTCGAGCTTCCTGACGAGGTCGGGTTGGCCCTGTTGGCTGCCGCGTTCGGGGCCAAACCGTTCGCAGTTTCTGAACTGCCCGAAGTCGATTGGGTGGCCAAAGTTCGGCGCGATCTTGCGCCCGTGGTGGCTGGTCGGTTCTTTGTTTATGGCAGCCATGACGCCGATAAAGTTCCCGATGACGTGGTCCCCTTGGCGATAGATGCCGCGCTGGCGTTTGGCACCGGACATCATGGCACGACCCAAGGTTGCCTGATGGCGCTTGATCGTCTGGCCACCGGCGGGTTTGTTGGTAAAAACGTGGCCGATATTGGTTGCGGAACGGCGGTATTGGCGATGGCGGCGGTGAAAATCTGGCCGGAGTTTGCGGCGATCGCCAGCGATATCGACCAGATCGCCGTTGATACGGCGAGCGCCAATGTGGTGCTGAACGGGCTTGAGGGGCGAATTCATTGCGTCACCTGTGCCGGGTTTGACCATTCCGCGATCAAGGCCAAAGCGCCGTTTGATCTGGTGTTTGCCAATATCCTCAAAGGCCCGCTGATTGCGCTTGCGCCGGATATGGCCGAGGCGGTCGCGCGCGGGGGCTATGTTATTCTGTCGGGGATTTTGAACACGCAGGCCGACGAGGTTCTGGCGATCTATCAGGCTCTGGGCTTTGGGCTCGATGATCGACTGGAGCTTGGGGAGTGGACGACGCTTAGCCTGATTCGCACCGGTTGATTTTTGCGCGCATATGCGCTAACCTGCTGAAAAATAATCGGTTTGGGAGGGCAGCCCGTGGCCGGAGATAATATTGATGAGTTTCGTCGCATTTTGCGACAGGTCGAGACTGAGCAACCCGACAAGCCGAGGGCGCCTCGGTACAAAAAATCCACAGGGCGGTCGTTTCGCGGCATTCGGATGCCGTGGGCGTTGATCTTTCATCTGGTTATTTTGATGTTCCTGCTGAAAGCGTTTGTGGTATTGCAGGTTGGCGAGGGAAATTATCGCCGTCAGTTGGCGACCTATCGAAATCCGGCCATTGCCCAGCAAATCGGCATATTCGTGATGTCGCCCGACCCGATCACCCTAAAGCTGCGCGACTTGTTCAAGCCGGTGGTGAACCGCCTACGCTAAGCTTGGGCCATTAAAGGCCACAAAAAAAGGCCTCTATTCAACGAACGAGGCCTTTTTCGCGTTAATGTTTGAAGCCTGGAGCCTCAAAGGCGGTCGACATCCGCGCGCGACAGGCCGATGTCGTTAAGCTCTCGGTCGCCGAGCTTGCTCAGAGCTGCGCGGGTCACGCGTTTGGAGTTCCAGTCAATCAGCGCCATGCGCAAATTATCCAACGAATTGGTGATGCGAAGAGTTGTAACGGCCCCGAAAGGTGCCGGGCGGGTGTTTACGAAAAGTGCCATGTTGCACGTCCTTCTGTTAAGTGTTGGCCGGAGTAGCGCCGGTTGATACCCGCTATTTAGGACCGAATCTTCAACCCCACAATTGGCATTTCTGCATGCCGGAGATGCATGTTTTGCATAGGCTGCGCACGTGATTTAAAAACGACACGGTTTGGCGATAAACCGGCAAATTCGGGTATTTTTGGCGTTTTTTGCGGTGGATTTAGTGAAAATTAGATGATTTATTGCGATATTGTTCTGGACAAGGGTGGCGGATTTGCAACTATTTCAACTCAGCGCTGGCCAGTGTTCCCGTTTCGTGCTACGCGTTTGAAAAACAAGCGCAAAGGGCAGGGGCAAAATGTTGGTCTTAGGGATTGATCCGGGGCTTCGAAATATGGGCTGGGGGCTGGTGCAAAAATCCGGCTCCAAACTTTTGCACATGGGCAACGGTGTTTGCCACTCTAGCGGAGACGATTTGGCGTCGCGGCTTTTGAGCCTGCATCAACAACTCACCGAGATTGTCGCGCGCTTTAAACCGGATACGGCGGCGGTCGAGCAGACATTCGTTAACTCAAACGGGGCGGCGACGCTAAAGCTTGGGCAAGCGCGCGCGATCGCGCTGCTCGTACCCGCGCAATACGGGCTGACGGTCGCCGAATATGCGCCCAACACTATCAAGAAAGTCGTGGTTGGCGTTGGGCATGCGCAAAAGGAACAGGTGGCGCATATGGTCAAAACCCTGCTTGGCGGCGTGGTCCCCAGCGGCCCTGACGCCGCCGATGCGCTGGCGATTGCGATCTGTCACACCCATCACATGCAGTTTTCGGCGCGGCTGGATGCGGCCCTCGCCAAAGCAGAGGCCAAATCATGATTGGCAAGCTCACCGGACGGCTCGATTATCGCGGCAAGGATCATGTTTTGATTGATGTGCAGGGGGTTGGTTATGTGGTTTATTGCGCGCAGCCGACGCTGGCGATGATGCCCGCATCTGGTGGTGCCGTCGCTCTTTATACCCATTTGCTGGTGCGCGAGGATAATCTGCAACTGTTCGGATTTCCCACCTTGGCCGAGCGTGAGTGGCATTTGTTGCTGACCACGGTTCAGGGGGTCGGCGCCAAAGCGGCGCTGGCAATCGCAGGTACGCTCGGGGTTGATGGGGTTGCGCGCGCGATTTCGCTTGGCGATGTGGCGGCGATCAAATCGGCGCAAGGGGTTGGGCCGAAACTGGCGCAGCGGGTGATTGTGGAACTAAAGGACAAGGCCCCGGCGATCATGGCGATGGGCGCGGCTGGCGCACAGCAGGCGGTGATTGACGAGAGTGTGGTGATTGAGCCCTCGCTCGCTCCGGTCTCGCGCCCTCAAGCGGAGCAGGTGAGTGGGGTTGCGGCGAGCCGTGCGGATGCGCTTTCGGCGCTGGTTAATCTTGGCTATGGTCAGGGTGAGGCCGCCGGAGCGATTGCTCAAACCGCAAGCGATAGCCCCGATGCCGACACCCAGGGCCTGATCCGCTCGGCGCTGCGTCTGCTGGCTCCCAAAGGCTAAAGCCTGAAAGGTTGAACTATGTCTGAGCCTGACCCAAATCTGCGCCCCGAGCTGCAATCCGGCGAGGCTGATCGCGCGCTAAGGCCGCAAAGCCTCGCCGAATTTGTCGGCCAGAAAGAGGCGCGCGCCAATCTCGCGGTGTTTATCCAGAGCGCGCGCATGCGCTCGGCAACCATGGATCACACCCTGTTTTACGGCCCTCCCGGATTGGGAAAAACCACGCTGGCGCAAATTATCGCCCGCGAGCTTGGGGTGAATTTTCGCATGACCAGCGGCCCTGTGCTGGCGCGCGCGGGCGATCTTGCGGCGATCCTGACCAATCTGGATGCGCGAGATGTGTTGTTCATCGACGAAATTCACCGTCTCAATCCGGCGGTCGAAGAGGTGCTTTATCCGGCGCTTGAAGATTTCGAGCTTGATCTGGTGATCGGCGAAGGGCCTGCTGCGCGCACGGTTCGCATTGATTTACAGCCGTTTACACTGGTGGGCGCGACCACGCGGCTTGGCCTTTTGACCACGCCGTTGCGCGACCGGTTCGGCATTCCCACGCGGCTGGAGTTTTACTCCGAGGACGAACTTTTGCAGATCGTGACGCGCAATGCCGCGATGATGGGCGCGCATGCGGATCAGGACGGCGCGCGCGAGATTGCGCGGCGTGCGCGGGGAACGCCGCGTGTTGCCGGGCGTTTGCTGCGTCGGGTGGTTGATTTTGCGACCGTCGAGGGCGATGGCTCGATCAACAAGGCGGTTGCGGATAACGCACTGACGCGGCTGGGGGTTGATTATTTGGGGCTTGATAGCGCGGATCGGCGTTATTTGCGGCTGTTGGCGGAAAATTATAGCGGCGGGCCGGTCGGGATAGAGACCATTTCTGCCGCATTGTCAGAGGCGCGCGATGCTGTAGAAGAGGTGATTGAGCCTTACTTGCTGCAACAGGGCCTGATCCAGCGCACCCCGCGAGGGCGAATGTTGGCGGCGCGCGCGTGGCGGCATCTGGGGCTGGAGGCCCCGGCACCTGCGGGCGAACCCGAGCTATTTGGAGACAATACGTGAACGAAACCACCCTGACCGATACCCCTCTCAGCGCTGGACGGGTCGAGGAACTTTTTACCGCCGCCGATGGCGCATTTCGATTTTCCCGCTGGGGCAGACCGATTGCGCCCGTGGTGTTTGGCGTTGACGACGAGACCCTTGGCCACCTCAAAGACGCGATGGCCGGCGTGGTCGCCATCGCCAATATGGAGTTCGTGGAGACCGATCCCGAGCTTGGCGCCAACCTGATGATTTTCGTCTGCCAAGAGTGGGATGATTTGGACAATGTGCCAAATCTGGATCAGATGTTGCCGGAATATGACATCCTCAAAGCCTCGCTCAAGCGCACCAAGGCCAATCAATACCGCACCTTCTCGTTTGACGAAAACGGCGCGATCAAGATGTGCGTGATATTGCTGCGCTATGACGAGCATATGGCCGAGACCACGATCCAGACCCTTGGAACCGGCCAGATGGTGCAGGCGATTTTGCTGTGGGGAGATGAGGCGTTTGAAGATGACAGCCCGATCGGTATCGTGCCGCAAAACGGCATGTGCATCGTCAAACCGGGTTATGCTGCCGTGATCAACGCGGCTTATGATCCGTCAGTTCCGCCCTCCGCCACCGATGCCGCGCATGCGATGCGACTGGCCGCGCGGGCTGGCCTGTTATTGAAAGAGATGGCTGATGCTGCATCGGTTTGAATGTCGGGTTTACTATGACGAGGTCGATTTTGGCGGCATTGTTTATTACGCCAATTACCTCAAATATATCGAGCGCGCGCGTACCGAATATGTGCGCGACCTCGGCGTTGACCAGACGGTTTTGAAAGATCAGGGGCTGGTTTTCGCGGTTAAAAAGCTCGACGCGGACTATCTGCGCCCGGCCAAATTTGATGATGTCATACGGGTCGAGACCGGTTTGAGTGCGGTCACTGGCGCGCGGTTTTTTATGGAGCAAAATATCTGGCGCAAAGACGAGCATCTGTTCGCCTGCGCCGTGACCATCGTTTGTCTAACCGATTTGGGTAAACCCGCGCGTATTCCAGCGGAAATTCGCCGAAAATTGCAGAAAAATTGCGCTTGATCACCGCTCTAAGCGGTGCTGGATACTGGTATTGTGCGGCCAAGATGCTAAACAAGGCATGAACAGAGGCTGGCCGTCATAAAGAACGGCATTTGGCAAGACTTGGCGGGACATTGATGGAAACCCAAACACTCTCGGCTGTGCAGGCTATTGATTTCTCACTATTTGCACTGTTTTGGCGCGCGTCATTCATCGTCAAGCTGGTTTTGCTGGCGCTGATGTTGTCGTCGTTCTGGTCATGGGCGATCATCATCCAGAAGTTCCTCAACTTTCGCGTGGCCCGCAAACAGGTCGCAGCATTTGATCGGGCCTTTTGGTCAGGAGAGCCGCTAGACGAGCTTTATGCAAAGATCGGAGACACGCCAAAGGGCTCGTCGGAAAAGATATTTTGCGCCGGCATGTCGGAATGGCACCGCTCGCACCGCTCGGATGGGGCGTTGATTGCCGGGGTTCAGGCGCGGATTGACCGCTCGATGGATGTGGCGATTGTGCGCGAAGGCGAGAAGTTGGGGCAAGGTTTGACATTTTTGGCGACCGTCGGCTCGACGGCGCCGTTCGTGGGGCTTTTTGGCACGGTTTGGGGCATTACCAATGCGTTTCAAGAGATCGCCATGCAGCAAAATACCAACCTTGCAGTGGTCGCGCCCGGAATTGCAGAGGCGCTGGTGGCCACCTCGCTTGGCTTGGTGGCGGCGATCCCTGCCGTGATCTTTTATAATAAATTATCAGCAGATGCCAACCGCATCAGCGCTGGTCTGGACGGGTTTGCCGACGAGTTTGCAACCATCCTGTCCCGGCAACTGGACCTTTAGGCGATGGGCGGGGGCGGTGTCGAGATGGGGCGGCGCGGCAATCGCCGTATGCGGCGCGTCAACTCAAAACCCATGTCCGAGATCAACGTCACCCCGTTTGTTGACGTGATGCTGGTTTTGCTGATTATTTTCATGGTCGCAGCCCCGTTGCTTACGGTTGGCGTGCCGATCAAACTGCCGAAAACCGCAGCCATCCCGCTGCCGAGCGAGGAGGAGCAGCCCCTCACATTGGCCATCGCCGCAGACGGGCGCTTGACGCTGCAATCCACGCTGATTGAGCGCAAAGACCTGATCCCACGTCTGCGCGCCATCGCCGCCGAACGCAAGAATAACAAAATTTTCCTGCGCGCCGATACCGCAATTCCCTATGGCTCGGTGATGCAGGTGATGGGCGCACTAAACGCTGGCGGATTTCGCGATATCGGACTGGTAACCGATGCCGGAGGCCCGACCATGGACGGGCAGGGCAACTAGGCAAGTGATCGGTGAAAACGGGTATATACATATCTGGATTTGGCCACATCGCCCTACTGGGTTGGCTGCTAATCGGCGGGTTTCTACTTAGCCAGCGCAAACCGCCGACCATGACGGTCAGCTCGGTTACAATCGTCTCGCCAGAAGCATTCGCGGCGCTCACGTCCAATGCGCCTGCCCCGGATACCGCGATCGGGCAGCCTAAACCTCCCCAGATCGACGCCGCCTCCCCAGATCGACCCAAGCCTGAAGACGCGCCGCGCTTAAATGGTGCAGGGGCGGCTTTGAAGGTGCAAGAGCCGTCAAAATCACCCGATTTGAGCGCGATTACCAGCTCGATTAAAACCAAGGCGCAAACCGTGCTTGCCGATATGCCAGAGCCGAGCGCGCCTGACGCGCCGGGGGTTACGCTGCTCGTGCCGACCGACCCGATTGCGGCGCGCGACAATACTGGTATTAAAGTGCCGGATCGGCTGGCGATTGTGACCCCGCCAGAGCCATCGTCGCCGAGAGTTGACACCACCCCCGCCCCCGCGCCCGATCCGTCGGCGGAAAAATCCAACCTGACGCAAAAGGCGACCGTGCCGGATGCTGCGGCCACCAAGGCGATCCCCAAGACGACAGCAAAAGCGCCGGAGCAAGCCTCGACGCGGATTGTGCCGGAAAGCAACACCAAGACCAGCCCGCGCGCGCCGGTTCGAAGCAGTCGGCCAAAGGGGCGGCCTCGTGATCTTGCCAAACGTGTAAACACGGCCAGCCAGATCGAAAAAGCGCTGGCTCAGGCGCAGGCTGGCGGCAAAACTGGCCCCAAACCCGCTGTGGCTGCATCAAAAGCCGCGCCCTCTGGCCCGCCGCTGACCATTAGTGAGAAGGACGGGTTGCGGCTGGCGGTAGAAAACCGCTGGAATCTCGGCTCGCTTTCCAGCGACGCGATGCGGGTGACGGTCACGGTCGGATTTTCGCTTGGCCGCGACGGTAAGCCGCTGCCGGGGACGATCCGCCTGATTTCAAGCACCGACGCCTCAAACGCAGCGTCAAAACAGGCATATGAGGCGGCAAGACGCGCAATATTGCTCAGCGGTGCGAAAGGGTTTGATCTCCCGGCTCAGAAATACGAGCATTGGCGCGACATAGAAATGACATTCAATCCTGAAAAGATGAGGATCAAATGAGATCTCTTGCAATAATTTCGACCCTTAGTTTGTTTTTAACAGCGGTGTTTGCGCCGCAATTTGTCGCCGCGCAAACCACCGGACCCTTGCGCATTGAAATCACCGAAGGGGTGATCGAACCGATGCCCATCGCCGCCCCGGCTTTTGTTGCCGAGAACACGGCAGCACAGCAATTGGCGGATGATCTGGCACAAGTGGTTGTGTCCGACCTCGTGGGCTCGGGCATATTTCGGGCCATTCCCCGCAAAGCTCAAATATCGGGCATCAGCAATTTTGACGCGCCAATCCAGTTTTCCGACTGGAAGGCGATCAATGCGCAGGCGTTGATTACCGGCTCGGTTTCGGTGCGGCTCAGCGGAAAAATCGCCGTCAAGTTTCGTCTGTTTGACGTGTTTGCGCAGACCGCTCTTGGCGAGGGGCTGCAATTTGTCGGCACGCGCGCGGACTGGCGGCGGATGGCGCATAAAGTGGCAGATTCGGTTTATTCGCGGCTCACCGGCGAGAAAAGTTACTTTGACAGCCGCGTGGTTTTCGTCTCTGAGACCGGGCCAAAGAACGCACGGCTCAAGCGCTTGGCGATGATGGATTACGACGGGGCCAACCTGCAATTTCTGACCGATGACCGCTCGCTGGTGTTGGCACCGCGCTTTTCGCCGGACAATTCCAGGGTTCTTTATACGTCTTATGAAACCGGCGTGCCGCACGTGTTTTTGCTCAATCTCAAAACCATGCGCCGCAAGAAAATCGGTGCGCTGCAAGGGATGATGTTCGCGCCGCGCTTTTCGCCTGACGGGAAAACGGCGCTGGTGTCGCTGTCGGATCGCGGCAACACCGATATTTACAGCATCAACCTTGCCTCGGGCAAGCAAACGCGCCTGACCTCGTCGCCCTCGATTGAAACTGCACCCAGCTATTCGCCGGACGGAAAACAGATCGTGTTTGAGAGCGACCGTGCTGGCTCACAGCAGATTTACGTCATGGCCGCGAGTGGGGGCGAGGCGCGACGGATCTCGTTTGGCAATGGTCGATATGGCACGCCGGTCTGGTCGCCGCGCGGGGATTTGGTGGCGTTTACCATGATGAACAAGGGACGGTTTCATATCGGTGTCATGCGGCTTGATGGCAGCGAAGAGCGGCTTTTGACCTCGTCATTTCTGGACGAGGGGCCGACTTGGTCGCCAAATGGTCGGGTTTTGATGTTCTTTCGCCAAACCCGTGGAGCCGATGGCGCACCGTCGCTTTATTCGGTCGATATCAGCGGGCGTAACCTGAAACGGGTCAATGTGGCAGGATTTGGCTCGGACCCGTCATGGTCAGGCTTGTTGAAATAGCTTCGGCGGTTTAACACATAGGGCGAGGCATGATAAATCGGACAAAAGGCAAAAAATTGCCAGCAATAAGGACTGTGATATGAATTTGAAACTGGCCGGAGTATTAACCGCAAGCCTTCTGGCGCTTGCCGCGTGTAGCTCGAGCATCCCCAATAGCGGGGCGAATGGCTCGACCTTTAAAGCCAACAGCCCCGAGTATTTTGCCACCGCGATCGGGGATCGGGTGCTTTTCGCGCTTGACCAAACCACGCTGACAGCCGGGGCCCGTTCGGTCCTTGATGGGCAGGCGGCATGGATGACGCAAAACACCGCATATAGCGCGTTGATCGAGGGTCATGCGGATGAACGTGGAACGCGCGCTTACAATCTGGCGCTCGGGGCGCGGCGCGCGAGTGCTGTGGAAACTTATCTCGTTAATAAAGGCGTGGCCGACAGCCGGCTTTCGACCGTTACTTATGGCAAGGAGCGCCCGATTGCGGTTTGCTCGAACGAGAGTTGCTGGTCACAAAACCGCCGCGCGGTGACGGTTCTGTCCGCTGGTAATATTTAGGCGAGGGCTTTGACGATGAAATTTGCGCGCAGCCTGTTGATGATCGTGTTTGCCAGCCTGATTGCCACCAACGCTTGGGCGCAGACAAAGACCGAAACACTGGCTGATATCCGTCAGGAGCTGAGCTTTCTTTATGTCGAGATACAGCAGCTCAAAACCGAGCTGTCCACCACCGGAAACGCCGGCATCGACACCGGCGGCACGGGCGCGACGCAGCAGCGGCTTGATACGCTCGAGGGCGAGTTGCGGCGCATTACCGGCAATGTTGAAGAGCTGCAATTTCGGATCGAGAAAATCGTTAAAGATGGCACCAACCGCATTGGCGATCTGGAGTTTCGGCTGGTGGAGCTTGAGGGTGGGGATGTCTCCAAACTCGGCGAAACCACGACGCTTGGTGGGGATCAGGCCGGGAAACCTCCCATTTTGATCATGCCTCCGCAAACTCCGAGCACTGATCTGGCGGTCGGCGAACAGGCGGATTTCGACGCGGCCAAGCTCGCCTATGACGACGGCGAGTATCAAAGTTCGGCGGACCTGTTTGCAGCCTATGCCGACACTTATCCCGGTGGTGTTTTGTCGGGCGACGCGCAGTATTGGCGCGGCGAGGCGCTGGCCAGTCTGGGCGATTGGAACAATGCTGCGCGCAGTTTTCTGCAAAGCTTCAGTGCGGCCCCCAAGGGTGATCTTGCGCCGAACGCTTTGTTTCGGCTTGGCTTTAGTCTTAATGAAATCGGCCAGCAGGAGGAGGCGTGTCTGACCCTGAACGAGGTTGATATACGTTATCCGGGATCGGATGCGGGCCAGCAGGCCAAGGACAAGATGCAAGCTCTGAAATGCGGCGCTTGACGCCGAATTTGGTGGCCGACTTCGAATTAAGCATGGCTTCGTGCCTTGGCGGCGTGGGCGTCTCTTCGGTCGGGGTTGCGATCTCTGGCGGAGGCGATTCGACAGCTTTGTTGCTGTTGCTCGTGGACTGGTCGCGCGTGCGGGATGTGAAAATCAGGGCCGTCACGGTCGACCATGGGCTGCGCGCCGCTGCCAAAACCGAGGCTCTGCAAGTCGCGCGGCTCTGCGCAAACCTCGGTGTTTCCCACGATATTCTTACTTGGAGCGGCTGGAATGGCCGTGGAAATTTGCAAGGTAACGCCCGAAATGCGCGTTATGATCTGATCCGGGATTGGGCTGGGGCGCATAAAATCGACGTGGTCGCGCTTGGCCACACCAAGGACGATCAGGCGGAAACCGTGTTGATGCGCCTGTTGCGCGGCTCTGGTGTGGATGGTTTGGCGGGCATGGCAAATCGGCGCGAGGATGGCAATTTGTCATGGTGCCGCCCGCTTCTTGGGGCCAGTCGCGCCGAGCTGCGCAATTTTTTGCGCGCCAAAAACATCGACTGGTCGGAAGACCCGAGCAATGATGATTTGAAATTTGACCGGGTTAAAATTCGCTCGCTTCTCGCCCGCGCGCTCGAAATGGGCCTGACCTCGCAAGGTCTTGCGGACACGGCGGCAAGAATGAACAGCGCCAGACACGCGCTGCAAACGCAAACTCTGGAGATCGCGCGAAATATCTGCACGGTCACCCCCGTCGGAGACATTGAAATTCAGGCGGAGCAGTTTTTCGCGCTGGATGACGAGTTCAAGCTGCGCTTGATGGGGCATTCCCTGAAATGGGTCGCCAGCGAAATTTACCAGCCTCGACGTAAAATGTTGATATCGTTGGTCAAGACAATTTCAGAGAGGCGCAAAGCGACACTTTCCGGCTGTTTCATCACGCACCGTGCGCAAAACCTGATCCGTATCAGCCGCGAGCCAAAAGCAGTGGCCGCTCTCACGACGGCGCCAGACCAGATTTGGGACGGCCGCTGGGCCTTTGTTGGCGACAATACCGGCGGGCAATACCACATCGCATCCCTTGGCGAGGACGGGCTTGACGAGGTCAAATCGCTGAGCAAAACCGGACCTGATGATCTGCCCCGCGACAGTGCGTTAGCCTTGCCCGCGATCTGGCAGGGGGAGCGTTTGCGCGCAAGTCCGCTTACCGGATGGCCTCAGGGATGGAAATGTCACTTGCAAAAAGGTGCCGAACACTATTTTACCTCGTTTTTATCGCATTGAATCCTTCTCGTGGATGCCTATGTTATGCTC
This sequence comes from Alphaproteobacteria bacterium, assembly GCA_013151335.1. Classification (GTDB taxonomy): domain Bacteria; phylum Pseudomonadota; class Alphaproteobacteria; order Rhodobacterales; family Rhodobacteraceae; genus UBA5972. The sequence continues at coordinate 4,437 of JAADIJ010000181.1, read as the reverse complement.
AATTCTGGTGGCACATGCTGACCAGTCCTGATTTTTAAGGAGCCGTGTTTTGGGAAACACACGAAATATCGCTTTCTGGGTCGTCCTCTTTCTGTTGGTCGTCGCCCTCTTTAACATGTTCAACTCCAGCCAGACGTCGACCGGATCGCAAAATGTAAACTTTTCCACCTTCATTGATCGTGTGAACCGGGGTGAAGTTCAAAGCGTTACTTTGGACGGTGAAAAGATTTACGCCAAAGATACCGATGGTAAGGAATACGTAACTATTCTGCCCGCATCGGCAAAGATCACCGATCGGTTGCTGAAGGCCAATGTTTCGATCAATGCCAAAGCACAGGAGCAATCCGGGCTGGTGAGTTTCTTTACTTTGTTCGGCCCGATATTGCTGCTGGTCGGCGTGTGGATTTTCTTCATGAACCGTATGCAAGGCGGCGGGCGTGGTGGAGCGATGGGTTTTGGCAAGTCCAAGGCCAAGCTGCTGACGGAAAAATCAACGCGGGTTTCCTTTGACGATGTGGCCGGAATTGACGAGGCCAAGGAGGAACTGGAGGAGATCGTCGAGTTTTTGCGCGACCCCGGTAAATTCACCCGCCTTGGCGGTATGATCCCCAAAGGTGCGTTGTTGGTCGGTCCTCCGGGTACGGGTAAAACCCTGCTGGCGCGCGCAATCGCCGGTGAGGCGGGCGTTCCGTTCTTTACAATCTCGGGTTCTGATTTCGTCGAAATGTTCGTGGGCGTTGGTGCAAGCCGCGTGCGCGATATGTTTGAGCAAGCCAAGAAAAACGCCCCCTGCATCGTGTTTATCGACGAGATTGACGCGGTCGGTCGCCATCGTGGTGCCGGATATGGCGGCGGAAATGACGAGCGTGAGCAGACGTTGAACCAGCTTTTGGTCGAGATGGACGGGTTTGAGGCCAATGAAGGCGTGATCCTGATTGCCGCCACCAACCGTCCCGATGTTCTGGACCCGGCCTTGCTGCGTCCCGGTCGGTTTGACCGCCAAATTCAGGTGCCAAACCCCGATATCAAGGGTCGCGAGAAAATCCTTAACGTGCATGCGCGCAAAACCCCGCTGGCGCCTGACGTGGATTTACGCATCATCGCCCGTGGCACGCCCGGCTTTTCTGGCGCGGATTTGGCCAATCTGGTCAACGAGTCCGCTCTGATGGCCGCGCGCACCGGCAAGCGTTTTGTCACCATGGAAGATTTCGAGAACGCCAAAGACAAGGTTATGATGGGGCCGGAGCGTCGCTCGATGGTGATGACCGAGGATGAGAAAAAGCTGACCGCCTATCACGAGGCGGGCCACGCGGTTGTGGGCTTGAATGTGCCGCAACATGATCCGATCCACAAAGCGACGATCATTCCGCGTGGACGCGCGCTTGGTCTGGTTTTGTCGCTGCCAGAGCGCGATCAATTGTCGGTGACCAAGACCAAATATAACTCGAAAATCGCGATGGCGATGGGCGGTAAAGTGGCCGAAGAGCTTATATTTGGCCCCGAAAACGTCACCTCTGGCGCGTCGTCCGATATCCAGCAAGCTACGCGCATCGCGCGCGCTATGGTCACGCAATTTGGCATGTCCGACGAACTTGGAAATATCGAGTATGTCATGGAGCAGCAAAGCTATCTTGGCCCCCAAGGCTCGCAATTTGTGGCAGGCCCCGAGGCGCGCAAGCAAATTGATGCCGAGGTGCGGCGCTTGGTCGATACCGGCTATCAAACCGCCAAACGCATTCTGACTGACCAGTCACAAGATCTCGAACGGCTCGCTCAGGGCTTGTTGGAATACGAAACTTTGACTGGCGGCGAGATCACCAAAGTGATCGCTGGTGAGGCGCTTAAGCGTGGTGACGACGAGGACGACACACCTTCGGCCGGCAATCCGGCGAGCGTCACCGCGATCCCAAAAACCGCCAAACCAAAAATGCCAAAAGACGGCGGCTTGAAGCCCGAACCATCGACCTGAGTCGAAACCCGGCGAAATGCGTACCCCCGCCCGGCCATAGTGTCGGGCGGAGTTGTTTTGTGCCTGCTGCATTTCGCGTTTTATCTGTGGTCGGGGTGTTTCAACTCTGACGTAAAACGCATTAATCAAATATCAAAACCCGCGCGCGGCGATTCCCACCCCAAATATGTCGGAAAGTGTTGGTGCTCAGCCCCTGCTGGCCGATATACCTCTATTTGAACAGCATTCCATTGTGTACAAAAAAGGAAATTCGAATGGCCTATAAGTCGGATATCGAGATCGCTCGCGAAGCCAACAAGCTGCCCATCCAAGAGATCGGAGCAAAACTTGGCATTCCCAGCGAGGATCTGCTGCCATTTGGACATGACAAGGCCAAGGTCTCGGCTAGTTTCATCAAGGCACAGCGCGGCAAAAAAGACGGCAAGCTGATCTTGGTGACGGCGATAAACCCCACTCCGGCTGGCGAGGGGAAAACCACCACGACCGTCGGGCTGGCGGATGGTATGAACCGGATCGGCAAGCAGACCGCGATCTGTATTCGCGAGGCTTCGCTGGGGCCGTGCTTTGGCATGAAGGGCGGTGCTGCTGGCGGGGGCTATGCGCAGATCGTGCCGATGGAAGAGATGAACCTGCATTTCACCGGCGATTTTCACGCCATCACCAGCGCGCATAATCTGCTGAGCGCGATGATTGATAATCACATTTACTGGGGCAATAGCCTGGAGATCGACGAGCGCCGGGTGGTGTGGCGTCGGGTTTTGGACATGAACGACCGTGCGCTTCGCGACACCGTGACCTCGCT
>JAADIJ010000181.1:0-1649 GCA_013151335.1 Alphaproteobacteria bacterium | reverse complement strand
CTTTCCGCGTCAGACCGGTTTTGACATCACGGTCGCCTCCGAAGTGATGGCGATCCTGTGCCTTGCCAATGATCTGGAGGATCTGCAGAAACGTCTTGGCAGCATCATTGTCGCCTATCGACGCGATAAAACACCGATTTATTGTCGCGATATCAAAGCTGACGGGGCGATGACTGTGCTGTTGCAGCAGGCCATGCAACCCAATCTGGTGCAGACGCTTGAAAATAATCCGGCGTTCGTTCATGGCGGCCCATTCGCCAATATTGCGCATGGCTGCAATTCGGTCGTGGCTACGACCACGGCGTTGAAACTGGCAGATTATGTGGTCACCGAGGCCGGTTTCGGGGCCGATCTCGGGGCTGAGAAGTTCATGAATATCAAATGCCGCAAAGCAGGCCTGTCGCCCTCGGTGGTGGTGCTTGTCGCGACGGTTCGCGCGATGAAGATGAACGGCGGTGTTGCGCGCGCCGATCTTGGCCCGGAAAATGTAGCAGCGGTAAAGGGCGGGTGCCCAAATCTTGGCCGTCACATCTCCAACATGAAGTCGTTTGGCGTGCCGGTTGTGGTCGCCATCAACCATTTTGTGACCGATACCGACGCCGAAGTCGCAGCGATCAAAGCCTTCGTTGAGGGGCAGGGCTCCGAAGCTATCCTGTGCCAACATTGGGAAAAAGGTTCTGCGGGGATTGTAGAACTGGCAACGCGCGTGGCCGAAATTGCCGATGCTGATATGGCTAATTTCGCCCCGATCTATCCCGATGAGATGCCCTTGATGGAAAAAATCGAGACTATCGCCAAGCGGATTTACCATGCCGATGAGGTGCTTGCCGACCAGAAAATCCGCAATCAGTTGCGTGAATGGGAAGCCGCCGGTTATGGCAATTTGCCGGTGTGCATGGCCAAAACCCAGTATAGCTTCTCGACCGACCCAACCTTGCGCGGGGCACCAACCGGCCATTCCGTCCCCGTTCGTGAGGTTAGATTGTCAGCTGGCGCCGGATTTGTCGTCGCAATCTGCGGAGAGATCATGACCATGCCGGGCCTGCCGCGAACACCTGCGGCAGAGTCAATTATGTTGAACGAGGCCGGTGAAATCGACGGTTTGTTCTGAGGCCCACCTCCATTAGTTAAGAAACGGAAAACACCATGAGCGCAAAAATTATCGACGGCAAAGCGTTTGCCGCGACAGTTCGCGGCCGAGTCGCCACCCATGTAAAACGCCTGAAGGCCGATCACGGCATCACCCCGGGCCTCGCGGTGATCCTGGTCGGCGAAGACCCCGCAAGTGAGGTTTATGTGCGCAATAAACGCAAGCAAACCGTCGAGGTGGGGATGAACTCGTTTGAGCATACGCTGGACGTGAATACCTCCGAGACCGATCTGCTGGTGCTGATTGACGCTCTCAACAATGACCCCGCCGTTCACGGAATCCTGTGCCAGTTGCCGCTGCCCAAACATCTGAACGAGAATCTGGTTATCAACTCGATTGCGCCAGAAAAAGATGTGGACGGGTTCCATATTTCCAACGTGGGCCTGCTTGGCACGGGGCAAAAATCCATGGTTCCCTGCACGCCGCTGGGGTGTTTGATGATGTTGCGAGATCATCTTGGCTCTTTATCGGGGCTAAATGCGGTGGTGGTCGGACGCTC
>JAADIJ010000047.1 GCA_013151335.1 Alphaproteobacteria bacterium | reverse complement strand
ATAAGTGACAATTGAGGTAACAAAAATCTAGGCTGCAACTCGTACACTATCGTTCAATTTCGGACGCCGCTCAAAGCATGTTCCAACCTGATTGAATCATCGATTTGCGTTACCTTGAATAGCCTCGCATTCCCCGAATTGGGACTAATCCCAACCACTGAGAAACATCTCTGACGAAAACCCCACTCTCGGTGATCTGGTGTACTGCATGTATCTTGAAATCACCGCGATATCTAACGTTAAACATACTGGCCTCCTTGTCTCAATTTTGGAGGGCAAGGTGTCTACATCTCCAGGGACTGCTCAGTTCTTTAAGTTGCCCTGAATGGCCACATCGGTTGAATTCTGACTTGTCTTCATATTCGCAAGACTGCGTGCGGGCACCTTCTAGGGGTTCGTTCCGTTCAGGTTGATGTGTGCTCTTTGGTGTAGGGGTATTCAAGGCAAATCGGGGCAAACGCATCACTGTGCTACAAATCCTTTGCCTTTCTTTTTATTCTTCCTTTTTGCAGCAGCATCAGCAGCCCTCTTTTTAGCAGCGGCCCTCTTTTTAGCAACGGCCTTCTTTTTAGCAACGGCCTTCTTTTTAGCAACGGCCTTCTTTTTAGCAGCGGCCTTCTTTTTAGCAGTGGCTTTCTTTTTGGCGGCGGCCTTCTTCTTAACGTCAGCCTTCTTCTTGGCAGCGGCCTTCTTTTTAGCGACAGCCTTCTTTTTAGCGGCCACGGCCTTCTTTTTAGCAGCGTCGGCCTTCTTTCTGGCAGCCGCAACCGCTGCTTTACGCTTGGCTGCTAACTCAGCAGCCCTTTTCTTTTCTGTCTGCTTTTTCTTCAGGTCTTCGAGCCGGCGTTTGTCTGCATCCGGGTTCCCGCGGGTCGGCTGTCCGCCAGTGGAAGTGGGGTTCCCGCGGGTCGGCTGTCCGGTCGCAGGTTTTGTGTCGGTACTGGCGCCGGGCACTCCGGCTTGACCGCCCGTCGGAGCCGGGTCAACGACTATTTGCCTGTCGCAGCGCCATGCGTTCGGGCCGGTTTTGATCTTTTTATGCGTGCGCGGGCAGACGCAGCTCCGGTAACGCACAATCCCGTTGGTGCAGGATACGGTCCGTACAGGGTCGACAATTTTGCCGGGACCGGAACCAGGCGGCGGGGTCGGCGGGCCCGGGTCGACGATCCGGCCACCCGTACTGGTGTCAGACGCTCCAGAAGGTGGCGTTGGTTCGACCGTCAGGTCATTCGAGCCTGTATCTACAGGTCGCGAAATACACATGAACTTGCGTCCCTTGACCTTATGAATTTTTGTCCGGCCAGCCACCACGCTCTTGAGTGCGCAATTGACCTGGGTGGTGTTTTGGATATTAAATTTGACCAGAGCCGGGGCAACAAAGCCGCCATTATTGTCAGGCACAGCCTGTGCCACGCCGGAAAAATTACCGTTCGAGCAGTCGAGCCTGTATCGAATATCCTGGCTGATATTCATCGAGAAGTTGATCAGCGCCTTGCCTTCGCGCGGACACCGCGTGCCGGTGTTGTCGATGAACGAGAAGTCACCACCAGAGAGTTCCAGGCAATCAACCTTCAAATATGCCGACCCGGTCGCGCCGGGTGAAGTCAGGTTCGGATTTGTGATCTCGGAGCTCATATATGATTGAAACGCACTCATCTGAGTTTTGCGTTTGATCGTGGCGACATATTCCCGGCCCTTGCGTTTGAAGATGGCCGTTCCAGAACTGACAACCAGTCCGCCTTGCGTCTTGATCGCAAATGGCGCCTGGCCCGGACGCGTAGCCTTGAAAGTCGCGACTTCCCTCACATTTTTTGGGCAAACGGGTGTATCCTGAACCTTATAATTGAGCCAGGCTTCAGTGACCTTGAAAGGCGGGCAATCGACAGCCCGTGCTTTAGTGATGCTCTTTTTGCCGCCGCGGACTTCGATGCGGAAAGTGTGTTGGCCTGGGTCGAGACGATAGGTCTTGGTCGCCTCAACCACATAGGTGTCCCTGCCTGGGGGCAGACCCGGATTTCGTTTTCGATCAAGCTTCCGGGCCTCGATCGTGCGCAGCCCTGACAGTTTGCCATCAACCCTGAAGCGGAACCTGGCCGTGGCAGGTTGCCTGTACTTGATGACTGCTTTGACCTCAAATACCTTCGGGCAGCTCTGACCTTGCTGAAAACCTGGCGTCACTTCAACGCTGTAGGGCTTGGGCGGCGCCTGAATATCCTCAACCGGGGGGTAAGGCCGGCATATTACCGCCAGTCTGAGGTCTGTTGACTTTGAGTGGTCACCAGTTTTGAGAGCGTTATCGCCACCTTCAACTATAGCGTTATTCAAATTCCACTTTTTTCGAGTGTTGACGATAAGGTCAACCTTTATGTCCAAAAAAAAGGGGCTGGAATCGGTCTGACCGGTCGGTTGCAATCGACTGTTGCACACGTCGAAAAATCGATAGGCCGGAGCTCGAGCAATGCCGATCTCACTAAAAGGCACAATATCTGTCGATTTAAGTGGAATTGTGACAGTACGTTTGTAGTCTCTCGACTCCGGCGCGGCTTTATAGAGTATATTGTAATCACCATTACAGTCGTGACGCGGGCATTCTCCTGTGTACAGCGCCACACGTTCTACATAGCCCGGCCACCTAGTTTCCAGATCTGCGTCAAAGGTAAGCGAGAGAGGAACTTCTTCGATCCGATCCCATCTGGTGCCATCGCTGGAGGTGACAATGATATGTGCTGGCCCTGGAGGTGCGGAAACTGCGGCACTAAATCTGAAATGTTTGACCTTCGCGTTCTCTTGTGCATTGGCCAATGTCGACATCAAGAAAATCGACATCAGACTTGCGAACAGCGCAAACGCCAAATTCCGCACGCGGTCGAGACCGCCTGTTTCACAGCAAATATATATGTGCTTGTGGGAAAAGTTTTTCATTTTAAATCTCCAGCATTGCTGTACCGGGCGACTGTCAGGAAAAGTGCATGGAAGCGACCTTCTTACCCTTATGTCGCTGCGACACGCTGTTTGGCTCAAATCGGAAGTCGATTTTTTCCACCCACGCAGCCAAGGACGCAAACTGAACGCGCCGCGTCAGTCAGGTTACGGAGAAAGATCTGTTCTGAATTGTAAAAATCGGACGCGCGCGATGACCTTGTTTGACCAAACCATCGTGGTCTTGGGCGTTCGCGTCGCCTGACAACCGCCACACTTGCATTCATAACCGGTGCAGTGCGCCGCCCCATGCATCGATCAGGACGTGATAGAGCCTGCTAAAATCGATCCAGCACGCGAGACTGCGCGATAAACGTTTGCAGGAAATGATGCTCGCCATCCAGGAACTCACCCGGGCGTTGCTGGAAAAATTGCTGTATCGTTTTGACAAAATGCGACTGATCGTAATAGCCGCATTCGTGGGCAAGCTCGGTCAGTGCCGCCTTGTCGTTGCTCATCAACATCCCAATCACGGTGTTCATCTGCACGACGCGCGCATAGTATTTCGGAGCAATCCCGACGATATCGCGAAACTGACGATTAAGCCTGCGCTCGGAAACATCCAGTTCGGAACAAATGTCTCCCACCTGAATGCGTCCTGCGGATTTCTCAATCAGAGCAGCGGCTGCGTCGACGAATTCGGTTTCGCCCGCGTCGTCGGGGATCAGGTCGCGCAAGAATCCGGAAAACACCTGGACTGGATCAGCATCAGTATCTAATGAGCCAAGCTGCTGCTCCATTTTTTCGGCAAGTTCCGGTTTGACAGAGGCAACATCAACGAGCCTCCCATGGATTTTTTCTCCGCGCAGATGAAGCAATCGATACAACCCTGTGGGCGTAAATTCGGCAAGCAGATGTACAACGCGCCCGGAATAATGGACGGAAATTTTCTGATTCTGAATCTGGCCTGAAAAGTGAAACGGTGATGCGAGTTGTATCTTCTGGCCATCGACGACCACAGTCACGCTGCCTGACACGATTTGACCGAAATAATTGAAGCCAGTCGGCGCGGGCGCGATGGTAACGTCGACGGGTTCAGGCGCGTTGGCATACATGAAACGCCGTACATAGGGGCTCAGGTCACCATGTGCAGGAACAATTTTATACAATCCCGGTTGCATGAAGTTGTGCCCTTCCGTCGCTCATTGCCGGGACGTCCGACATTTAAGCACGGTTACGTTCCAGGCAGTTGAGAGATCGGCAATGAATGCAACGAAGTGATGGCAATCGCGCAACTGAGCTACTCCGGGAAAATCGGACAGTGCCACTAGCTACGGATTTCGTTTCGTAAGCACATACTGTTCGACCCCGATGGGTGCAATTTGATTTCTGGTGGCCAAAGCCGCCTTACCCATCAGTCGCTGGAGCGCACAAAAGGTTCAAAGAGGGACGAATTTGATCACGCGCACTTCAGTAAGAAGCCCGCGCGTGATCCTTTTTATTAGTACGTTCTTCGCGTGTTATGGGGCCTTGCGTCAAAAATAGAAATTGAGACCAAAACCGCCGCGGCGAGGATGTCTGTGGTATCCCCGGCGAGGATGGTAGTGGTTCCAATAGCGGCTGTAGTAGGGGCGACGATCGTAATAATAGTAGTTGTTTGACCGGCGTTGATGACGGCGGGCCCGGCGCCTCAATTTTCGGCGTTTGTAGTGTGCCTCGGTCACCACCGGAGCGGCGGCATCGGCATAAAGGAGGGCAGCCGCCGCCGTGGTTACGCCAGCTTTGGCAGGCGTAAGTGCCAAAAGACCGGCAACGACCGCGCCGCCCAGGATGGCCAAATTTTTCATGGTTCCGTTCCTTTCCCGCAATTTCCTGATCCTTGCCTAGCAACCGATATCTGAACAATGCCGGTCCGGTTCGTTCATCTGTGGTTCATGTATCCCCAACTTCAGCCCGATATATGCCGCAATATCTGAAGAGAATTGCCAGTGTGGCCAATTTGCCAGCCGGCAATAATGCCGGAAAGGTTACCGGCCGGGGGGGCCATTCCCGTGGCGGGTCGATACATGACGGCAAACTTTGCGCTAAAATGGCGGGAGCCGACTCCCGCAAAATTCATCCGAACTGGAGCGACCATGAAAACAATCCCCCAAACGAGCCCCCAGCCAGAGCTTTCGCGGCGAGCGCTTTTGGTGTCCGGGGCGGCACTGCCGCTGCTGGTTTCCTCTGTTGCGGCTCAGGCCCAGTCCACAGCCAAAGATATGTCCAAGCCCTATGGGCTGGAGATATCGGGGGCGTTCCCGTTTGCAAAAAAAACCGTCGAAATCGAGGGCTCCAAGATTGCCTATGTCGATGAAGGCGAGGGGCAGCCGGTGCTGTTTTTGCATGGCAACCCGACATCTTCGTATCTGTGGCGCAATATCATTCCTTACGTGACGTCTGGGTACAGAGCCATCGCGCCGGACCTGATCGGCATGGGTGACAGCGGTAAGCCGGATATTGCCTACACGTTGGAAGATCACGTCCGCTATATCGATGGCTTCATCGCCGCCCTGGACCTGAAGGATGTCATTCTGGTGATCCACGACTGGGGGTCGGTTCTGGGCATGCGGTATGCCCGCCTCAACCAGGGCAATGTCAAGGCCATGGCGTTCATGGAGGCCATTGTGCCCCCGGCGATGCCCGCGCCGAGTTACGAGGCCATGGGGCCGCGGTCGGGTAAATTGTTCAAATCCTTACGCACCCCTGGCGTTGGCGAAAAAATGG
>JAADIJ010000147.1 GCA_013151335.1 Alphaproteobacteria bacterium | reverse complement strand
AGGTAAGGCAAGTACCGCAAAACGAAGAAACCCCCTTTTATCCCCGTTCTCCCTATGCCGCTGCCAAGCTTTATTCCTACTGGATCACGGTGAATTACCGCGAAGCCTATGGCATGCATGCCTCAAACGGTATTTTGTTCAATCACGAGGGACCGATGCGCGGGGAAACCTTTGTTACGCGCAAGATCACCCGGGCGGTGGCGGCAATCAAGCTGGAGCTGCAAAAGCAGCTCTTTCTAGGTAATCTGGATGCAAAACGCGACTGGGGGCACGCGCGCGACTATGTCGAGGGCATGTGGCGCATCGTGCAACATGACGAGCCGGATGATTTTGTTCTGGCAACCGGTGAAACCCATTCGGTTCGCGAGTTTGTCGAACTGGCTTTCCAGCAGATCGGCCGGCAAATAGTCTGGCGTGGAAAAGATGCGGATGAAGTCGGGCTTGATGCACAAACAGGTGAAACACTAATCAAGATCGATCCTCGCTATTTCCGGCCGACGGAAGTTGAAGAGCTTTTGGGGGATCCCAGCAAGGCAAGGGAAAAACTTGGCTGGCAACATACAACAACATTTCCGGAGCTGGTTGCGGAAATGGTGCAATCCGACCTGAGAACAGTCGCCAGTGAACGGGATCGCAAGGACCGCCATGGCTGAGAACAGGTCAGAAGCCGGCGCGCAACCGGTGCACGAAATTTATAGGCTCAGCAATAAACGCGTCTGGGTGGCGGGGCACCGGGGCATGGTTGGCTCGGCATTGGTTCGCCGCCTGAAACGCGAAAACTGCCATATTCTGACCGCCACCCGGCAAGAGGCGGATCTGACCCGCCAGCAAGAGGTGGAGCGCTGGATGGAAAAAGAAAAACCCGAGGCTGTCTTTCTTTCGGCGGCCAAGGTTGGCGGTATTCTCGCCAATGACAGCCATCCGGCGGAGTTTCTTTATCAAAATTTGATGATTGCCAGCAACGTCATTAATGCTTCACACAAGATGGGGGTGGAAAAACTCCTGTTTTTGGGCTCCTCCTGCATTTATCCCAAATTGGCCCCCCAGCCGATAACAGAGGATGCGCTGCTGACCGGTCCGCTGGAGCCGACCAATGAAGGGTATGCCATAGCCAAGATCGCCGGCATCAAACTATGCCAGTCCTATCGGCACCAATATGGCTGTGATTTTATTTCCGCCATGCCGACCAACCTTTATGGGCCTGGCGATAATTTTGATCTTGAAACCAGCCACGTCATTCCCGCTCTTATCCGCAAGACCCACGAGGCCATGACCGGGGGCAAGAAAGAGCTTGTTATCTGGGGCAGTGGCACCCCGCGCCGCGAATTTCTGCACGTTAACGATGCCGCAGACGCGCTTGTCCACCTGATGAAGGTTTACTCTGACGAAGAACATGTGAATGTTGGCTCCGGTGAGGACCTGACCATTCTGGAACTTGCGCAACTTGTGGCGTTGATTGTCGGGTTTGAAGGTGAGATCACCACCGACAGCTCAAAACCCGACGGGACAATGCGCAAGCTTATGAGTGCCAATAAAATAAGGGCTTTGGGATGGACGCCCTCCATTCCGCTCAGACAAGGCTTGCAGGAAGCTTACGCGTGGTTTCGTGAAAACCAGCAATAGCCATGCATTCGGCACCGAGAGGTAGAGTTGACTGTTTCCGCTGATATAACCGTGCTGATTTGCGCCTATAATCGGCATGAATTGCTGTCTTCGGTGCTGGGGTCAGTTGCTCGGCAGACCTTGCAACCGGTCGAAATCCTTATTGTTGATGACGGCTCAATGCCTGCCCTGAAGGTGGGAAGCCAAAAAAATGTCCGTATCATCCGGCACGCCAACAACAAGGGACCGGCTGCGGCGCGCAATACCGGGATAAAAGCTGCCAGAACACCTTATATTGCATTGCTTGATACCGATGATTTATGGCGCCCGGAGAAACTGGCCCGGCAATATGAGGTGCTTTGTGCGGCAAGTGATGATGTCTTTGGTGTTTTTAGCGCTTTTCAGCGCATCGGCAGGGCAGTGCGGGCCGGAAAGGTTAGCACGCCCCGGGTTGGCGACTGGCATCGCTTTTTTCTCATGGGTATCCGGTCGGGGCCGGGTAGCACATTGATGTTCCGCCGCTCGGCCTTTGTGGAAACGGGCGGCTTTGATGAGGCGTTGCGGCGCTATGAGGACTGGGACTGGCTGTTGAACGTCACCCGTTCGGGCAAGTATCGTTTTTTGTGTCTCAATGAGGTTTTGGCCGATGTGTTGCTGTCCGGCCGGCCCGACATCAAACAATGCCGCCAGGCTTTGGATGTAATTGAGAAAAAACACTTGCCGAATACAGGAAAGACCAGTGAGCGGCGGTTGTTGCGGGCGGCGCTGGCTGTGGAGCGCGCCGCGATCGCCCGCTGGGGAGGTAATTATATGGAGACTGGCCGGCATTTGCTCACCGCACTGGGCGCACCCGAAATCCTTCTGCGCGAGTTGCGGCTTACCCTGAATATGTCCTGAAAAGACACGGACGCGCTAATATCCCGACAGCTTGCCCCGCCAATAGCGCCAGGCGATCAGCGCTGGCACTGTCTGATGCCAAGCTGAGGGCAAGTGTGACCTGTCCTGATATGCAGCGGTGTTTGCCGGAATTCGATTTGCTGCCAGCCGCTGTTTTAAACGAGCCAGCGCGCGCGTTCTCCCGGTCCACTTCCTGTCGCGTCCGTTCACAATGTTTTGCCGCTCGAGATAGTCGGCCAGTTCCAACTCCGCCCGCCAGACCCGCGCGCGCGCCGCGCTATCTCCGGCAATGGTCGTTGAGCCGGAATGCACCCGGTAATGATAAAGCACGCGAGCTATATTGCCACCGTTGGCGTCGGATTTCAGTACCCTAAGCAAAAATTCCCGGTCGGCGGCCAGCCCGGCTTGCGGCGCAAAACCATTGAGATCCTTCATCAGCTTGCGATGGAAAAAGCGGCCATTGATCGCCGGGATTCCGAACAAAAGACCGGGCACGCTCATCGGGGTAGCATGATATTGCACAGGGCCTGTTTCTGGTGGGTTTCCGTGCGTGACACCACCGCTGATATGGTCAGGACTATCGGGGCGGCCAAAGTTTTCGCGTACGATGTTCAAAGCCCCTTCTGCAAGCAAATCATCGGCGTTCAGAAAGCCGATTATATCACCTTGGGCTCCAGCCAGCCCGCGATTGAAGCCCTCGTAAATTCCATTATCGACACCATCCAAAACCCGCACGAACGCATAGCGGGTCGCAATCTGGCGCGTATCATCGCTTGAACCGCCATCGGCCACTATCACCTCGACACCCGCGAGCCCCCCACTTTGCCTGGCAACGCTGTCCAGCGCTTCTTTGATAAAGGCCTGAGCGTTGAGCGCCGGCATGATCAGGCTGATGCTAATTGCAGACATGGGAGACAGGTCTCACTTGCTTGGGCATGATAACGCAAGCGCGGCCTCAAAGTTTGCCCGGGGAAATATCTCCAGTGCCCCGCCTCGCGTTGCATTTATTATCTGCCTGCCATCGGCTTCAAATGCCTGGCGCGCCAGCCCGTAGGCTTTTTCGGACAGTTCAATATCCGGCAAGTTCCAGCGCGTGCCTTTGCCAAAATATGAGTTGTCAAAATGGTTGGGGTCGGGTCCATCCGCCACTATTTCCTTGTTTGGGTCTCCGGCAAATATGTAGTTGTGATCAACGCCGATCAGAACCACCTTTTTGAATCCCATATAATAGGCGATCTGCATGGAGGCAAAAGTCACAGTTCCGCAGCTCCATACTCCCCGGGTGATATCGGAACAGAATTTATGGCTCCATAACTGAGGCAGAAAAAGAGACGTAGATTTCCCCTTGAAAAGAGACTGCCAACGCAGTGGGAGGAATTTTTTGCAGGGGATTTTTGTAATATCGCAATGGAACTGTTCGATAACAAGATCATTTGCGGCAACATAATAGGTTGGCGTGAATTCTCTTTTTTGCCACAGCAGATATCCGCGGTTCAGCCCAAATGTCGGAATGTTTTTCAGTAATGAAAAATCCATGTCCGCCAAACTTGGACCGTTGCCCATAATGACGCAAGTCTGACCCTTGTGGCAATCCTTCATACGCTTTAATTCTGCCATATTGGCGCGAAAGCGTGGTGTCCAGAACGACTGGTATTGCGCCGCTATCTGCAACCCATGCACGCCAGAACGGCGAAGGTAACCGGGAAGAATTGCCCGGGCGATTGCCCTAACGAAAGCGGAAGTCTGATCTGGATGAGGGATAAGTGCCATAGATATTCGAGCAATCCACGAAAAATATCCCTTACGTCTAATTCCCTGACTTGGGTCTTGCAAGCAGTTTTATGGACGAGAGCTATTATGCTGCAAAAAATAGAGGTAAGAATGCTACGGCTGGTGGTAAAGATTGGGCACCTCTAGAAATTAGCTGATTTCGAGTTGGTTGGTTAGAATCGGGGCGAGGTTAATTGATTCGGCGACGGGGACATGATTATGGGGCAGACGGGCTTTTTTGATCTTTCCAACAGATACGGTGGTCTGGACAAATTCGGTGATCCGCTGGTTTTGCTCAAAAGGACCATTCCCTGGAAGGCGTTCCGGCCTGAGCTGAAGGCGCTCTGGCGCAAACCACCAGAGGAGCGCAAGTCCAATGCCGGTCGCAAGCCGTGGGATGAAGTTCTGATGTTCAAGGTGATTGTCCTGCAGCAGCTTTACAATCTTTCCGATGACCAGATCGAGTATCAGATCCGCGATCGTTTATCGTTCATGCGCTTTCTTGATCTTGGCCTTGAAGACCCGGTGCCGGACGCCAAGACGGTTTGGGTTTATCGCGAGAAGATGGCGCAGGCGGACAAGGTCAAGGCCCTGTTTGACCGGTTTGACGCTTACCTGCGCGACAATGGCTATCTGGCCATGGGCGGCCAGATTGTTGATGCTTCCATCGTAGCGGTACCCCGCCAGCACAACAGGCGCGAAGAGAACAAAGAGATCAAGGCGGGTGAAACCCCCGGGGACTGGGACGATAAGCCCCATAAGAAGCGCCACAAAGACGTTGACGCGCGCTGGAGTGAGGAGGATCAGAAAATAGTCCAGTGGACTGTTTTCCCGACGAACAAGCATGGCAAGAGCCATTGCGGCTACAAGAACCATATCAATACGGACCGGCGGCACAAATTCATCCGTGATTATCAGGTCAGCGACGCCAGCGTTCATGACAGTCAGGTTCTTGTTGATCTGATTGATGGGAGCAATACTTCATCTGATTTCTGGGCTGACAGCGCCTACCGCTCGGCACTAACAGAGCGCACTCTCGAGGAGAAGGGTTATCGCAGTCACATCCATAACAAGGGCAAACGAGGCAAGCCGCTCAGCGCGCGCCAGACAAAGGCCAACAAGACCCGCTCGAAGGTTCGGGTTCGCGTTGAGCATGTGTTTGGTTTTCAGGAACGTTCAATGGGCGGCAAGTTCATCCGCACTATCGGCATGGCCCGCGCCAGGGCAAAGATCGGCATGATGAACCTGGTCTACAACATGAGCCGGCTGGTTCAGTTCGAATGCGGGGTGGCGGTCGCTGGATGAGGGGTCTCGGGAGAGGTGTGCGTAAAATCCGGATAAAAACCTTGAAACCGGCGAAAATCCGGACAATGACCCGTCTGTTAAGGCTGATATGCGGTGAAAATCCCCGTGTCAGTCAAGAAACGGGTAATCTGAAAGATTTATAGAGGCTCCCTTAA
>JAADIJ010000166.1 GCA_013151335.1 Alphaproteobacteria bacterium | reverse complement strand
GAAGCACCGCCTTAATCTCGGCGGGGTCAATGCTGCGCGACAGCGGGCCTTTTTGGACATTTTTGGTCACAACGATAGCGTAACCAAGCTTGAAATCTCCCAGCGGATCAGGCTGTTTTTTAACCACCGCTGTTTGGGTACAGGCCGCAAGCGCAAGCACGATAAGGCCCAGCGCAATCCGTCTGGCGGTCAAGAATGTCATGGTCATGTCTGCACCTTAAACTTTGGTAAATTTCGGGTTACCCAACCAAAAACATAGCCGAGCCAAGCCGATGTCGCAACCGCGCGCGGGGATGGCGGGAATTCGCCTCTGTTGCGTCTCATCCACTATTTGCAAACCGCTTGTAAATCGCGCCATTCGCGCGCGTTCAGAACCGGCACGAACGTATCGCCAACCGTGTCGGCCGCCCGAGCCTTGTCGGCGCGCCCTTTCAAATCCGGGTGGCTGGCCATGTGCGAGGCAAGGCCGGTGGTGTCGCCATATTTGGATTTCAGGCGCAGGAAAAAATCGCCCATCGGTGCCGAGGGCAGGGCCGTGGCCGCCAGAAGGTTCTGGCTGTAAACATCCGCGCGCGCCTCGGCCCCTTGGGAATATTGCGCGGAAATAAGCTGTTCGGTCAGAAACAAAACGGCGGCTCCGCCCGCGAAATCACCGAACATCAGCCCCAAGACGCCGATCGAGCCTGCCGATCTGAGGGCGAGGCGCGTGGGGTCTCGGCTTTCCACATGGCCCATTTCGTGACCGATCACACCGGCCACTTCTTCGGGGTTTTTGGCGTCTTTAAGCAGGCCGCGAAACAGCACGATATGCCCACCCGGCAGCGCAAACGCGTTGACCATTTTGTGGTCGAGCACATGAAGGCGGATGTTGTAAGGCAGGTTACTGCCGACCTGAAGTCGGGTCATCATCTTGTTGAGAGCGGCGATCCCTGCGGGATTATTACACTCCCACGCGGCGGTATTTGCGTCCTTGCCGAGCGCTTGGCGGATCTGCTGATAGGTCGCATCCCCCAAGGCCTGCTCGCCTTTGGTTGGCAGGATCAGCGCCAACTGATCGGCCAGAACCGGCACCAGAACGAACACGATCAGCGCGACCGAGGCCACCGCTGCGCTGGTGAGAATGGTCAGCCTGCGCCAGAGGCTCGGGGTCTTGTCGCGGCGTGAAATATTGGGGCAGATCGAGGCCAGATAGGTGGCCATATCGTGATCGCTGACCTTCAGACGCGCGGGATCATCGCCTGCGCGTCTGAGCATAATCGAGTTGGCTTCGGCCTGATCGGGAACGCGGCGCAACTCGCCGAGCGCCCAGCGAACCGGCGTCTTACCATCGGGAAGCTCGAGCCACAGCGCGCCGGTTGCGGCCTTGCCCTCGACCCGCAAGCTGACCCGGATCAGACGCGCACTCTCGCCATCCATATAGTCGGCGAAAATTCGGGTTTGAGGCGTGTCGGTCATATGGCCGCTCCGATATCAAGCGCTTCGGCGAAGCCTTCGGCGCTGGACATCTCGTCGCGCGGCCTTTGCCGGATCAACGCCAGCTCTGCCGTGTTCAAAACCCGGAGCGTGCGGGCATAATGGGCCAGTTTCGGCATGGTGATGAAGATCTGCACCAACACCCCGCTGAAGATGAAAAACGCGAAATAGGCGATGATGGAAGCGGCAACAACCAGCGGTTTTGACGCGGTGCCATCGGCAAACATGCCTTGGAGGTTTTGAGATGAAAACACCTCCGGTCCCACTCGCGAGACCACCAAACCCACAATCAGCCCCAGCCCGACCAGCACGGCCAAGACGCTCAGCCAGATCAACAGACCGCCGAAAATATAGATGCGGATCACGCGCCAAGTGCGAGGCTCGGCGACAAAACGGATGTTTGCTCCCAGTCGCTTTTGTCGGGCGAGGAAACGAAATGACTGGATTTGAAAATGCACGAAGCCGAAAAATAACCACGGCACCGACAGCAGGAACAGGGAGGCGGAGGCTGGGGATATCCACAACCCTGCGGTGGCGGCGATGGTGAGGCCGATGCCGATATACATGTGGATGGCGATGGGCAACAGCTGGGTCCAGCGCCCCTCCTGAGTGAATTTTTGATCGCCGAACCAAGTGCGATCGATGCGAAATTTCTCGAGCCAGAAGA
Organism: Alphaproteobacteria bacterium; assembly: GCA_013151335.1. Classification (GTDB taxonomy): domain Bacteria; phylum Pseudomonadota; class Alphaproteobacteria; order Rhodobacterales; family Rhodobacteraceae; genus UBA5972. The sequence goes on along the minus strand of JAADIJ010000166.1, from coordinate 23,687 downwards.
TTTGTCGCGGCAACAGCAAACCCAGCGTGAGGATGGTCGCCAGCCAGTGCAGCATGGCGCGCCATGCGTAGGGCCACGCGGCGGCCTCGATCCCGAACCGCATTGTGCGCCAACGTGTGCGTGCCAGAACGTAGCGGCGGGCGCGGTATTGGGCATAGAAATAGATCGGGATCAGGCCGACGAACGAGAGGGCGTAGGCGGCGAGGTTGCTGTTGATGAGCGAGAAGGAAACGAACACCAACAGCAGGTTAACGATGCCGATATAGAACGACAAAAACACCACGGCGATCAAAAAGCCCATGAGCTTTTCCACGCCGGTGCCGGTATATTCGAGCGGGATGCCTCCGGGGCGAATGGCCGACCAGTAAAACCGGCGCAGGCGGGTCTTCATCCAGAAGCGGTATATTCCCAGCGTCAGCACGGTGAGCAAGCTGGTTTTAATCGCCAGCTTAAACAGCGCGCCGCGTTTTCCAGCGTAATCGGTTTTGAGGGTGTGGTTTTCCATGAGGCAATCGGTTTGGGTTTTGTGGGGCAGAATAGCGGGGTCGGGGCAAAAGGAAAGTGGGAGTTTAACGAGCGTCGTGAATCCAAAGTTTGAATCGCAAATCCTTCCTCAAAGCGAAAACTCCGCCCTTTCAACACAGTTCCGCCCGGCGGACACGCCGGGCCGCGCCGGACCTTCCCCGTTGCACCAAAGGTGCGCTTTCAGCGCAACGAGGCGCGATGCAACGGGTGCGAAAATTGCGAAGGATCAACGGGTTGCGATGTCATTTCATCCATCAAACGTGGGAATACGCCACCCCAAGGTCCGGCTCGGCCCTCAGCATTCTTCGGCGAGGTAGCCGCTAATTGTTTCGCGCGCGAAACACTTTTATCAATTATCAATCGCAATAACACTATTTTAGTCAATATTAACAAAATGTTAAGATTGCGTTACCCGAAGCGGTTGTTGCGCGGAAAGCCGTAAGGCGGGCGTTTTCCCACACCGGCGCGTTTGCCCAGCCAGTCGGCGAGATCGCTCTCGCGGCGGGTTTTGCCGCCTCCCATGGGCCAGCTCAAACCCTCGGCCAGATCGAACGTGGTCAGGTCGGAAAGTCCGCCATCCAGATCAAGCGTGCCTTGGGCGCTGCGGGCGGATTTGTATTTTTGCAACCTGACACCTTTGCCGCGCGCCATTTCGGGCAGCTCGGACAGCGCAAAGATCAGGAACTTGCCGTTCTCGCTGACAATCGCCACATGATCTCCGGTCACGGGTTTGCAGATTTTGGCAATAGTTTTGCCTTTAACATTCAACACCTGCCGCCCGTTTTTGGTCTGGGCGATCACCTCGTCCTCGGCGACGATGAACCCGTCGCCAGCGCTGGAGGCGACCAGTAATTTGCGCCCCGCAACGTGCAGGAACAAGTCGACGATCTCGGCCTCGTTGGGGAGGTCGACCATCAGGCGCACGGGCTCTCCCATGCCGCGCCCACCGGGTAGGGAGGCCGCGGTCAGCGTATAAAACCGCCCGTTTGAGCCAAACAGGATCAGCTTGTCGGTGGTCTCGGCGTGCAGGATAAACCGCCCCTCGTCGCCATCCTTGAACTTGAGCGCGGTATCAAGCGCGATATGGCCTTTCATCGCTCTGATCCAACCCATGTTGGAGCAAACAATGGTAATCGGCTCGCGCTCTATCATCGCTTCAAGCGGGACTTCTTCGATTTGGGGGGCGTCGGTCAGGTCGGTGCGGCGCGCGCCATTGGGGGAATTTGCGCCGAATTTCTTGCGGGTTTCGCGCAGTTGTTCCGCGATGCGCGCCCATTGCAGAGCCTCGTCAGCCAAGAGGTCTTCGAGAGCGGCGCGCTCGATCAGAAGGGCCTCATGCTCGCGCTTCAGTTCGATTTCCTCAAGGCGGCGCAGGCTGCGCAGGCGCATGTTGAGAATCGCCTCGGCCTGCATGTCCGTTAGGTCAAACTCGGCCATCATCAGCGGTTTTGGCGCGTCTTCATTGCGGATAATCTCGATCACGCGATCAAGGTTAAGAAAGGCGACGATGTAGCCTTCGAGCACCTCGAGCCGGTGGTCGATTTTATCCAGGCGGTGGCGCGAACGGCGCGCGAGCACGTCGCGGCGGTGGTCGATAAAGGCGCGCAGAACCTCTTTGAGCGAGCAAACTTTGGGGGTCAGCCCGTCGATCAGCACGTTCATATTCATGGCGAACCGGACCTCCAGATCGGACTGGCGAAACAGGGCCTCCATCAGCACGGCGGGGTCAACGGATTTGTTGCGCGGCTCTAGCACAAGGCGGATATCCTCGGCGCTTTCGTCGCGCACATCGCCCAAGATCGGGATTTTCTTCAGTTGGATAATCTCGGCGATTTTCTCGATCAGGCGGGATTTTTGCACCTGATAGGGGATCTCGGTGACGATGATTTGCCACATGCCGCGCGGCAGCTCCTCGACTTGCCAACGGGCGCGCAGGCGGATCGAGCCACGTCCGGTGCGATACGCGTTAAGGATATTTTCACGCGGCTCTACTATGATGCCGCCAGTGGGGAAATCGGGGCCGGGAACATGCTCCATCAAGGTTTCGTCATGGGCGTTTGGCGATTTGATCAGATGAAGGGCGGCGTTGCAAAGCTCGCCGATATTATGCGGCGGAATATTGGTGGCCATACCAACAGCGATGCCGCTGGAGCCATTGGCGAGGAGGTTGGGAAAGGCGGCAGGAAGGACCACGGGCTCGGTCAGGGAGCCATCGTAATTGTCGCGAAAATCGACCGCGTCTTCGGCCAGACCTTCGAGCAAGGCCTCGGCGGCCTCTGTCATGCGCGCCTCGGTGTAACGGGCGGCGGCGGGGTTGTCGCCGTCGATATTGCCGAAATTCCCCTGCCCGTCGACCAGCGGGTAGCGGACGTTGAAATCCTGCGCCAGCCGCGCCAGTGCGTCGTAAATCGCCTGATCGCCATGGGGGTGGTAATTGCCCATGACGTCGCCGGAAATCTTGGCGGATTTGCGAAAACCGCCATTTGAGGCCAGTTTGAGTTCGCGCATGGCGTAAAGAATGCGCCGATGCACGGGCTTGAGGCCGTCGCGCGCATCAGGCAGCGCGCGGTGCATGATGGTGGAGAGCGCATATTGCAAATACCGCTCGCCAATTGCGCGGCGAAGCGGCTCGGTCACAGTCAAGCCCTTGGGTGTGTTGTCGTTTTGGTCAGCCATGATGGGGGGTGTAATGGGTTGATGAAATCGGGTCCAGCGGGAAAATGCGCCCATGGTCAGCCCGCTTGAAGCGACGGGCTGGCGCGGCTATGACGGGCGGCACCTGAACCGGAGCAAACCATGCGCGACAGAACCATCCTGATCACCGGCTGCTCAACCGGCATGGGCTATGACGCCGCGCACAGCCTGAAAGCGCGCGGCTGGCGGGTGTTTGCGACCTGCCGTGCGGAAGCGGATTGCGAGCGGTTGCGCGGCGAGGGTTTGGAGAGTTTCCGCCTTGATTACGAGGACGAGGACAGCATCAAAGCCGCCGTTGACGAGGTTTTAGGGCGCACAGGTGGCACGCTTGACGCGCTTTTCAACAACGGCGCCTACGCCATTCCGGGCGCGGTCGAGGATCTGTCGCGCGCGGCGATGCGCACGATATTTGAGGCAAATTTCCTCGGCTGGCATGACTTGACCACCCGTCTGATCCCGACCATGCGGACGCAGGGCTTTGGGCGGATCGTGCAATGCTCATCGGTTCTCGGCTTCGTTCCTGCGCGCTGGCGCGGGGCCTATGTGGCGACGAAATACGCACTGGAGGGTCTTAGTGATACGCTTAGAATGGAGCTTCAAGATACTGATATCAAAGTGGTTTTGATCGAGCCGGGACCGATAACCTCCGATTTTCGCAAGAATGCCCGTCTGGAGTTTCAGAAATGGATTGATTGGGAAAACTCGGCCATCAGCGCTGTTTATCGCGACCAGCTTATCCCGCGTTTGCAAGCCGCGGGAGCCACGAAAGATCGTTTTGAGCTGCCCGCATCTGCCGTGACCCAAAAGCTGATCCATGCGCTGGAAAGCCCGCGCCCAAGCGCGCGTTACTTTGTCACCACACCCACCTATATGGCGAATTTTATCCGTCGCCTCTTGCCAACCCGCCTGTCAGATATGATCCTGTCCAAAGGTTGAGCTGCAAAGGAAAACATCATGACCGTCGATCCGCTGTTTTACATCGTGCTGGCCGCAATCGGGCTGGTTGCCGTTATTCTTGTGGCCGGGCTGTTCAGCTTTACCCGTGGGCCGGAATTTCGGCTGAAATACTCCAACAAACTGATGCGCGCGCGGATTGCGGCGCAACTGGTGGCGGTGGTTTTGATCGTGATTTACGTCTATATCAGACGGCAAGGAGGATAATTCTTGGTCGTTCTTAACAAAATCTACACCAAAGGCGGCGACAAAGGGACAACCGCGCTGGGAAATGGCGAGCGGGTGCCAAAACAGGCAGTGCGGGTGTCGGCCTATGGTACGGTTGACGAATTGAATAGTGTGTTGGGGATCGCGCGGCTGTCGGCGGCTGGCGAGGCGGATCGGCTATTGTCGTTGATCCAGAACGATTTGTTTGATCTGGGGGCCGATCTTTGTCGTCCCGAGGGCGATGACGAGGCGGATGTCGCCCCTTTGCGCATGGATGCGGCACAAGTCGCGCGCTTGGAAGGCGAGATTGACGAGATGATTGCCAAACTCGCGCCGCTGCGAAGTTTTATATTGCCCGGAGGCTCGGCCCTCGCGGCGCATTTGCACATGTGCCGTACCGTGACCCGGCGCGCAGAGCGGTTGGTTGTGGAATTGTCGGCAACAGAAGTGGTGAACGAGGCAGCAATAAAATACCTCAACCGGCTCAGCGACTGGTTTTTTGTTGCGGCGCGGATTGCCAATAATAACGGCGCAAGCGATGTCTTGTGGGTGCCGGGGGCGAATAGATAGGCGCAGGTTGACGCTGACGCTGGATTGCGCGCAGCCCGATTGCGCGCGATAGTGGCCCGGTTCAGGAGAATAACATGCCGATTTGTGACCTCGCCGAGCTTGTCAGCCTCATCCCCGACGGCGCGAAAATCGCCATCCCGCCCTCGCGCAGTGGCGTGGCGATGGCAGCAACCCGCGCGATAATTGCTGCTGGCGCGCGCGATTTGCATCTGGTCGCCATCCCCACCAGCGGCATTCAGGCCGACATACTGATTGGTGCGGGTTGTGTGGCAACGATGGAAAGTGCCGGGGTGACGCTTGACGAATTCGGGCAGGCTCCACGGTTTGTGAACGCGGTTAAGAGCGGCGAAATCAGGCTGATGGACTCGACCTGTCCGGCGATTATGTCGGCGCTGCAAGCGGGCGAAAAAGGCATCCCGTTTATGCCGATGCGCGGCTTGATCGGCTCTGATTTGTTAACCTTTCGCCCAGACTATCGAGTGATTGAAAATCCGATGGCCGAGGGGGCTGATCCGATTGTTACCCTACCCGCGATCGTACCCGATATCGCGCTGTTTCATGCGCCCATGGCTGATCAGAACGGCAATGTCTGGATCGGGAAAATGCGCGAACTGATGACCATGGCCCACGCGGCCAAAGTGACGTTGGTCACGGTGGAGAAAATATTTGACGGCGATCTGATGGCCGATCCATTGCGAGCGCCAGCGACGATACCAGCGCTTTATATCACCAAAATCGCCAAGGCTGGTAACGGCGCGTGGCCACTGGGGCTTGAAGGGGTATATGATATTGATAAAAAAGGCTTTTCCACCTATGCCAAAGCTGCGAAAACCTCGGACGGATTTGCCGACTATCTCGACTTCGGGACTACTTGAATGGAGTATAGACCGGAAGAGTTGCTGATTTTCACCATAGCTAAGCTGCTTGAAAATATGAGGGAGGTTGCGGTCGGGGTGTCGTCGCCTATTCCGGGCTCGGGTGCGCTGCTCGCTCAGGCTTTGTCGGGTGGGAAAACCGGGGTGACGGTGCTGAACAGTCGCACGCTTCAAAGTCTCAATGACGGGGCGAGTGAATTGTTTGATCGTGCGGCGCAAGGGCGCATCGACGCGTTCTTTTTAAGCGGTGGGCAGATTGACGGGCAGGCCAATATTAACCTTGTTGGCATCGGCGATTATCCGCGCCACAAGGTGCGCTGGTCGGGGTCTTTTGGTTCGGCCATGCTTTATTTTCTGGTGCCGCGCGTGATCCTTTTTCGCGAGGAACACACCCGTCGCACCATGGTTAAGCGCGTCGATTTCATCAGCGCGCCGGGCGTGAGCGAAGCCGGGGTTTATCGACCCGGCGGCCCGAGCCATCTGCTGACCGGCCTTGGCCTGTTTTCTTTTGACAAAGCGCGAGCCAGATTTCGCCTCCAAAGCGTTCACCCCGGCCATAGCATCGAGGAAATATTGGACAATACGGGGTTTGATTTTGATCTGCCGGAAACCTTGGCGACAACGGCCGAACCGGCGCCGGAGTTGCTGCGCCTGCTGCGCACGATGGTCGCCAAGCGGATAAAAGACCCCTACCCGGAATTCGCCCGCATTTGGCCAGATTAATCTTTCCAGCGATAATCTATCCTGCAAATATACTTGTCATAAACCCAGCCCGAAACGCCCGCATAGCTTTCGTCCTGAAGCCCATCCAAAAGTATAACCTCGCGCCAATTATTTTCTGACGACGGCTCCATCGTTAAAAGAAATGTGTCCGGGCCAAGCTTGCGGATCGTGTCGCACTTGCTCGATCCACAGCTTCGAAGGGCAAGGAAATTATCGCCATTTGGATTGAGATTGCAGGTGACGAATTGCTCGCCGCTGTAGGCGCTTGCCGTTGACGTCAATCCGAGCCAGATGAGAGATATGATAAGCGAAAAATGCGAAATTCGTGCGACGGCCATGGGGTATCCTTTGTATCCAGAAGCAAACCTGAGACACACCATATCGCATTTTTCCGTGCAGCGGAAATATTCTTGCGGGCAGCTGACGACGGGCCTAGGTTGAAAATAGTCGCTCCAGTGCTGAGGGCAGCGTGCCGTAATCCGAAAATGCCAGATCGTGAGGGATGTCGGCTACTTCTGATTTTCGGTAGCCTTGCGTGAACAGAGCGAATGGCACATCGGCGGCAACTGCGGTTGCGGCGTCGATTTCGCTGTCGCCCACATAGAGGGTTTTTGCGGCGCCAAGCTGGCGCATGGCCTCGTATAAAGGGGCTGGATCTGGCTTTTTCACGGGCGTGGTATCGCCGCCGATCACGACGTCGAAAAACTTGGAAATCTCCATGCCTTCAAGGACTTGCATGGTTAGAGCATGGTCTTTGTTGGTGCAGATGCCCAAGGCGTGGCCTCGGGATTTCAGGTCACTCAAGAAGTCGGTGACGCCTGCATATAACCGGGTTTTTTCCACCGGTTTGGCGGCGTAGAGGTCGACAAACTGTGCGGTTAGCGAGGCGTGGCGCTCGGCGGTTATGTCGATATGGCTGGCGCGCATGAACCGCTCGACCAATTTGGGGATGCCGTTACCGACGAAGGAGCAAAGTATTTCGTAGGAAATCGGCTGATATCCCATCGCGCGCAGCAGTGCGTTGGCGGCGGCGTGGATGTCGGGGACGCTGTCAACGAGGGTGCCGTCGAGGTCGAATATTACCGCTTTCGCGGGGGTGGCGGCCATGTTGGTTTCCTTTGTTTCGTTAGACATCGGGCAGCAGCGATCTGATCGCGGCGAGGGAGCGGGCCTGCTCAAAGCTTTCGACCACGGCGTCGGCTGCAGTGAAATCGTCCTGATTTGTGTACCAGCTTGGCGAGATCAGGCAGGGGATGTTAGCCGCGCGGGCCGAATTGAGACCGTTGAGCGAGTCTTCAAGTGCGAGGCAGTCGGCCCCCTCCAGTCCCAGCCCGTCGAGCGCCAGATTGTAAACATCGGGGGCGGGTTTTTTGGCTTTGACCATGTCTCCGGCGGCAACGATCTCGAACACATCACGTGCGGCAACACCCATTGTTGCGCGGATCAGCTTGTCGACATTTGGCGCGTTGGTGGTGGTGGCCACGGCCAGACGGCAGCCGGAATTGGCGGCATCGGCAAGCAAATCGGCGATGCCGGGGCGCAAGGGGACGGTGCCTTCGGCGATCAGTTCGCCGTAGCGTGCGGTTTTGCGTCTGTGGATTTCGACCACGGGGATATTGGCGGGGTCGATTTGCAGATGGTTGGCGGCGTATTCACGCATCCGTTCTTTGCCGCCGGTGGTTTTCAAGAGCGTGCGATAGAGATCGCGGCTCCAGTGCCAGTTGAGATTATACTCGGCAAAAATGTCGTTGAACGCGTGGCGATGCGCTTCTTCTGTCTCGGCCAGTGTGCCGTCGACGTCAAAAATCAGAGCGCGGATTGCCATGGGTCAGCCCGTCTGCGCGGCGGTTGCGGCGGCGCGGATGGCGCGGATATTTTCGCCATATGGGGCGGGGTTGCTGACCGAGCCGCCTTTGAAAACGGCCGAGCCTGCCACCAGAACATCGGCTCCGGCCGCCGCCATGAGGGGGGCGGTCTCTGGGGTAATGCCACCGTCGATTTCGATGTGAATGGGGCGATCACCGATCATGGCGCGGATTTCGGCGGTCTTGGCGACTTGTGAATGGATGAATTTTTGGCCACCAAATCCGGGGTTTACGGTCATTACGCAGACCAGATCAACGAGGTCGAGCACATATTCAAGAGCGCTGGCGGGGGTCGAGGGATTGAGCGCGACGCCTGCTTTGCAACCAAGGGCGCGCACATGTTGGAGCGAGCGATGGAGGTGCGGCCCCGCCTCGGCATGGACGGTCAGAATATCGGCACCCGCATCGGCAAACGCTTTGAGATAGGCGTCGACCGGCGAGATCATCAGATGCACATCCATCACCGTCTTGATATGCGGGCGAATGGCGGCGCAGGTTGCGGGGCCAAAAGTGAGGGCCGGCACGAAATGACCGTCCATCACATCGACATGGACCCAGTCGCAGCCCTCAGCCTCGATCGCGGCACATTCGGCCCCGAAATTGGCGAAATCCGACGCGAGAATCGACGGGGCGATTTTGATTGAACGATCCATGAGAGGCCTCTTGGTTCAGGGTGTGTGAACCGGCCCCGCGTTGGCAGGGCCGGTTAATATTCGGTTAAGCGGCGGAGTTGATGCGCAAAGCTTCGCGCCAGCCGGGATAGATGTTGTCGGCATCGCCGGGGAAGCTCTCAAATGCGCGGGCGAATTGCTTGTGATCCTTGGCAAACTCGACCGGATCGGCACCCTCTTTCCAGCATTGCTCGGCTTGGCGCAGCGAAATCGCGCCTTCTGCGGCACCGTCGAGATGACCAAATGCACCGCCACCTGCGGTGAGGATCAGGTTGGAGTGGCCGAGGTTTTCAAAGAAACCCGGCATCCGAAGCGCATTCATTCCGCCGGAAATGATCGGCGTGGTCGGGTTCATCCCAAGCCATTCCTGATGGTAATACGGGCCATCGGCGCTGTCGTCGGTGATCATATAGGCCATCAGTTTGTCAGCAGGCTCGCCCTCCATTTTGCCGTAGCCCATGGTGCCGGTATGGATGCCGGAGGCCCCTTGAAGGCGGGCCATTTTGCTTAGCACAAAAGCGGTGTAGCCGCGCATGGCGCTGGGGCTGGTGACCGCTCCGTGACCGGCGCGATGATAGTGCAAATACTGGTTGGGAAATGCGCGCCGAGCGGTGGTGATCGCCGCCGGTCCGGCAACATATCCGTCGACCAAGAAGGCGACATGGCTGGCATTTTCGCCGAACGCGTCAAGAATGAACTCGCCGCGCGCCAGCATCTCGTAATGGTCGTCGGCGGTGATGTTGGCCGAAAACAGCTTGGCCTCGCCGGTTTTGTCTTGGGCGCGTTTCATGGCGTCGGCAACCAGTGTTATGGTCTCTTTCAGAGGCGCAAACACTTGATTTCCTTGAGGTTCATCGTTCTTGATGAAATCCCCACCGAGCCAGAAATCATAGCAAGCGTTGGCAAAAGGTTGCGGGCGCAGGCCGAGTTTTGGCTTGATAATGGTGCCGACAATAAAGCCGCCATCCACATGTGGGCGACCGAGAACGTTCCACAGATCCTTGATCGTGGTTGCGGGGCCGTCAAACAGGCGCAGGTAATTTGGCGGGACGTAGAAGTCGTGGATTTTGGCGTGCTCAATATCACCCATACCTTGATTATTGCCAATCGTCAGCGTCAAAAACGAGGCCAGCATGGCGCGGCCATCGGTGATATTGCGGTCAAACAGATCGACCGGATAGGCGATTTTCATCAGGCTGGCAGCCTCGTCGATCTCGTAAACCAGCGCGTCAACGCCGCGGGTAAAATCGTCGGTGGTGGAGACGTCAACATTGGTGCCGGTCGAGCTTTCGGCGGCGAAATGGGCGGCGGTTTCAAGGTAGCCACCGAACCCGGCCTTGGGTTTCATGATATACGCGACAAGAACGTGCTTGCCTTGGGCGATCAAATCGGTTTCTTTCAGGCTCAGATCTGCATAACGGTCTGACTGGTCCATGGGGTTTCTCCTTGGGTTGGTTTTCGTTAAGAGCGGCGCACAAACTTTGGACGGGGCCGTGCGCCGTTTCTTTTTTCGTTTAGATCGTGCCATCCGCGTAGCGTTTGGCCATGTCGTCAATCGGGATAACCTTGATTTTCGAGGCATTTCCAGCGGTTCCGAAACGCTCGAACCGATCAAGACAGAGCTTTTCCATCTCGTCCATCGCCGGGACCAGGAACTTGCGCGGGTCAAATTGCGCGCCGTCCGCTTGGGCGACGCGGCGGAACTGGCCGGTCATGGCCATGCGGCAATCGGTATCGATATTGACCTTGCGAACGCCTGATTTGATGCCACGTTCGATCTCTTCAATCGGCACGCCGTAGGTTTGGGGCATGTCGCCGCCTGATTGGTTAATCAGGTCTTGCAGATATTGCGGCACCGAGCTTGAGCCATGCATCACCAGATGCACATCGGGGATCTTGGCGTGGATGGCTTCGATCTGGCTCATGGCGAGGATATCGCCGGTTGGTTTGCGACTGAACTTATAGGCCCCGTGGCTGGTTCCACAGGCAATCGCCAGCGCGTCAACCTCGGTTTTAGCAACAAAATCAACGGCTTGATCAGGGTCTGTCAGAAGCTGATCCATGGAGAGCTTGCCGGTCGCGCCAGAGCCATCCTCCTCAGCGGCTTGCCCAGTTTCCAGCGAGCCAAGCACGCCAAGCTCGCCTTCGACCGATGCGCCAACCCAATGGGCCAGACGCGAAACACGCTCTGTGATATCGACGTTATACTCGTAAGACGCGGGGGTTTTCATGTCCGCCTCAAGGCTGCCATCCATCATCACCGAGGTGAAACCGTGGCGGATTGCGGACGAGCACGTGCGCTCGTCATTGCCGTGGTCTTGATGCATGCAGATCGGGTTATTGGGGTACATTTCGCTGAACGCTTGGATCATGTGGCGCAGCATGATGTCGCCCGCATAAGCGCGCGCGCCGCGGCTGGCCTGCATGATCACGGGTGCGTCGCATTTGACGGCGGCGTTCATGATCGCCAGCCCCTGCTCCATGTTGTTGATGTTGAACGCGGGCACGCCGTAGTTGTTTTCAGCCGCGTGATCGAGCAATTGTCTGAGGGTGATAAGAGCCATTTGTGTTTTCTCCTTATGCCGCTTTGTTGCGGTTTAGTGCTGCAATTCCTGGCAGTTCCTTACCTTCGAGCCATTCCAAAAACGCGCCACCCGCGCTTGAAACATAGGTGAAATCTTCGGCCACACCGGCGATGTTAAGCGCGGCAACGGTGTCGCCTCCGCCTGCGACCGAGGTGACGAGGCCGCTGCGCGTGAGCTCGGCTGCTTCAAGCGCGACTTGCTTGGTGGCCTGTTCAAACGGGCGAATTTCAAATGCTCCGAGCGGGCCGTTCCACAGGATGGTTTGCGCGCGGGCCAGAACGCTGCGAAAGCGCACGACCGATTTGGGGCCAGCGTCGAGAATAATTCCCTCGGGCGGACATTCGGTCACGTCGGCGATGGTGCTGCGCGCGCCATCCTCGAATTTAAAGGCGTAGACGATGTCGCTGGGCAGGACGAGTTCGCATCCGGCTTTGGCAGCGAGCGCCTGAACTTCGCGCACGGTGTCGATTTGGTCTTTTTCGCACAGCGATTTGCCAATATCGTGACCATCGGCAAAGAAAAACGTGTTGGCCATGCCGCCGCCGATGATCACATAATCGACTTTGCTGACGAGGTTTTTCAACACCGCGATTTTGGACGAGACCTTGGCCCCGCCAACCAGTGCGACGGCCGGGTGTTTGGGGTTTTCAAGCGCTTCGGTGAGCGCGCCGATTTCCTCATCCATCAACGGGCCGCTGAACGCTGGCAGGATGTTGGCAATTGCCTCGGTCGAGGCGTGTGCGCGGTGGGCGCAGGAGAATGCGTCGTTGACGTAAACCTCTCCCAAGCGGGCCAATTGCGCGGCAAAAGCCGGATCATTGGCCTCTTCGCCTGCGTGAAACCGCAGGTTTTCGCACAACATTACCTCGCCGTTGTTAAGGTTTGCGGCGGCAGCCTCGGCCTCGGGACCGACGCAAGTGTCTTGGAACTTGACGCTCCGGCCAAGGGCCGCGGCCAGCACCGGCACGATGGGAGCCAGCGACATTTCGGGCATGATCTGGCCTTTGGGGCGACCAAAATGCGACAGAACCACGACCCGCGCGCCATCATCGAGCAGCGGTTTCAGCCCGGCGGCGAAACGCTCTATCCGAGTGGCATCAGTGACCACGCCATCCTTGCAAGGGGCGTTGAGGTCGGCGCGAACCACCAGCCTCTTGCCCTTGACAGGGATCGATTTGATCGACCGAAACGACATCAGATCAGCGCCCCCATTGCAACCGCTGTGTCGGCCATGCGGTTAGAGAAACCCCACTCGTTATCGTACCAAGTGAGGATGCGGCAGGTGGTGCCTTGCATGACTTTTGTCTGGTCCGTGTGGAAGATTGAGGAGTGCGGATCATGGTTGAAATCGCACGAAACATTGGGCAGATCGGTATAGCCAAGCACCCCTTTGAGCGGGCCGTCAGCAGCGGTGCGAATGGCGGCGTTCAGCTCTTCAACTGTGGTGTCGCGCTTGGAGGTAAATACCAGATCGACGACCGAAACATTCGGGGTCGGAACCCGGATCGCAACGCCGTCAAGCTTGCCGTTCATGTGGGGCAAAACCAGACCAACGGCCTTGGCGGCACCGGTCGAAGTCGGGATCATCGACAGGCTGGCAGCGCGGGCGCGGTAGAAGTCTTTATGCATGGTATCGAGCGACGGCTGATCGCCGGTAAACGAGTGGATCGTGGTCATGAAACCGTGGTCAATTCCAACCGCTTGATCAAGGATATGCACGACCGGGGCCAAGCAGTTGGTGGTGCAAGAAGCGTTGGAAACCACCACATCCTCAGCGGTCAAAACATCGCTGTTCACCCCGTAAACGATTGTTTTATCAGCGTTTGCGCCGGGGGCAGAGATCAAAACCCGCTTGGAGCCATTCTTAAGATGGGCGGCGGCTTTTTCGCGTGCGGTAAAGAAGCCGGTACATTCAAGTGCTATGTCAACGTCGCCCCAAGGAAGGTCGGCGGGGTTGCGCTCGGCGGTGACTTTGATCGGGCCACGACCGACGTCGATAGTGTCGCCATCGACGGTGACTTTGGCGGGGAACCGGCCATGCACGCTGTCAAATTGCAGCAGATGCGCGTTCATGTCGACCGGGCCAAGATCGTTGATGGCAACGACCTCGATGTCGGTGCGACCGCTCTCGATAATGCCACGCAAAACGTTGCGGCCAATGCGGCCAAATCCGTTAATTCCTACTTTAATCGCCATGATCCGATGTCCTTTATTCGGGTTATTTAAGAGGTTGCCAGCAAGTCGCGCGCGGCCTGTGCGGCGGCGGCGGAGGTGATGCCGAAATGTTGGTATAATGCGCCGATCGGGGCGGAAGCACCAAAGCTGCTCATGCCGATAAACGCGCTGTTGTCGCCGAGGTATTTCTCCCATCCGGTGACGACGCCAGCCTCGACACCGATGCGTGGAGCGGTGCCTAAAACGGACGCGCGATAGGCGGCGTCTTGCCTATCAAACAGCTCAAAGCACGGGGCGGAAACCACGGCAGCTTTGATCCCTTCAGCGGCGAGTGTGTCGGCGGCGGCAAGTGCGATTTCCACCTCTGATCCGGTGGCCATGAGTGTCACATCGCGCGCACCATCCGCCTCGCGCAGCACATACATTCCCTTGGCAGTAAGGTTTTCACTCGCGTCGTCGCGCACGGTCGGCAAGCCTTGACGAGAGAGCGCCATCAGCGAGGGCGTGCTGTCAGAATTGATCGCGATCTCCCACGCTTCGGCGGCTTCAACCGCGTCGCAGGGGCGAAAAACGTTAAGGTTTGGCATGACGCGCAGGCTGGCCACATGCTCGACCGGCTGATGGGTCGGGCCGTCCTCGCCCAGACCGATGGAATCGTGGGTCATCACATAGGTGACCGGCACGCCCATCAAGGCCGAGAGGCGGATCGAGCCGCGGCAATAATCGGCAAATGCCAGAAATGTGCCGCCATATGCTCGCAAGCCACCGTGAAGCTGCAAGCCGTTGAGGGCCGCGGCCATGCCATGTTCGCGCACGCCGAAATAGATGTAGTTTCCGGCATAATCGGTCTTGCTGACCGGGGTCATGGCCGAGGTGCGGGTGAGGTTGGAGCCGGTCAGATCGGCGGAACCGCCAACCATGCTGCCGATTGCGCCGTTAACGATTTCGAGCGCCATCTGCGACGATTTCCGGGTCGCAACCTTGGGCTTGTCGGCCACCAGTTGAGCGCGGTAATCGGCCATCGCCTGGGTCAAAGGCGCGCGATCAGAGCCGTCAAGAGCGGCGGTGAATTTCGCGGCCTGATCGCTTGCAGCGAGACGGGTGTTCCAAGCTTCCGAGGCTTTTGCACCGCGTGCCGCGATGGCATGCCAGTCGGTATAGACCGTCTCTGGGATCTCGAATGCGGGGTAATCCCAGCCTAGCTGTTTGCGCGTGAGGGCAACTTCGTCAACCCCAAGGGCTGCGCCATGAACGCCGGAAGTCCCTTGTTTATTGGGGGAGCCAAAGCCGATCACGGTTTTGCAGGCGATCAGCGAGGGGCGACCATCGGCGCGAGCGGCCTCTATTGCGGCGGCGATTGCCTCTGGATCGTGACCGTCAACGGCCAACGTGTGCCAGCCGGCAGCGTCAAAACGCTGGGCCTGATTGGTGGAGGTCGAAAGCTCGGTTCCACCGTCGATAGTGATGGAATTATCGTCCCACATGACGATCAGTTGGCCAAGACCAAGATGACCAGCCAGATCAATTGCTTCGTGGCTGATGCCCTCCATCAGGCAACCGTCACCGGAGATCACATAGGTAAAATGGTTAACAAGATCGTCGCCAAAACGGGCGTTTTGCATCCGTTCAGCCAGCGCCATGCCGACGGCGGTTGCGATCCCCTGACCGAGAGGGCCGGTTGTGGTCTCGATCCCGGCGGCGTGGCCATATTCGGGGTGGCCAGCGGTGCGATAGCCCATCTGGCGGAAGTTGCGGATCTGCTCCATATCCATGTCGCTATAGCCGAGCAAATGGTGGATCGAATAGAGCAACATCGAGCCGTGGCCCGCTGATAGAACGAACCGGTCACGATCCGCCCAGCTCGCATTGGCCGAGTCAATATTGATGAAGCGATTAAACAGCACCGTCGCCACATCGGCCATGCCCATGGGCATCCCCGGATGGCCGGAATTGGCGGCTTGAACTGCGTCCATCGTCAAAGCGCGGATCGCATTTGCCATCATTTTTTCATTAGAGTTCGTCATAGGATTTTCCTTCAGGCACGACGGGAGTTTTCTTTGAGACGCAGGATTAGCGGCGTCAGGATAAGTTGCATGGCGAGGTCAAGTTTGTTGCCCGGCATCACGATGGTATTGGCGCGGCTCATCCAGCTGCCTTTGATCATCGAGGTCAGGTAGGGAAAGTCAATTCCGCGCGGATTTGCAAAGCGGATCACGATCAGACTTTCGTCCGGTGTGGGTATCCAACGGGCGATCAGCGGGTTGGATGTGTCAACGATTGGCACGCGCTGAAAGTTAATATCGGTGTTGGAAAACTGCGGAATGATGCAGTTCACATAAGCGTCCATCCGGCGCAAAATCACATCGGTTACGGCCTCGGTCGAGTATCCGCGCTCGGCTTTGTCGCGCTGGATTTTCTGAATCCACTCAAGATTGATCACCGGCACCACGCCGATTTTCAGGTCTGCGTGGTCGGCAATTTTAACGTCATCCGTTCTGACGGCCCCATGTAAGCCCTCGTAAAACAGCAGGTCGCTGCCATCGGCAAAATCGGCCCAGTCGGTGAACTCACCGGAAGGAACGCCGGTAATTTCGGCCTCGGCATCATTGTGGATATAGGTACGGGTTTTGCCAGCACCGCTTTCGCTATAGGTGCGAAAAACGTTCTCAAGTTCGGCTAACTCGTTGGCTTCATAGCTGAAATGCGAAAATGAGTGATCGCCTGCGGCCAAACGGGTCTCGTTTTCGACCTTCATATCGGCGCGGTTATAACGGTGAAACGCATCGCCTTCGATTGACACCGAGGAGACACCCTCGCGGCGGAAAATCTGATCGAACGTGTTTTTGACAGTCGAGGTGCCTGCGCCTGACGAGCCGGTGACAGAAATAATTGGATGCTTGATGCTCATAATTTCTTAATCCTTATTCTCGAAATAATCCGCGCTCGCGGAACAACGCCGAAGTCTCGCTTTCGGGCAGGTCGTGATAGGTGGCGACGCGCGCGACTTTTTCGGGTGTGCCAAAAACCAGAGGGGTTCGCCCGTGCAATGTCTTAACCTTTTGCTCCAGCAATCGGTCACAGCCATCGGTGACTTTGCCGCCTGCCTGCTCGACCAGCAGGGCGATCGGGGCGCATTCATAAACCATCCGCAAGCGGCCGTTTTCATAGCCGGGACGGGCGTCGCGGGGGTAAAGAAATATCCCTCCGCGTGTGATGATCCGGTGGGTTTCGGCGACCAGTGACGCGACCCAGCGCATGTTGAAATTGCGTCCGCGTGGCCCGGTTTCGCCAGCCAGACAGTCGTCGATATAGGCCCGAACCGGCTTTTGCCAGTGGCGGTAATTGGAGGCATTAATCGAGTATTCCGACGACGCGTCAGGCACCTTTATCGCCTCGTTCAGAAGCACAAATTCGCCAATATCGGGATCGAGAATGAACGACAATGTGCCGTTGCCAAAGGTGACCATCAGGCCGGTTTGTGGGCCGTATATAATATAGCCTGCGGCGAGTTGCTCGGTTCCGGGGCGCAGAAAGCTCTCGTTTGGGTCGTCTTTTGCGTCGAAAATCGAAAAGATCGTGCCGATGGAAACGTTAACGTCGATGTTGGAGGAGCCATCGAGCGGGTCGGTTGCCAACGCCAGCGACCCACCTTTATTGGCCTCGACCACGACCTCTTGCTCCTCGGAGGCGTACCAGCGCACATCGCTGCCTTTGAGGGCCGCGAAAAATGCCTCATCGGCCAAAATATCCAACGCTTTTTGATTGTCGCCATCGGAATTTTCGCCAATTTCTTCGCCCATCGCGCCCTCTAATGCGCCTCGGGAAATTTTGTGGGAAAGCTGTTTACCGACGGAACACATGGCGAGGACGACCGCCCCCAAATTATCGGGGATATCGGGGTTTTTTGCCAGATAAGCGGCAAGCTCCACGGGATTGGCCATCTTGTGTTTCCTCGATGTTCGTCCAGTATTGCGGTTTGTCTGCACTGTCAGCGGCAAAAAGGAAATTGAAAAAAATCTCAAACGTGTTAAATAATTTTTATGATCAACGATGCTGCAATTACCTTAAAGCAACTGCGTGCGTTGGTGGCGATTAACGACAATGGATCGCTTACCGCGGCTGCGGAATCGCTGGGTCTGACCCCGCCTGCCGTGTCCACGCAACTGCGTCTGCTGGAGGAAAACCTTGGTAGTCGGTTGGTGATGCGTGGCAATGATGGCAAGACCAGTCTGACCTCGTCTGGGCAGCAGGTACTGACCTCGGTACGGCAAGTCGAGGCCACCCTGACCTCTTGTTATGAAAGGGTAAAATCTATCCGGGAAGGTAAGTTTGGTTATCTGGCAATTGGCTGTGTCAGCACCGGAAAATACTTTGCACCACAGCTTGTCTCGGGGTTTCAGAAGGCTAATCCCAACATTCAGGTCGGCCTGAGAATCGGCAATCGCGAGGAGATTATCGCGCTGGTAATGGAGGGGACCGTGGACGTAGCGATCATGGGTCGTCCGCCGCGTGCGCCGGTGGTGACGGCCGAAATTCTTGGCCCTCATCCTCATATTTTCATCGCGCCCAAGGGTCATAAACTGGCCACGGGCTGCGACGTTTCGCCCGACGAGTTGCTGCGCGAGACGTTTTTGACCCGCGAGCGCGGCTCTGGTACTCGGATTTTGATGGAGCGGTTGCTGGATCGTTTGGGCGAGGGGCAATCTTATAAAACCATCAGCATGGGCACCAACGAAACCATAAAACAGGCGGTGATTGCCGATCTGGGGATCGCGTTTATTTCGGGTCACACGGTTGCCAATGAGCTGGACGACGGACGGCTTGTGCAAATTCGCGCGGCTGGTGTGCCGATCACGCGGCAGTGGTTTTTGATGCATCGGCGCGACATGCCATTGACGGCGGTTACCGAGAAGTTTCGCGAGTTTATTGTCGGCAAAAAGGGGGATTATTTCCCCAAGCTGCCGGATTAGGATCGGTTAGCGTCGCTTGTAAATTACTTATAAACATTCTAATGTATGCATGAAATGTGTTAACAAACGGGGCCGTCGCATGAAGAGTAAAATCCTGAAAGAACTGGAATCGGTGACTGCCGAGGGGTTGCAGGGCAATATCGTCTCGCAAGGGCTGGTGTCTGATATCAAGGTGTCAGACGGCAAGGTCATTTTCTCGATCACGGTTCCGCAAGGGTTTACCGGCAAGCTTGGGGCGATGCGCGCTGAGGCCGAGCGAAAAGTCGCAGCACTTGACGGGGTTACCAGTGTGCTTGTCGCGCTGACCACCGCAGAACCGGCGCAGTTTGACCCCGCGCAGCAACCGCCAAAACTAACCCGTAAGAAACAACGCAATGTCGGCGCCGATCTGCGCCCGGCGGCGGGAGCGGTGGCCGGAGTTCGCACTATACTGGCCGTGGCTTCGGGCAAAGGCGGGGTTGGCAAATCGACAACGGCGGTTAATCTGGCGCTGTCATTTCGCGCGCTTGGCATGACGGTCGGCCTGCTTGACGCCGACATTTACGGGCCATCGATGCCGCGCCTGATGGGTATGTCGGGTCGCCCCGAGATTGAGAACGACCGGATCATCCCCATGGAGCATTACGGCATCAAAGTCATGTCGATGGGCTTTCTTCAGGACGAGGAATCGCCGGTGATTTGGCGCGGGCCGATGGTGGTCTCGGCGTTGATGCAGATGGTGCGCGAAGTCGAGTGGGGAGAGCTTGACGTGCTGGTTCTGGACATGCCGCCGGGCACCGGGGACGCTCAGTTGACCATGGCGCAACAAGTGCCGCTGACGGGCTCTGTTATCGTGTCTACACCGCAGGATCTGGCGCTGATTGATGCTCGTAAGGGTTTGAAGATGTTCAAGAATGTCGATGTGCCGATCATGGGTATTGTCGAAAATATGAGCCAGTTCGTCTGCCCTCATTGCGGCAAAACCTCGGATATTTTCGGCCATGGCGGTGCCGAAGAAGAGGCGCGCAAGCTTGGCGTTCCGTTCCTTGGCGCGATCCCTTTGCACATGGATATCCGGCGCAACTCTGACCTTGGCACACCGATTGTGGTGGCAGACCCCGATAGCGTGCATGCCGAGGCTTATCGTGCGATTGCCTTGAAGGTTGCGGCGCAATTATTGCCGGAAGACGACGAGGGTTAAGACCAAACGCCCCCGCCCTGAACCGGCGGGGGCATTGGTTTTTAGGCGAACCGCTCAATCGTTTTCATACCGGCAATTCCGCCAAGCACGATGAAAAAGAACGTAATAATCGAACCCATCGCCAGCGTTGAAAAGCCGCTGAGGGCCTGACCAACGGTGCAGCCAAGCGCCAGAACTCCGCCAATTCCCATGAAGGCCGCGCCGAACATATTGCGCAGAGAATCGCTTGGATCGGCGAATGTGGTCAGTCGGAGCCGGCCCGTGGAAAGCGCTCCAAGCGTGCCGCCAAGCAGCGCGCCAACCGTGGTCACCACCCCGAAACCGGGCGCGCCAAACGCGGTGAAACGCATCAGATATTCAAGCGAATCCCCCGCCGGACGCACATAGGTCAGCGAGATGAGCTGAACCGGAACATCGGCAAAATCATCCTGCGCCAGCCCGGTCAAAAACCACCCCGCAACGATCAGCAGGCCAATCCCGACACCGGCAATCACATTGGCGCGCGAGGTGCGAAACCCGTGATCTTTGAAGCAATAAATGGCGAGCAGCGCGGCGACGAGCAGCGGCAGGGCCACGGTCAGACTGTCAGCCGCCATGCCAAAAACATAGGCGATCATCTCGGCCAAGCCTTGCGTTTTCAGCCCGCTTTCGGTCAAATCGATGGTCGAGGGCGAGAATAATGCGATCCTGAGCGGGCCGATCAAGCCGCCAATTGTCATGAACGCAAATATTCCGGTGATGATCAAAATAACCAGCGAACGCATGTCGCCAGCCCCCGCGCGCACCAGATTTCGGCTGACGCAACCGCCCGCATAGACCATGCCGAAACCGAACATCAGCCCTCCGACTACGTTGCCAAGCCAGCCAAAACGCGGGGACATATACATGGTGTCGGCGGCGCTCATCACACCAGCCAATTGCAGCAGGGTTACACCAACCATCGCCACCGCTCCGGCTAATAACCACGCGCGAAACCGGCCATAATCGCCAAAGGACAAAATGTCCGAGATCGACCCCATGGTGCAAAAATTGGTGCGAAAAACGATAAAGCCAAAGGTTAATCCGATCAATAACCCCCCCCCATGCCACGTAAAATCCGGGCGAGTTAATCACGATTTCTTTCAGCGTATCCAACATGTTATACCTTCCCTGTCTGACTATTTCTGACTTGATGTCAGTTCATAATCAAACATTAGCATATATCATTATGAAATGGTACGTCTACATCGCATCGGGGTGATTTCGGCGGGAAATGAGGGTGCAATCAGGGGCGGCAATAGAGGTCGTAAAGCGTGCCGATCACGGTTTCGACCTCGGTGCTAGCGAGGGAATAGAACACGGATTGGGCCTCGCGCCGGGTCGAGACCAGCTTTTCGCCGCGCAAAATCGCCAGTTGCTGGGACAGGGCGGATTGACTCAGGCCCACCTGCTGTTGCAACTGCTGAACGTTTTTTTCGCCATCAAGCAGATTGCACAGAATCATCAAGCGCGAACGGTTGGCCATCACCTTCAGCAAGGCAGTGGCTTTGTCCGCTTTGTCCTTCATTTGCGAAATATCCATGTCGGCGAAATTTCCCATATCTCAATCTGGCTCCAGTCGCGGGGTGGCCCTAATAGTGTGCGCATACAGCATAAAATCGGGGCGGCTTGCAAGTAATCGCTTCACTTCAGCTTGATCGCCAGCCTGTTTCCTTGACCGGGTGACATATTTTTAGTATTCACTATTTCTAATATGCTTAACTATCTAAAAAATTTCAACAGCAGTCAGGAGGGAAAAAGACATGCTGGATAATGAAAAATCAGGGAATATGAACAACGCCAAGAGTATGTCGATCATTGTCACAAAGGGGTCGCTCGACTGGGCCTACCCCCCGTTTATTTTGGCAACGACCGCCGCTGCGATGGATGTTAACGTGACGATGTTCTTTACGTTTTACGGGCTGCCGCTCTTGAATAAGAACCTCGACCTCAAGATCTCGACCCTTGGCAATCCGGCGATGAAAATGCCGATGATGGGCATGCACATGGCCATGCCGAACCTCGCGCCGATGATCCCTGGCGTCGATCGTTTGACCACGACCATGATGAAAAACCTCATCAAGAAAAAGGGTGTGGCCTCGATTGAAGAGCTGCGCGAAGCGGCCGTGGAAAGTGATGTGCGCATGATCGCCTGTCAGATGACCATGGATTTGTTCGAGTTTTCACCCGACGATATGATCGAAGGGATCGAGATCGGCGGGGCGGCTACTTATATGGAAGGCGCGCTGAAATCCGATATCAATCTTTATATCTAGGCGCAATATTCGGCCCTCGGGCCACCTAAATTTACGAATAAGAAAGGCATCTTAACAATGGCTGAACATGTACTAAACGCAGAGGGGCTGAACTGTCCGCTGCCAATCCTGAAGGCGAAAAAAGCGCTGAAATCTGTGCCACAAGGCGAGATACTTGAAGTGCGCTCGACCGATCCCGGCTCTGTCGCCGACTTCGCGGCATTTTGCAATCAGACCGGCAACGAGCTTTTGAGCACGTCGACTGAAGGCAATATTTACAAGTTTCAAATCAAGCGCTGCTAGGCCGATCCCTAAATCGGGAGCCGGTTTTCAGAGCAGATTTTATGAAACCTCGCCACCTCGGCGGGGTTTTTATTTGTGCTTATGTTGGCGAGTAAATTCCACGAACCGCGCGACCCACGGGTTGCTCGGCGTGTTGCGCAGATGGCAAAATCCGGCCAGAAGGTTGTAGATCACCAGCCCGTCTTTGGCCCCGGTGATCCCGGCTCCACGGGTGATGTCTCGGCTATAAATCAGCTCTTCGGGCAGGTTTTCCAAGCGGGCGTAGTGAAACTCATGCGCGCGAATTTCTTGTGCGGCCTCGCCCCATGGATGGCTCGCGGTTGGGCGATGTCGGGTATAGCCGCGGCCTTGCGGGCGGGCGCACATGAGCGCGTCTGCGGGCACAACCCCGACCATTTCGGCCTGCGCGTCTTGCCAATTTAGTGAGCGGCAAAGATACATCAGCCCGCCACATTCCGCATAAGTTGGCAGGCCATTTTCAATCGCGGTTTTGATCGCGTGGCGCAAAGGTTGATTGGCCGAAAGCGCGCTCATCTGGGTTTCAGGAAAGCCACCGCCGATAAACAGGCCGTCGATATCGGGCAAGCTCGGGTCGTGTAGCGCATCAAACGGAACGAGCTTGGCCCCCGCTTGGGCGAACGCCTCCAGATCGTCGGGATAGTAAAAACCAAATGCGCGATCTTGCGCGATACCGATGCGAATATCCGGCGTTGGCGGGGCGGGAGTTGGCGCAACATCTTCAAGCGCGGGGGCCGTCGCCGTGAGGTTTTGGAGCTGATCAAGATCAACCGAGGCCGCGATCAAACNNACGCCCGAATTCGCTGATCTTGCGCGCGAGTTCGCCGGTTTCCGCAGGGGTGGTCAGACCCAAGTGACGCTCGCCGATATCAAGTGCAGACGTGCGCGGCACGGCCCCCAAAACCGGCAGATCGGTATAGGTTTGAACCGCCGCGCGCAGCTTGGCCTCGTGGCGGGTGCCGCCGGTTTTGTTAAGGATTACCCCGACGATATTCACCGCGCGATCAAACGCCCGAATTCGCTGATCTTGCGCGCGAGTTCGCCGGTTTCCGCAGGGGTGGTCAGACCCAAGTGACGCTCGCCGATATCAAGTGCAGAC
>JAADIJ010000142.1:1305-13283 GCA_013151335.1 Alphaproteobacteria bacterium | reverse complement strand
AGGTTCAAACAAAGCTTGGGCGGGCAAAGAAAAATCACCTCATGCGCGGTCAGGATCAACACCGGCTGCTCGGTTTGACGCGTCAGAATATTCATCGCCGCCAAGCTGTGATCAAGCCGCGACCCCGTCACCCCGAGCGCCAGCACGAACGGCGCGTCTATACTATAGAGACATTTCTCGAAATCGGTGCTGTCTTGCTCGGCAATCTTATGGAGGCGCTCAGGCGGAAATTTGCCCCAATCACCGCGCGATAGCGAGTCCATGTCGCCAATTATCGCCTCTGGCATCAGCCCCGCTGCCAGAGCCGTTCGCCCTCCTCCATCGGCGGCGACCACGCAAGGGGCCAGCGCGACCGCACGAGCGATTTGGCGCACCGAGCTGCGCCCCGCACCGATTATCGTGATTCCGGTGGCCGAATGAACAATCTTTTCTCTCATCGGCTATTGATGCGGAAATCGTGAACAAAGATCAACTTTTTGAGGGTGTTTTAGGGCTATAATCGCGAAAATAGTTTGGTTTTGGTTACAAACCCGTGGTAATTTGACGCTACGGCTGGGGAGAAAGAGACGAGTAAATGGCGACCTCGAGTAAGGTTCTGACCGTAACCTACGGAACTTTTTCATGCACGCTGGAAGGTTTTGACGACCCTTTCACCACATTGCAAATGGTGGCGGAATATTTCCGCAAACTGGCCGCTGAGGACCGCTATTTTGGCGGGGTGCCGCAAGTGCCCGACGCGGACGCGCTGAAACGGATTGCCGAAGAAAACACCCCCGGAACCATCGCCGCCGAGATCGCCGAAAACGGTGTTATTTTGCGCCAAACCGATGAGTTTGACATTGGGGCCACGGTTGAAGCCGAACCCCAGACCGAAGAGGTGATCACCGAGGTTGAGGAGGCGACCGAACTTGGGGAGGCGTTTGCTCATGATGACGAGTTGGCCGATCACGATGAGACCCCGCTGGATCATGTCGAGGTGGATCATGTCGAGATAGAGGCTGAAATAGAGCCGAAAACGGCCTCCGAGCCAGAAACGACCTCCGAGGTGAAGCCGGTCGCGGCGGAGCCTGCCCAAGAGCACAAAGACGAGGATATTGAGGTTGAGGAAGAGGCTCTCACGGCGGAAGTCGAGCTTGAGGCAGACATAGAAGTCCAGACCTCGCAGAGTGAACCCGCCCCTGCAGAAGTTGTCGTTTCTGAAACCCCCACCCCGGAGCAAAATACGCCCGAAGCTCCGGCCTCGCCGGTCACGTTCTTTCGCTCTCGCCGCCACGAGGAACGGGCCGAGGAGGATGTCGCAGAAGAAATTGCAGCGCAAAACGAGGCAACGCCTGACGCAAATGATGATTTAACGCTGAACATCACGCCGTTTACCCACCGCGAAACCAAAACACTGAAAAATTTCGAGGAAACCTTGGCGGCGATTCGTCAAAATGTGGAGCGTGCCGAGACCGACGCCGAAACCGACCTTGAGGTCGCGACCAATGACGCGACGAAAGTCAATGACTATGATGGCGACGAGTATGAGGTCGAGGTAGAGGAGGCCGGGACTGGGTCCGCCGAAACGGTTGATGAGGTGCAAACCTCACGCGACGAGGCGCAAGACAGCCCACAAGATGGCGCGCTTTCCGACCCATTGGTGCTTACGCTCGACGATCAGGCGAAGACGGCTGAGGTAGAGGTCGAGGTTGAATTGGCCTCTGAAAGCGAGAGCGCCACATCTGCCGAGGCTTTTGATGCGGAGGCTGTTGTTGCTGTCGATGAGGCGGACGAAGTCGAGACGGTGAAAATCGAAACGGCGGAAGTCGAGACAGCTACGATTACGACTGGTGAGCTTGAGAGCGATGAGCTTGATGCTGACCAAGTAGAGGTCGAAATAAACCAAATCCAGACGCCTGAAACCGAGTTAGATACAGCTTTGGCCGCCGCCTCTTCGCTCAGCAATGAACAAGAAGCGGAGCTCAATCGTGAGCTGGCCGAAGCTCTGGGCTTTAGCCCGGACGACCATGTCTCGGAAAATGTGGAGGGCGAGACAGATGGTGTCGAGACCGCAATCGGCGATGAGGCATTAACGGACGAAACCGTCAATCAAACCCCCGATAAAACCGCTGTTGAAATTGCGGATGAAATCGCCGAACAAATTGCCGAGTCCCTAAGCCTGGACGTGACGCCAGACATGACGGGCGCGCGTGACGAATTGCACGAACCCGAGGCCCGCGACGAGCAGGTCGAAACCGCGATTGACGCGCCGGTTGACACACCGGTTGACGAGGAAGAACAGCGCCGCCTTGAGCGTCGCGCCCGTGCCGATGCATTGCGCAATTCGGCGGGGTATGCGGATGAGGACGAGGCTTTGGATCGATTGCTGCAAACCACGCAATCGAAGATGGACAGGCCCGAACAGGCGCGCCGCCTGAATGCGCTCGAACAACTCAAAGCCGCCGTCGCCGCCACCGAAGCGGAGGCAAAATTGCACGATCAAAGTGCTGATGCCGAGAACGACACCACCGATCTTGACACCTACCGCGAAGACCTGCGCCGCGCCCAAAACAAAGCGCGCCTTGGCGGGCTGGCCAGCACCGCGCAACCGGCGGCAACCCCGCTGATTTTAGTGTCGGAACAACGCATCGACGAACAACCGGCCGCGCTCAACGAAGAGCCTCAAGAGCCCCAGCGCGAGGTCGCCGAAACCCACGGCAACCTTGCCCTGAAGCCGGAACTCGAGCTGGAAAATCTGGACAGCGAAGCCGGTGAAATTCAGGGCATCCCCGCCGACGCGTTTTCCGAGGCGACAAACTTCGCCGATTTCGCCGAACGGATCGGTGCATTTGAATTGCAGGATTTGCTGGAGGCATCCGCCGCCTACACCTCTATTATCGAGGGGAAATCCCGCTTTTCGCGCGCGCAGATCATGTCCAAAATCACCAAGATCGACAGCAATGGCGCGTTTACAAAAGAGGCAGGCTTGCGCTCTTTTGGCCGGTTGCTGCGCGAAGGTAAAATCCTGCGGGTGCAAGACGGCCAATTCGCCATCTCCAAAGCGTCGCGCTTCTCGATTGCCTCCAGATTTGAATAATTAGGGCCAGACCGCTTATAAGGTTTGCCCCGGTTTTAAGCCGTGTTTTGCGGTATGCCGATTGGCGCGAACTATGGCGCGCAACCCGCCATCCGTTTGCATCGCCGCCTTTACGCGACATTCCGCCGCGTCACCCCTACTGGAACGCCTTGTAATGAAGTGGTCGCTGCATAGGTGAGGTTCGAGGCAATTATTCTTCCGTTAGGAACATCATGTCATCCAATCACATAAAGAACGTTCTGGTTTTGCAGGGCGGAGGCGCGCTTGGGTCTTATCAGGCCGGGGCGTTTGAGGCGTTGAAAGCCAATGGCCGGGAAACCGACTGGGTCGCCGGAATTTCAATTGGCGCAATCAATGCAGCGCTGATCGCGGGCAATCCGCCAGAGCGGCGGGTCACGCAATTGCGGGCGTTTTGGGAGACGGTATCCTCGCAAGGGTTCAGCACTCAAATCCCGCAGCAAAGCTGGGCGCGCGGCCTATATAATGAGTTCAGCGCCAATGCGACGATGCTTCGGGGCGTGAAGGGATTTTTCCGCCCGAGATTTCCGTCAGCAATGTTCCGCCTCCCCGGCTCCAAGGGGGCCAGCAGCTATTACGACACATCGCCCCTGCGCGCCACGCTGCTTGATCTGGTGGATTTCGACTATCTCAATGCGCCGCGCGTGCGCTTTAGCATCGGCGCTGTGAATATCGAGACCGGCAATATGACCTGGTTTGACAGCGCCAAAGAGACGATCACGCCCGAGCATGTCATGGCCAGCGGAGCGTTACCGCCGGGCTTTCCAGCGGTCGAGATCGACGGCCAGTTCTACTGGGACGGAGGCCTCGTTTCAAACACGCCGCTGCAATATGTTTATGACGAGCGTGGCGACGATGATTTATGCATTTTTCAGGTCGATCTGTTCAATGCGCGCGGCGACATGCCTGCCTCGGTGATGGAGGTCGAGGCACGGGTCAAGGATATTCGTTTTTCCAGCCGAACCCGGTTTAACACTGACGCTTTGTGCAACCTAAATATGGCGCATGGGGCTGGCAAACGGCTTTATGACAAGCTGCCAGCCAAGCTGCGTGATGACCCCGATGCGCTGGCGCTGTTGTGCAATCGGCCTGAGCCGAGCCTGACGGTCGCGCATTTGATTTACCGAAAATCGCGCTATGAGCATCAATCCAAGGATTATGAGTTTTCCCGACCATCGATGCTTGAGCATTGGCAGGCAGGCGGGCGCGATGTGGTGACCACGTTGAACCATCCCGACTGGCGCGCCCATACCCATGACGGGCAAAGGGTCAGGGTGCTTGATCTGACCAAACCCAAGGACTAAACGCTCTTTTGAAAGAGACCTGAGATGAACCTGCAAGAGATACACAACAACGCCTTTGCGATGCCGCTGACCAACCCCTCCTATCCGCCGGGGCCGTATAAATTCGTCAATCGCGAATACATGATCATCACCTATCGCACCGACATGGAGGCCCTGCGCGCCGTGGTACCCGAGCCGTTGGAAATCACCGCGCCCTTGGTTAAATATGAGTTTATTCGCATGCCGGACTCGACCGGATTTGGCGACTATACCGAGAGTGGACAGGTCATTCCGGTCAGTCTGAACGGCAAAAAGGGCGGCTATGTCCATGCCATGTATCTGAATGATGACAGCCCGATTGCTGGCGGGCGCGAGATTTGGGGCTTTCCCAAAAAGCTGGCCGAGCCGTGCATGCATGTGGAAAAAGACACGTTGGTTGGCACGCTGAAAGTTGGCTCGATCGAGGTTGCCAGCGGCACGATGGGCTATAAGCATCGCGAGCTTGATCTTGAGACGGTGCGTCAAAAGATGCTGGCCCCGAGCTATTTGCTCAAGCTGATCCCCCATGTGGATTGCACGCCGCGGATTTGCGAGTTGGTCGAATATTACCTCGAGGATGTGGTGGTCAAAGGCGCGTGGGAAGGGCCTGCCGGGCTTGAACTTCATGATCATGCGCTGGCGCCAGTGTCGCAATTGCCGGTGCGCGAAATCGTGTCGGCCACACATATTGTCGCCGATCTGACGCTGGGTCTGGGCAAGGTGGTACATGATTATATGCCGCTAATGTCCACGCCCGACGCGGTTGAGTGTTAGCGGGGACGGGAACCTGACATGGGCTCTGGTCATTCACATGTGCCAACTGCGGCCGCGACCCATAAGGGTGCGCTTACCGGAGCTTTGGCGCTAACGGCAGGCTTTATGCTGGTCGAGGTGGCCGGAGGTTTGTGGACCGGAAGCCTCGCCCTGTTGGCCGACGCCGCACATATGTTGACCGATGCCGGTGGTCTGGCGTTGGCGCTGATCGCCATCCACTTTTCCGAGCGCCCTGCCACGCCGCAAAAAACCTATGGTTATGCGCGCATGGAGGTACTGTCAGCGCTGGCCAATGCCGTCGTCTTGTTGCTGCTGGCGATCTATATTCTTTACGAGGCTTACCTGCGCTTTGCCAACCCACCCGAGATACTTGGCGTGCCAATGCTGGTGGTCGCCGTGATCGGGCTTGGGGTTAATTTTATCAGTATGCGGCTGTTGATGGCAGGCTCTAAGGAGAGCCTGAATTTGAAGGGAGCCTATCTGGAAGTGATGGGCGACATGCTCGGCTCGCTCGGCGTTATCGTCGCGGCATTGGTTGTCATGCTGACCGGCTGGAGCGGGGCGGGGATGCCATTATCGGCGCGGGCATCGGGCTGTTTATCGTGCCGCGCACATGGAACCTGCTGAAAAGTGCAACCCATATTCTGATGGAGGGCACACCGCCCAGGATCGACCTGTCGCTAATCGAAAACCGGCTGATGGAGCTTGGCCATGTGGAGGCGGTACATGATCTGCATGTCTGGACCATCACCTCCGGTATGGATGCCATGAGCTGCCATCTGATTGTCAGCAACGGCGCCAAGGTTGACGAGACCCTTAAGCGCGGTCATCAGATGATGCGCGATGAGTTCGCCATTACCAAAACCACGATCCAGATCGAAAAGCCCGGTCTGCATGAAAACGGCGTTAACACGGAGACCAAGACCATGAAATCCGGCCCGCAACCTCCTCCGTAACCCTCCCGTAACCCTTATGGCCTAAACGGCCAATGGGCCTTGAATGCCCGGTCGCACGCAGGTGCGCCAGTGCAAACCCCGACCCCCTAATTAACCCACTAAGCGGCTCGCAAGACCGTTTTAGGGCCTCCCATTATTGATCAAGCATATTCGGAAATTCACGCGAAAAAAGGAAAAAAAAGGAAAACGACCATGAACCTCAACAAAAAAATCTGCATCATCACCGGCTCGGCCCAAGGCATCGGCTATGCCATCGCCAAACGATTTGTCGCTGATGGTGCCAAGGTGGCGATTGCCGATCTGCGGTTGGACGCCGCCAATGAAACCGCGGCTGCGCTGACCAAAATGGGGCCGGGCGAGGCTATTGGCGTCGAGATGAACGTGACCAACGAGGCGGCAGTCAACGCCGGAGTTCAACAGGTCGTGGACCATTGGGGCGGCGTCGATGTGCTGGTCTCCAATGCCGGTATCCAGATCGTACACGAGTTGCAGGACTTCCCGTTCGATCAATGGAAAAAGCTGCTATCGATCCATCTGGACGGGGCGTTTTTGACCTCTAAAGCCTGTTTGCCGCATATGTACAAGGCTGGCTCGGGCGCGATCATCATGATGGGCTCGGTCCATTCCAAAGAGGCCTCCCCGCTCAAATCGGCCTATGTCACCGCCAAGCACGGCCTGCTGGGACTGGCCCGCGTGATCGCCAAAGAGGGGGCGGCCCACGGGGTGCGCGCCAATGTGATCTGCCCCGGTTTCGTGAAAACACCGCTGGTTGAAAAGCAAATCCCCGAGCAGGCCGCCGAGCTGGGCATTTCCGAGCAAGAGGTAATTAACAAGATCATGCTCGGAGGCACGGTCGACCAAGAATTCACCACCGTCGAGGATGTGGCCGAGGTGGCGCATCTGTTTGCCGCCTTCCCCACCAACGCGCTGACCGGCCAGTCAATGGTCGTCAGCCACGGCTGGTTCATGGAGTAAACGCGTACCCGAGGCGGGTGAGCAATAGAATTGAGACTTAATAAGGAGTTTGAGACATGATAACGATACCGAATAACAGAGCAAACCAAATCGCCGCAGTGCGGATTATATTCGGCCTGATCTGGCTAATTGACGCTCAGTTCAAGTGGAGACCAGCGTTTATTGACGGGCTGGCAACCTATCTGTCTGGGGCCATGGACGGACAACCTATACTGATACAGGATTGGATTCGCTTCTGGGTCGATGTGATCAACGTCAACCCGACAGTGTTCGCCTATCTTGTTGCCACCTCCGAGGCAGCGCTGGCGCTGGCGCTAATATTTGGCGTTTTTTCCAATCTCGCCTATCTGGGTGGGGCTATCCTTGCCTTCATCATTTGGTCCACGGCTGAAGGTTTTGGCGGGCCTTACGTATCTGGTGCCACCGATATTGGAGCGGCCATCATCTATGTGTTTGTGTTTGCATTGCTATTTTTGACGCGAGCTGGCCTTCACTTCGGGCTGGACCACTGGCTCGGAAAAATATTGGGGCGCTACGCATTTTTGGCGTCCGGTCGCGTCGACTGATCTAAAGGTTTGAAACCGTATAGTCATAAATGAGATCGCGATGAACGAGCATATAGTGTTTGCCTAACCCTCGCATATTAGGACAGGTGATGGCGCTATAGGCGGGTGAGTTGCCGCGTTATGCCGTTGTTATTGGGGTGGGAAATGATACCCTGCCCCAAAAGAAATTGAGTGAGTAGATGGCAAAAACAGACCCTTTGGTGATTTTCACCCCCTCCGGCAAGCGCGGCCATTTCGCCGTTGGTACGCCGGTTTTACAAGCGGCCCGGTCGCTTGGTGTTGATCTGGACAGCGTTTGTGGTGGGCGCGGGATATGCTCGCGCTGCCAGATCACGCCGTCTTATGGGGAGTTTGCAAAGCACGGGGTGACCGTTGGCGAAGGGGCGCTGAGTGCGTGGAACGCGGTCGAGGAGCGCTATAAATCCAAGCGCGGGTTGATTGACGGGCGGCGTTTGGGCTGTCAGGCGCAGATTCAGGGCGACGTGGTGATTGACGTGCCGCCCGAAAGTCAGGTCCACAAACAGGTGGTGCGCAAACGCGCCGAAGCACGCGACATCGTCATGAACCCCTCGATCCGCCTGTTTTATGTGGAGGTCGAGCAACCGGACATGCATGAGCCAAGCGGCGATCTAGAGCGGCTGGTCAAGGCGCTCTACGAGCAATGGGAGCTGGAAAATATTCGCGCCGATTTACATATTCTTCACGCTTTGCAGCCCATACTGCGAAAAGAAGGCTGGAAAGTTACCTGCGCGATCCATCTGGGGGATGCGGAAAACCCCGCGCGCATCATGCATCTGTGGCCCGGATATTACGACGGCTCGATTTACGGACTGGCGGTTGACCTTGGCTCGACCACCATTGCCGCGCATCTGTGCGATCTGCAATCGGGCGACGTCATCGCCTCGGGCGGCATCATGAACCCGCAGATTAGGTTTGGCGAGGATTTGATGAGTCGGGTCAGCTATTCGATGATGAACCCCGGCGGGGCCGCCGAAATGACCCGCGCCGTGCGTGAAGGTATGAATGCCCTGTTCTTGCAGGTCGC
Organism: Alphaproteobacteria bacterium; assembly: GCA_013151335.1. GTDB lineage: Bacteria > Pseudomonadota > Alphaproteobacteria > Rhodobacterales > Rhodobacteraceae > UBA5972. Next base: position 4,551 of record JAADIJ010000142.1, on the reverse strand, counting down.
CTCGGAAGCCGCGATCGACAAGGCGCTGATTGTCGATGTGGTTTTCGTGTGTAATCCGGTCATGCATCATCTGTTGCTGGGGATTGATCCGTTTGAGTTAGGGCAAGCGCCGTTTGCGTTGGCGACATCGAATGCGTTGTCGCTGCGCGCCAGCGAGCTCGATCTGCTGATCCACCCCTCCGCACGAGTTTACATTTTGCCGTGCATCGCCGGGCATGTGGGGGCGGATGCGGCGGCCGTAGCCTTGTCTGAATCGCCAAACACCTCGCAAGATCTTGTGTTGGTTGTCGATGTAGGCACCAATGCCGAAATTCTGCTTGGCGATAAATCCGGCGTTCTGGCCTGCTCGTCGCCGACTGGTCCGGCATTTGAGGGCGCGCAAATCTCCAGCGGACAGCGCGCCGCCCCCGGCGCGATTGAGCATGTTCAAATCGACCCTGTGAGCAAAGAGCCACGATTTCAAGTGATCGGCTCCGAGCTTTGGTCCGATGAAGACGGGTTCGCGGAGGCGATAAAAAACACGGGAATCACCGGAATTTGTGGCTCTGGCATCATCGAGATGGTGGCCGAAATGCGCCTTGCAGGCATCGTTGACGGCCCCGGCCTGATCGGCTCGGCTGCGCAAACCGGCACGGATCGGTGCTTTTTGGATGGGCGCACCCATTCTTATCTGGTGTGGGATGGTACGCAGGCGGGTGGCCCGAAGATCACCGTCACCAACCGCGATATTCGCGAAATCCAGATGGCCAAAGCCGCACTTTATTCCGGCGCGCGGCTGCTGATGGACAAGCTCAAGGTCGATCACGTGGACCGGATCGTGCTGGCGGGCGCGTTTGGCGCACATAGCACATATTTCGCCCAAACACGCGATGGTTCTGGGCATGATCCCCGATTGCGCGCTTGATAAGGTCACGAGCGCCGGAAATGCCGCCGGAACCGGCGCGCGGATCGCGTTGCTTAATACCGATGCACGGCGTGATATCGAGGGGATCGTGCGCGAAATTCACAAGGTCGAAACCGCGATCGAGCCAAGGTTTCAAGAGCATTTCGTCAACGCCTCACATATTCCAAACTCGGCTGAAAAATTCCCGATACTTGAGAGTGTCGTGACCATTCCCGACCTGAACTTCAATACAGGCAAGACCGGCGGAGGTGAATCTGCAAGGCGGCGGCGCAGAGGTCGTTAGGGTCTTGGCTCCGCACCAAAAAACCAGACTTGACCTCGCCCCGTGCGCCCCTTAGCAACACGAGCAGATTGCGGGTATGGTGAAAAGATATCACGAAAGCTTCCCAACGAAATGTTATTGGTACGGGTGACTTGCAGCATCTACCAATATGATTGATTTCATTACATTTATTGTCCAATACAGTTGTAGCGCCTACTACTACGGTTCAATTAGTCACCTGCAAAATACCTACAAAATTGGATAAAGCTGATGCCTGCCAAGATAAAGTGAAGGACTACCGGCTTCTATGGTTGCGCGTATCAGCAGCCAGAATGTCTCGCAACGGTGTCTTAGCTGATGGCGTTGGTGAGGCTGGACCCCGTGTTTGGCGTGATAAGCCGTAATCCAGTTCCCACGGTTTTTTCCGATCAAAAGTCATAGTGCCGCCCTTCAGTTCATGTCGTCGCCTCTTGTGTCCGTGGTGTAGGAGATTGATTGACCAGAATTATTGGCCAAGATTAGCATAAGGATCATTCGCAGCCGGAGATGTACCGAATTGCTCTGCCGCAAGTTTCTGAAGCTGGGCAATCGAGAATGTGGACAGCAGGCTGGTATCACCACCCGGTCCAGCGATGCCAGCAATCAGCGCCGAACGCGCTTGACCCATATCCTGCCAGCTCGCCGAATCATTTGGATTGCCGCCGTTGTAGCGCATTCCATCGCGGTAAGAGCCGATCTTCGGGAACGCCACGGTTGCAGCGGATAAACTACGGCCTGACGGAGCAGCGGCCCGACCCGCCATGCTGTTGAGGGAGCTTGGGTTAAAGCCAGCCAGTAAATTCTTGTCGTATCCTCTCGCCGCAAGAGCATCGCGCAGGCCATAGCCTCCAAACTCTTTTGCCCGATCATAGGCAAACTGAGGGTTTTGGCCCAGCATTTCCAAAAGAGCGCCACCAACATTGGCAATCTTCTTCTTGGCCTCCGGCTTCCACTCGCTGATAGGCCGGATACCCGCAAGGGGGTTGAACCCTCCGTTATTCCCATCGCGCATTTTCATGTTTGTTCGGGCGGTCAGGTCACTTATGCCGGGGCCGGTTTGATGTGGCCGCGTCTGTGGGGTGTGACCGGGACTCGGAACCCAATCACCGGCCAACATGGTTGCTCCGGTTCTTTTTGTCAGGTCGCTGATACCAGCCCCGCCCTGCTGATTAAAGGGTCGTGGCGCGCCTATATTGAAGGTTTTTTGCGAGTTCATCTTGCTTCCAAAAATGCTGCTCACAAGATCCGTCAGTCCATGCGCCATAATTTATTCCAATTCCTAATTTCATCGCTGGAAGCGATGATAAGGGACGGGGGGAGTGCATGTCACGAACTAATGGAGGGACCAAAGGAGGGACCGAAATTGGAGTTATTTAATAGAATACAATAATATCAATACGTTAAGTGTTTTCTATGGTACCCGAGGCCGGTCCACAAACATCACGACTTAACCCTGAAAAACATAGGCAATATGGACCACATGGAGCTGATATTGCCCCCTAATCAAATCAATGACTTACAATAAAGGTGGACCACGCTCGGGTCGACAGTGTCGATCCTAAGACAACGTCGCCACCAACCGGTTGATTCACCTGTAGTTGCCTTAACGTGTAAGAAATGCAACTGTTGCGAAAAATAAGTGAGTCGAGGTGCAGATTGTCGGCAAATACTGTGGCAAATAATTTCGTTGTCGAAGCCCCAGATTTTGATGATCCAAGCAAAATTATTAGGCTTGGGATCAATGCTTCTTGGGTCAATGAAAATAAGGTTGCAGGTCGTTATCAGAGGATATTTGATTTTTGGCCACTTATTCGCGGAGTACCGCCCCCAGTGAACAACATCGGCTATCACGAGGGTGGAGACATGTCTGGCCATATTGGATTAATGGGTACACACGCGATGGCCAGGGGTCTGGAGCGACCAATTGGAGATGCCGACAACGGCGACGGAATTTACGTTTTATTAAGCAAACCAACGTACCACTATGAATACGAAGTTGGTATGGTTTGCCTTGCAAAACGGCTCGAATGCCCAAAAAATG
>JAADIJ010000142.1:0-1287 GCA_013151335.1 Alphaproteobacteria bacterium | reverse complement strand
GTTATGTGCGCGACATCAGGGCAGAGACACTCACTGGAATTTCTGGTATGATTCTTTCGTGGGAGTGGGTCACATCCGACCCAAATGAACCGGACATGCCAGAAAATTACCGTGAACGGTATGACACAATAGTATGGAGGCGATGATGCTTGACTTTGCAACAGAGGATGCGCTGAGCCAACTTGAGCCAGAGGTATTCAAAAAGGAGGCCGTATTCTTTCCGAGTATGGATTATATGGACTATTTGCGCTGTGACGGCGTTCAGGTCGCGCAACGTATCGACCGTTTTCTAACTCTCATTTGGGATCGCGATCAGTCAGAACTGGTTGGATTTCGGTTGAAGGGGATTCATAATTTTTTCTTGAAAAAGCTGCAGCCCTCTTTGGACCTGTCAGATGAGGACTTTGTACCTGTACGAGACCTGTTCTTGCTTGCATTACAAGAATTGGGGGATAAGACTTTTGGGGACAACAAAGGTGCTGATGTTATCGACATTGCCGCCTACAAGAATGCTCAACGCCTAGCCGCTGAAGACGATGTCCACGTTGAGATCGAGCTTCTAAAGGCTGCCTAGCCTATTTTGCCCTGCCAACAATACCCCGGCGGGGCAAAATCATAGTACTCTTCTCAGATTAGCCCCACCACAACCTCACGGTCCATCACAATCAGCTCCTGCGCATCCTTCGCACCACCGGTTGCGATCGACGATGCGGCCAAGCGGCGCGGGATGTCCCGATCGGCGTTCATTACTGAAACCGGATTGAGAGAGGCGCGGCGGCTTTAACAGGCGCGCCTGCCAGCTGAATATCAGACCGATACCCATTCGCCATTCTGAAGCCAGCCGTGCCATTTACAGGGCAAGCCTGTGTTGAAGACCGAAGGGGTCAGGGTTGGGTTTTCTTTATTGCCATCCCAATTCCATCTGGGTGCAGCGGCCGCGCCTTCTGAGTCTTCAAACTTGATATAGCATTTGTTTCCACACCCACATGGACAGACGAATGACATCCCGCTGGTCCCTTCACGGCCATAGTAGCCCGTAAACTGGAAAGCGCCAGCTATGTCACAATCCAGATCAATATCCTCGGCGAAGTGGGTTGCTTTGATGCTCATGATTTATCCCTTCTTGGAAAAGAAGCCGGAAACAGAACTGCCCAGGTCATAATATCCCCCAATAATTACCTGCTGGTCTCAGGCCCGGAGGCTTTCCAGTCCTCCACCGCCTGATTGCTCTCAGGCACGACCGCCGAAATAGCCACCTCGGCATCGGTCCCCGTATCTGCAACTCCG
>JAADIJ010000204.1 GCA_013151335.1 Alphaproteobacteria bacterium | reverse complement strand
AGTATTGAGGCGTCAAATGTATCTTAGGGGGATATTTCGGGGGAAGAGAATATCCTTGATTTCATTTTATGCCTTATTAACAATGTCTTAGCAAGTTTTACTGGCGGAGGGCGCGGGCCTGCCAGCGAACGTTCTCTGGACATACGACAACGACCGCTTAAATATGGCCATCTTCGGGAAGCAGGAAAATTCTAGACCCAGATGGCCCAGGGTTGGGACAAGTGCAGTTTGCAGTTCCGCTTTGGTACTGTTTGGTTGGAATTGAAAAAAGAGGCATGGTGTGGAAGAATTCTATGTAAACCCACTTTCAAAAAAGCATGGGTTGCGGGCAGATGATCTGAGGCAAGAGGCCAAACTTCTGAGGCTATGTGAAGATTTGCAGGCCAAAATTTTGACGCCGGCTCCTGGGGTTATTGATTGGCACTTTTCATCGCTTGAATTTACGGTACAACAAGCTCTGGCAGCTGATTGGCCGACCTGGGATAAATTTGGGTCACGCACCGTTTGGGGTAGGAAACAGGGGCACACTTGGTTTGCTGCGAATGTGACGGTAGCCGCTGAAGCTGCGGGCAAAACGTTGGTGCTACGCTTCTCGTCACAATGGCAGGACAGGTTGGGATCGACCGATCCGCAATGTCTGGCATATTTGAACGGAAGTATTGTGCAGGCGCTTGATGGAAATCACACTGAACTGGTAATTGCTCGTGACGCAGTGCCGGGAGACAGGTTTGATCTGATGATCAATGCCTTCACCTTTTTTGAGCGGCCCTTGGTCGGTTTTAAAGTTGAATTCCTGGTGCGCCACGAACGCGCCGAGCAACTTTATTATGACCTGCAGATACCGCTGGAAGTCGCAGTGCGATTGCCACAACATGATGAGCGCAGACACGCGATCATGGGTTTGGTCAACAAATCATTGCGCGAACTGGACCGGCGGGGTGACGTTGGCGAGGGTTTTGAAATGTCACTGGGCGCGGCAGAAAAAATTGCGGCGCAGATATATGCGCTAAAGGACACCGCGATCAAGCCAACGATTTCTGCTGTTGGCCACACACATATTGACGTCGGCTGGCTTTGGCGGGTTCTACATACCCGCGACAAGACTGGCCGTAGCTTTGCCACAGCGCTTGCGCTGATGGAGGAGTACCCGGACTTTACGTTCATGTACAATCAGGCCGTGTTGTTTGATTTTTTGAAACGCGACTACCCGGAAATCTGGGCACGGGTGAAGGAACGGGTAGCTTCCGGGCAGTTCGAAATCGAAGGCGCGATGTGGGTCGAACCCGACGTAAACATCATTTCAGGTGAATCTATCATCCGCCAATTCATTCGAGGGCGACAATTTCACATAGAAGAGTTCGGCGTGACACCAAAGGTCGTCTGGTTGCCGGACACATTCGGATATTCAGCCAACCTACCGCAGATCATGGCCCGTTCTGGGTTCGACTATTTTGTCACTTCAAAACTGTCGTGGAACGATTCAGATCGCCAGCCGTTCGACACGTTTTTCTGGCGCGGCATTGATGGCAGCACCACCAAAGCGCAGCTAATCACCACCCAAGATTTTGACAGTGAAGAAATCTTTACAACCTATAATTCAAACCTGTCGCCCAGCGAAGTCATGGGGGCGTGGAAGCGATACGAACCCAAGGCTCTGAATGACGAGGTGCTGATTTGTTATGGACATGGCGACGGCGGCGGGGGCCCGACCCGGGCTATGATCGAAAGCGGGAAACGCATGGCGCGTGGCATACCCGGCGCGCCGAATGTAAAGTTTGAGGGTATTGCCCAGTTTCTTTAAAGGCTTGGAAAACGGATGGATGCCAACGCGGATCGTTTTCCGGTCTGGGACGGTGAATTGTATCTGCAATATCATCGCGGCACTTTGACCTCTGTCGCACGAAACAAGGCCAATAATCGGCGCGCAGAGCGGGAAATGAAAGAGCTGGAATATCTCTGTGCGATGGCGACCGTACTGTCCCGCGATGTGCCTTACCCCAGCGCCAAAATCGCTGAGTTCTGGGATATTATCCTGATAAATCAGTTCCATGATATTTTGCCAGGCACCTCAATTGCCGAAGTTTATAAGGATTCAGATGCTGAATATGACAGCCTGTTTGCCGCTTTGGAATCAGCGAACGGCCCGCGCCAGGTTGCAGCCGCCGCCCTTTCCAAACCGAATGCCGGGCAGCTAACGTTGTTCAACTTTACCAGCCAGAATCGCGACGCTGAATTGGTGAATTTTGTGGGCCACGCCAAGGCTTTGCAGGTGGGCCGTGACAAACAGGCAATGCAAAAAGTGTTCGGTGCGGATGGCACTGTGGGCTCTTGCGCCCCAATGCCGCGCGTTCCACCGTTGGGCTGGGCAACTGCTCAGTTAAGCGACGTTTCGGTTCCGATCCCGCAAACCAAACTGTCCGTATCTACAAGTCACCTTGAAAACGATTTCCTGAAGGTGGTGTTCGACAAAGCTGGTGAAATCACATCGGTGATCGATAAATTGCATGAACGCGAACTGATTGCGCCGGGTAAGACCGCAAATGCGTTGATCGCCTATGAGGATAAACCAAGGCATTGGGATGCTTGGGATATTGACCGTTCATTCGATGAACAGTTTTGGCCCCTGGCGAATGAACCAAAGAATATTGAAGTTTTGGAAACCGGCCCTTACCGCGCTGCGATCCGAATTGAACGGACGTATGCCAGCTCAAAAATCGTGCAGGTGATTTCGCTGCAAGATGGCGCGCGGCAGGTCGAATTTGATACTTATATCGACTGGCAGGAACGCCAGACCCTGCTGAAGACCCTGTTCCCGTTGGATCTGAATACATCGGAAATCAGATCAGAAGTTCAGTTCGGCCATGTGGTTCGGGCCACACATCGCAACACCAGCTGGGATCAGGCGCGCTACGAAGCCAGTATGCACCGCTGGGTGGATATGAGTGAGCCGGATTTCGGCGCGGCGCTGTTGAATGATTGTAAATATGGCTATGACGCGGTCGGACAAATGGTGCGCATGACCCTGTTAAAAAGCCCGGTTGATCCCTATCCAGACGCCGATTTGGGCGAACACCGGATGCGCTATGCGTTGAAATTGCACGACGGCCTGTTTGATTTGGCGCAGGTCGTTCTGGCTGCCGAGCGATTTAACAACCCGATTTCCGTCATCGGCGAAACACGGCTGATGGCCGGCGAAACGGATCACAAGCCCGCTTCATTTTCATTCGCCAATGTTGATCGGGACAATGTCACGCTAGAGACGCTGAAGAAGGCCCAGGACGGCGCTGACCTGATTTTGCGGGTCTTTGAGCACGCCAATAAACGCACAAGCGCCACAATAAAATTCGGCATCCCGATTGCCAAAGTTCAAAAGGTCAATCTGATGGAAGAAGGCGGTGATCCGGTAGCGGTGATTGACAATGCAGTTACATTGGACCTGCGGCCATTTGAAATTTCTACTTTGCGGATCACCCCAATTTGATGATCCTACATCAACACGCAATCTTTAAGTGGCAGTAAAGCGGCCCCTATCGTTGAGGGGTCGCCTGGCAGATCGCTTGCAATATAGTCAGGTAGCGTAATTTTGCGTCCATAACGATCCAGATCGATTTCGTCGCATGCAGCGATCATCAATTCTTTCAGCGCAGGAGGGGCCTCGCCACCAAACACAATTGCTGTTGGATCAATTGTGGCCCGGATAGCACGGATAACCAGTTTTAACTGCGGGTGAACCTCTTTGATCCAATCTTTGACGCCCTGCCAGTTGGCATCAAATTCCGTATAAAGCTGATCAATCGTTTCAATGTGAACACCTGTTTCTGACAGCCGGACCAACAGTTGACCCAAGGCGGTGCGATGGTTCATCTGATCCTCTGTGTACAGGCGACCCAGTTCGCCCGGATTGTTGAAGCCGCCAAAAAATGGTTTCCCGTCATAAATAATTCCGCAGCCAAAACCGTCATTGAACGAAAGATAGGCGAAGCAAGAATGCTCTTGCCCGGCGCCTTTCAGGGACTCGCCAATCGCGCCGGCGGTCGCGTTATTTTCGACCCAAACTGGCATCTTGAAAGCGGTTTCAAACACTTCGACCAACGGAATGTTTGACCTGTTTGACCAATCCTCTAGCGCCTCAGGGGTAACAAAAACGTCTTCTACGCCGATTCTGTAGCCTGAGATCGCGACACCAATTCCCAATATACGCTCTCTCGGGATGTTGTGGGTCGCCAGTGTAGTTGCGATGGCTGTTTGCAAAACGCTAAGCGTGGTCTCGCGGACGACAGGATTGATGTCAATTTTCAGATTGGCGATCTCGGTGCAATTCAAATCAGCGATGCTTAGCCGAACGGTGTCAGTATTGATTGAGATGCCAATGCCAAACACAGCCTCGGGGTTGATGGTGATGATCGGGCTGGGTTGGCCGCGGCCGTTGATCACGGGTTGCCCGATTCGCAGGAACCCACGGGCAACGAGACCATCCACAAGCCGGTGCACCGACTGCTGACTAAGGTGTGTTTGGGCGGTAATGGTCGAGCGCGTAGAGCCACCTTCGCGGCGAACCACATCGATGATAACTCTTTCGTTTTGTTTGACGACAGTCGAGTCGCTCGAACGTATAAGGCTCTGGGATATAAAGGGTTTTTTCGACATTGTCATTCATGAAAGCCTAGTTGTCTGCTGTGCCATTTACATGCTTCATATTCCGTGGCGCAATATTATTATTGAATCCAGAAATTTCCAGAAGGAACATTTCTGTTGAAAAAAATATTACCGTGACTTACGGTTTATTAAATACCACACTCTGTGGGTAATAATAAAGACGCTTTTTGACCCTCTTTTTCAACCAGAGGGCTGTTGGTGTGTACGGGGAATATCAGACATGGATGCGGTAAGCGTTCGAAACCTGACCATGAAGTTTGACGAATTTACGGCGGTCCGGGATGTGTCCTTTGACGTCGCGCGCGGTGAGTTTGTAACGCTTCTTGGCCCGTCTGGCTGCGGCAAAACCACACTGCTCAACCTGATTTCCGGTTTTTTGCAGCCCACGTCGGGAACGATTGAAATTGAGGGCAAAAACGTCATTGGCGTACCGCCGGAACAACGCAATACGGCGATGTGCTTTCAGTCCTATGCCCTGTTTCCCCATCTGACTGTCGCGGACAATCTGCAGTTCGGTCTAAAACAAAAGAAATTACCCCATGCAGAGCGTAAAGCACGCCTAAGCGATGTGGCCAGCAAAATTGGCCTGGGCCCACAGCTTGCCAAGTTGCCCAACCAATTGTCGGGCGGGCAGCAGCAACGGGTCGCGCTGGGACGTGCATTGGTTATGCGCCCAAATGTCATCCTGTTTGACGAACCACTGTCCAATCTGGACGCGAAACTGCGCGAATCCGTGCGTCTGGAAATTCGCGCTATTCAACGCGAATACAAATTGGCGGCCATCTATGTGACCCACGATCAGGGTGAGGCACTGGCGATGTCAGATCGAATATTGATCATGAAAGACGGCCGCATACAGCAATCGGGCAGACCGGATCGAATTTATAAAGCGCCTGAATCCAGTTTTGTGGCGGACTTTATCGGTGGCGCGAACATTCTGGACGCCACGGTTATCGGGCAGGTCGGCGAAAAAAATTGGCGCCTCGATACCAAAATGGGTGAACTAACGGCTCAAAGCGATACGCCACCGGTCGCCAAGGAGCTTAAAATCTGTTGGCGCGCCGAAAAGGCGCAGTTTGGGTCGGGCGATCTGAACACTGTGACAGCTGACATTGCGCACCGCTCATTTCAGGGCAACTACACCGACCTGTTTTTCACGGTCGACGGCGCATTGCAGCGCGTTCAATTGGGGGAAGAAGCGGGCGAGTTGTCCGCGAGCATTACATTCCACATCCGCCCGGAAGACATCATATTTCTGGAAGCCATCAAGTGACCTGGCGCAGCTGGCTCAAAATTGGTTTGTTGCTGGCACCCGGGCTGGGCCTGATACTAATTTTTATCGGTTCGGTGGTCTATATCGCCATCGCCCAGTCGTTCGGCTACTACAATCTGGCCGGTGAAAGCGGATTTTCCCTGGAATACTGGGCAATAATGTTCGACCGGGCCACCTATAGCCGGGCGATCAGCTATTCACTGTATGTCGGTACTGCCAGCGCCTTTTTGGCGGTCGCATTTGCCTATCCGCTGGCGATCTGGTTGCGCCGGCCATTTTCCGGTTCCTTGATGATAAGCGCAATCCTAAAGGCGCCATTGCTTGTCCATGGATTGGTCGCGGCATTTTTGTATATCAACATCATTTCCTATCACGGCATTCTGAACCAATTGATGCAATGGCTTGGCATTTGGGATGGGCCGCACCGCTTACAAAATGACAGAAATGCAGTCGGCGTTCTCATCCTGCAAACTTGGAAAAACATGCCGTTTGCGCTGCTGTTACTGGCCGGCGCCGTCCAGTCGATCAGCGACGATGTGCTGGATGCCGCCGCCGATCTTGGCGCCGGACCGTGGGACCGGTTCCGCCGGGTGATTGCGCCGCTATCGGTTTCCGCCACACAAGCCGCGCTGGTGATCATCTTTATCGGAGCGCTTGCGGATTTTTCGTTTCAAGTCATTGCCGGGCCGGTGAACAAACAATCGCTTTCTCAATTAATGGTATTTTTCAAGGGCTATGGCCGTTGGAACGACGCCGCCGTGGTCGCAGTGACGTTGATGGGTCTGGCGATTGTCGGTTCAGGTGTTCTGGCGGTATTTAGTCGCTTCGTTATGCGCGGTGGGCGACTGAAATGACCCGTACAGGACTTAACAAAATCCTGCTGTGGTCGCTCTTTGGGGTCTGTGTGATCTGGTTGGTTGTGCCGTTTAGCATGGCAATACTATGGTCGCTGGTGGACCCGGCTGAGGTCTGGACCCCGGACAAATTGCTGCCCCCTGTTATGTCTTTTTACCGATGGACCTATCTGTGGCAGTTTTCTTCGCTGAAAACCGCGATGTTCAACTCATATCTGCTTGCCCCCAGTGCCGCTATTCTGACCCTTACCCTTGCCCTGCCTACGGCCTACGCATTGGGTCGGCTGAAATTTCCTGGCAAAGAGACGGCCAAGCTTTTGGCGCTTTTACCACTGGTGGTGCCGGGCTTTGTCACCGCGATATTTTTCACGGCCATCCTGTTTCAGCTTGGGTTGAATGCCTGGCGTTTCGGGGCCATTCTTTTTGCTCACAGCATCCTGTTTTTGCCCTACGCGATCCGCATTATGACGGTGAGCTTTGAGCAAGTTCGGCAGGACCACATTGATGCTGCGCGCGATCTTGGCGCCTCACCCATGGCACGTTGGTATGTTGCATATGTTCCAGCGTTGAAGCCCGGCATCATGGCGACGCTGTTGATCGTTTTCATCCAGTCGATTGAAGAATTTTCCATTGCTTTCATCGTCGGCGCCCCCAATTTTACTACCATTCCGACATTGCTGTTTACCAATCTTGGCCAGGCATTCATTCGCCCGAATGCGGCAGTGCTTTCCCTCATTCTCGTCGTGCCCAATATCATTTTTATGCTGTTTCTGGAGCGGGTGATGCGATCAGCCAATCCGGCACTGAGTTCTGGCAAAGGGTAGACATGAATATTCACCAACCACCTCAACCAACAAAGGAAGTTTTAAAATGCTGAAAAAGTTACTTGCAACTGCGATGGCGGCTGCCATTAGCACGTCGGCTGCGATGGCCGCGGATCTTTCGGGAATGTCTTGGGATGATATTGTCGCACAGGCAAAATCCGAAGGCCAAGTAAGCTGGTTTGTCTGGTATTTCCAGGATGATTTCCGCGCTGCTGTGAAGCCCTTTGAAGAAAAGTATGGCATCAAGGTCACAATACCGGAAGGCACCTACGGCAGCAATCTGGACAAGCTGCTGGCCGAGCGTGGTCGTACGACCGGCGACATCGACGTCATGTCGCACGGCTGGAACGCCTTGCTGGATATGGATATGAAAGGCATCTATACCAAGCTGGACGATATCATTCCTGACACGTCAGCAAAAACCACCAAGATCAATGGTATCGACAGCGAGGGTTACGCCCTTGCCTACTGGGGAAATCAGTCGGGTATCGCCTATGATCCCGCCAAAGTGGATAAGAGCAGTCTGCCGCAGACCCCGGCTGAATTCGCCGCTTTCTGGGCCGCCAATCCAAATCAATTTGGATTCAACTACCAAAATGGCGGCTCTGGCCCGTCATTTTATCAGAACGTGCTGCGTAATCTCTCGGACGTCGATTTTTCCGACGGCACGTCCAGCCCAGAAAAGCTCGCCGCACTGGACGCGGGTCTGGCATTTTTCAACGATAACGCCAGCAACTACATCATCACCGCCTCAAATACCGACAGCCTGACCCGCCTGAGTGACGGCGAATTGTCAATGGTGCCTGCATGGGAAGATCATTTGGCAGGCCTTCAGAAAAAGGGCGAAGTTCGTAAAGAGCTGAAATATTACATTCCGACCATGGGGATGAATGGTGGAGGAAACAGCGCAGCCATTCCAATAAATGCGCCGCACCCGGCTGCTGCGATCGTGTTCCTCGACTGGCTGACCTCGGCCGAAACCCAGACAGGGTTCAATGTCACCTTTGGCGCGGCCCCGATGAATGCAAATTCTGACGATTCCCACGCCTTGGTGCCGGCTGAAATGCGCGTAAACCGCGTTGGCGAAGCAGCCAAGCCATTCCGCACGGAAATGGAACAGCTGTTCATCGAGAAAGTCATACAGGCACGCTAACAGCCCTTCGATTGGGTCCAGGATGGCTTTTGTTTATTCTGGCCTCACTAAATTCAATGGGCCTTTTTTCTCCCGGGGCCCACCAGGCCATCGCCTCACGGGGCGATGGCCGCCAAAAACTCAGGACAAAACGAATGAAATTCAGTTACCCAATTGTGAATGCCGATATTGTAGCGCACCGAGGGGCTTCAAATGTCACCCCGGAAAACACCCTGGCATCGGTGCGCAAAACTGCGGAAATGGGGGCCAAGTGGATAGAAACTGATGTTCGCCTGACAGCCGATTTGAAACTGGTCATGATTCATGATGAAACGCTTGATCGTACAACCAACAGCAGTGGTACGGTATTGTCCAAAACGCTTGGTGAAATTCAGGCGTTGGATGCTGGCAGTTGGTTCCATCAGGATTTCGCCGGAGAAATTGCACCAGACCTTGAGGAATACCTCGACTGCGTAATTGAATGCGGATTGAATTTGCAACTGGAAGTGAAAGAGGTTCCCGGTCTGGAAAGGGAACTGGTAGAGCGTGTTGCCGTGGTGCTGCGCGAAAAATGGCCAACGGGTAAACGCCCAATCTACCTGTCAGGTTTTTCCGAGCGCTGCCTGCGCTATGCCGCCGAGATTATACCCGACATCCCTCGCTGTATTGCTCTTGTGGCGGCCCCACAATATCCGGCGGCGTTGGTGAAAGAAATCGGTTGCCAGATGATCCATATTCAAGACATTCCGTACAATACACCAGCCCGGTTTGGATTGTTGAAATCCAGCGGAGTTGAATTTGCTGTAGCGACTGTCGATGACCCCAAACGGGCACGTGAATTGCTCGATATGGGCGCCCAGTCAATTCTTAGCGACAATCCCGCCTTGCTCTGAAACCAAAATTCGGGCGCTGAAAAAGGATCGCAGACCAGCGGCTCTCATGCTGCCCTTGATTGTCGAATACCATGCGAACTGCTCGCTCGCGCACTTCCGGGGAATACTTGTTCGTTGTTTTGCTCATGATGCTACATCCTACTCAGGAGTTGGAGCCTCCGGAAAACCCGGGGCGTGTGTGGATGTGTATATGGACCCCGCGTTATTGCAACAGTCTGTTTGGATCTGGATCGGCGATCACGATTGCTGACGTATATCCGGCTTCATAGTGCGGCCCGATGTATCGTCGCCGCGAGCCCCGATGGATTTCCGCGCGCTTCTCCCTCAATGCCCCCAAGACATCGGCTTCGGCCGTGCCGGTCCACACATCAGGTTCGAGAAGCGGTCGGGGTGACCTTTCCTCCATCTCCTGGCAGTTTGCTGCAATATTCCGGAGTAAGTCTCCTTCTTTCAGTTGGCTCTTCTTGCCGTCAGATTGCCGATGCCGACTGAACCGGGCGATAATCTTCTTGCCGCGACAAAATCGACCAAACGATCCTGGCGTTCTTGTTGGCGAGCGCGACTGCGACCACATTGGGATGCCGACGCTCTCGCATCCGGCCGATCCACTGACTTCTGGCATCTGTCTTTCCGCCTGCCTTACCAAGAACGGCGCGGGCACCGTGGATCATCAGCGTGCGCAGGTATCGATCACCACGCTTGCTGATCCCAAACAGCCTGGTCTTCCCACCGCTTGATCGTTGTTTCGGAACCAACCCCAACCAGGCCGCAAACTGGCGACCATTCTTGAAGCATGTCCGGTCTCCAACCGCCGCAACCAGTGCAGTTGCCGTGATTGGCCCAATACCTTCGATTTTCCCAATGCGTTGGCACATTTGGTGCGAAAGAGGTCCCGGATCCGACGGGTATATGTGGTGATACGCTGGTCAAGTTCCGCCAGTTCTTCGGACACGTCACGCACCAGATCCCGGAGCTTGTCGGAGAGGCCGTCATCAGCCCCATCCGCGATCTGTCCAATGGCACGCCGCAAGCGAGAGACGTCGCGGGCAATGACAACGCCATGCTCGGCCAGAAGTCCGCGGATCTGGTTCACCAGCCGGGTTCGATCCGATACAAGTCGTTGGCGGATGCGATGGATTGCCTGGATCTCAAGTTG
>JAADIJ010000119.1 GCA_013151335.1 Alphaproteobacteria bacterium | reverse complement strand
TCAAAGTCATGCAGTTGATTGACCGGCTCGGCCTTACTGACCGGGCTGGCGTAGTAAGCGCGGATTTCCTCGATGCGGCTTATGTCGTCGTTGAAGATGTACCATTCATCCCCACGCAGCGCTTCGCCTACCGATGTTTTCCAATGTGTCCACTCGATTACAGCCTCACGGCCATCTGCCGAAACCAACACTTTTTCAATCGTCCATTTGCTCCCCAGATTTTCAACGCAATTCACCCAGCCGTCGGCAATTGCCTGCGGGCCACGCCAGGGCGCCCCTGGGAGGCCCGGCGGAAAATAGTGCACGCCTTCTTCTGTGAAACAGTCCACCAGACCCTGATGGTCGGCGGCATTGCACATATCAAAATAGTGGCGGATCAGCGCTTCCGATTTTTCAGCAGGGTTGGTCATTGGGGTTTTGCCTCATCATTTGTTTTGCGCCACTCGGCATATTCCGCCAGAGTTTCCGTGTTGGGCGGATAAGTTCCCCAAAGCGGTGCGCCGCCATCCAGTTTGGTAAAGAGAAACGTTTCGCGCAATTCTTGCTCAGCCGCGTCTTCAGCCAACTCGGTTACAATTGACCGCGGGATCGCAACAACGCCGTCGCAATCGCCGGCAATAATATCCCCCGGATAAACTGCAACATCTGCACAGCCAATCGGCAGTTGCATATCGATTGCGCGATGAAAGGCGGGCCGGGTCGAGGCTGTATTGGCGCGGCAATACGCCGGGAAGTCCATTCGGGAAATCTCCGTTCCGTCCCGGAAAGCACCGTCGGTTATTGCCCCGGCAACACCTTTGCGCATCATCCGCGTCATCAGCATGTTGCCCGCCGATGCGGCCCGATTATCCTGGCGGCTGTCGATCACCAGAACCTGACCCGGTTTGATGGCCTCAACCGCTTCCCATTGCACGTTATCTTCACCGCGCTTGGCCAGATCCGCAAGGTCCCAATCCTTGTCTTCGCGCGATGGAATGAAGCGTAGCGTGAACGCCTCTCCTGCAAAAGAAGCGATATTTGGATTGAGAGGCATCAACCCGACCAGGAATTGCTGCCGAAACCCTCGCTTGAACAGCTGCGTGGTCAGCGTCGCCGTGCTTGCGTACTTCAGATTTTCAAGCGTTTGTTGTGAGATTTCCATAGCCAAGACGCCCCCTGTTATTTGTTTTCAAACATTAGGTCACGGACCCATAAACGGGGGCGATATGGCGCTTCAATTGGCAAAAATATGCACGAAGAAGGACGAAAAGCGGGTCTTTCACCCGGTTGAGCCCTTCGACACAGCAGATTGACGCCAATTGAGCGACCAAGAGGTTATGGCCATTTTGCCCACCATAAGTGTTTGCAGGAAAAGTGTACGCGGTTTTCCGTCCGCAAACACGGCAGGAAAGAAATCCCGCGTACCAAGACCTTGAAAACCATCTGGTTTTCAGCGCTCTTGCGCCTGTTATGTGAACAAATTGGCTCATACCATTTCATCTCCGTTTATGGGTCCGTGACCTAGGAGGTGACGCAATCTGCAAGGTGAACACATCACCAGACAGAGGCGCCAGTTCAAGTTGGGCCGAAGACAGAGTAATGCGGTCTGAACATACCATCAGATTGCCGTCAAACGTCCGCTCCACCACGGAAGGTTGCGGCACCGGCAGCGGCACCTGCCTGACTAGTGAACCTTCCAGCGTGTACCCGGTCACAGTCCAAGGCTTTGACTGGGTCACCCAAAGTTGGCCGTCTGTCAGCACAAAATCGCGTACATCAGCATCGGTTGTAACCCGCCGCACCTGATCGCTTCCGTCCGATGGCAGCAACACAACATCGGGTCCGCAGATATAGCCCAGCCCCCCGTCGATCCAATTCAACCCGGTTCTCGGGCTGCGGTCCGTGGCAACAACAGTGCATTCACCCGTCTGAGACATACTCAGAACTTCGCGTCCGGCCCCGGCAAGCAAAACTCCGTTTGCCAGGGGGGTGATTGCATCGACCAGCCGGAACGTTTTGTTTGAAAAATACGGGAGCGGGTCCGAGCCCGGCTGAGCCGGATCGACCCGGAATATAGTGTCATCGACCAGTACAAAAATCATCCCGTCGAGGTGATAACCGGCCTGAATGGGCGACCCAAAGGACGCAATGACCTGATGCTGGCCATCCTGGACGGAAATGACTTTGGCACCCATCCCGTCGATCAGATGGAATTTTCCCATTTCCACACCGGGCAAAAGCGCAACACAGCCAAAAGCGCGGGTGTGATCCACGGCGCAGATATCGGTGGTGTTTTTCTTTGCAGTGCGCCAGACATCGTCGTTTATAGAGTGGCGGAAGCTGAGAGAAATCGTTTCGGCCGCTTTTTGCAGGTCGGCCGCTATATCAAAGCGCCGTTGCTCGTTCAAACGGAATGCAGGTCCCGACACGCTGGCAGCGCCCAGAACCTCGCCGGAGGCACCGAGAATGGGAACAGCAACGCAGTTGGTGCCCGTGATGATCTCTTCATTGTCAAGCGCAAAACCGCGCGACCGGATCATCGACAGATCGATCCGCAGCTGCGTCTCCTCCGTGATTGTTTTGTCGGTGAGGGCCTCAAATTCGAGGCCACTTATCAACCTGTCGTGACGCTGGTCTGGGAGATGGGCAAGAATTACTTTCCCCAAGGCGGTGCAGTACAAAGGTTTGCGCCCGCCAATGTCCGACATCGGAGCGCCATCAATTCCGCCCCAGCGCGCGACGATTTGCAGAGATTTGCCATCCAGAACACCTAGATTTACCACTTCGCCGAACTTGGCAGCAATGCGCTTCAGTGACTGCGCAGACACGGTTATCAACTCGGTATTTCTGGCGATGCTACCGGCAAGCTCGGTGAATTTCGGGCCCAGAGAATAAGCATGGTCACGCGCGTCCTGCTGAATCATGCCGCGAAAAACAAGGGCTGACAGAATGCGATATAACGTGGGTTTTGAGTACCCTGTGATCTCAGTAATCTCTTTGATTTTAAGGCGGCCTGAGGTCGCCGCAATGCTCTCAATAATATTCAAGGCCTTCGAAAGCAGGGCCGTACCCGGCACATTCGCGCCGTCATAAGTACTGTCTTTTGCCAACTTCTTAGACGACATTTCGAATTCCCTGATGATTTCTTCATTCTCATAACGTGAAAAGCTAGCCCAGTATTCAGTCGAACTGTTATCATATTCTGATAATTTTGTTTGAAAATTGTTGAAATTGGCAGATTTTTGGATATAGATCCTCGTACCCTTAGGAGAGCAGGTAGTGCGGTTGGAATTATCGCAATTTGACTAAGAGGAGGACGCTATGAAAATTCGCCATCCTGCCCGCTCCGTGGCTCCCCAAAACGGTAATATAGATAGAAAAACGCTTCTCATAACGGGCGCTGCGGGATCGGTTGGCACCGCCTTGCGCCCCTTATTGCGGCGGGATTTCGCCCTGGTCCTGCTGGACACGAACGATCTTGGTCCGCTGGCAGCCAACGAGCGCGCAATAAAGGCCAGCATCACAGATGCCGGCGCCGTGGAAAACGCTGTTCAGGATGCCGATGCCATTTTGCATCTGGCGGCGGTGCATGATTTTGACATCAGCTTTGAGCAGACGCTGGACGTGAATTATCGTGGCATGATCCTGCTTCTGGATGCAGCTGTACGCCATGGTGTTGAGTCGGTGATTTTTGCCAGCAGCAACCATGGCTGGGGCTACTACAAGGTGGCCGATACCCCGCTTTCCGACCGCGATCCTCCGCGCCCGGACGGCTGGTATGGCATCGCAAAGCTTTGGGGAGAGGCCACCCTGACGTTCTATGCGGAAACTTATGGTTTCTCAGCGACAAGCCTGCGCATTGGCAACCTCAATGACACGGTTCCGGATCAGCACCGCATCCATATGTGGCTGAGCTATGCCGATATGGCGCGACTGGTGGGGACCATCATAGACAGGCACCTTCCAGGCCATCGCGCGTTCTTTTGCAATTCAAACGGACCGAAACCTTTCTTCGAAAATTCCGGCTTTGATCAGCTGGGGTTCATTCCTCGGGACACGCCGATGGATCACCTGAGTGACCCGAACCTGGCCACTTCGCCGGATATATCCCCCGACAATGATCTGGGCGGTGGTTTTGCCAGGTTGAACCGCCAACTGGGAAAAAAGTGAAAGAGCTCTGACATGAAGCTTATTTCCGTTGAAGCGCAAATACTGGACATTCCGTTCAGCGACGGCGGTGCAGGAGAAGGGTTGACGCCGACCCCCTGGCGCAGCCTTGAAATTGTCCTGATCAGAGTTGAAACCGACACCGGACTGGTGGGCTGGGGCGAGGCGTTTGGGTATTTCTGCTCAAAAGCCGTGAAGTCAGTCATAGATCGCATGATTGTGCCGGCAATGACCGGGCAGAAATTTACCGATCCGGCCACCATGATTACCGCTTTGCAACGCAAGCTGGTCCTGTTCGGGCGCTATGGTATCACGATGTTTGCCATTTCCGGCGTTGATATCGCATTGTGGGATATTGCCGCCAAAGCCAAACAAAAGACGCTTGCCGATTATATCGGCGGGATCGGGCGCAACCGAATTCCCACCTATGCCAGCCTTGTGCGCTATGGCGATGCCGGGGCCGTCAGATCCTTTACCGAACGCGCGCTTGAAGACGGATACGCTACTCTGAAATTACACGAAATCACGATGCCCGAAATCGAAGCTAGCCGTGAAGTCGCCCAAGAGGTCGGCTTTATTGTCGATGTAAATTGCAACTGGAGCATCGAGGACACGCGAGCCTTTTTGCCCCCTCTGCGCGATCTGGGCACGATGTGGCTGGAAGAGCCGATTTTCCCGCCGGAAGATTTTGCAGGCCTCGCATCGCTCGCCGGAACGGTGCCACTTGCCGCTGGTGAAAACCTCTGCACCGCCTATCAGTTTTCGGCCATGCAGGCGGCAGGTGCCGTGACCTTTCCCCAGCCCAGCATCACTAAGGTCGGGGGCGTGACTGAATTCCTGAAAATCGCCGACGCTGCCGATCAGGCCGGCCAGCAACTGATGCCACATTCGCCGTATTTTGGTCCCGGCTATTTTGCAACGCTGCAAATCGCGGCAGCAAGGGAATGCATTGCGCTGTTTGAATACCTTTATGTCTGGCCTGACGCTTTTCCTGGGCTGAATCAGCCTTTGCCACGCCAAGGTTATATTGCGCCACCAGACGGGCCTGGCATAGGCTTCAGCCCAGATCCCGAAATCCTTACCCGCTATCGCGTAGCATGAGAGCTGATGACCTGAGACCCAGGTTCCCTCCAGGTTACAGGAGAACCCAAGTCTTGATCTATGGCCTCATGCGGCCTGTTTTTTCAAAGCCATTTTCATGGCGTATTCATTGGGCGTGACCTAGCCCAGGGACGAGTGTGGTCTGTGTGAAGTGGTCCTGCAAATTCGGACAGACTGTCAAGGTGTATTCCAACGTGAAGAGGGAATACAAAAGTGACGAGACGACGGAAGTTCTCGGATCAGTTTAAGGCCAAGATTGCGCTTGAAGCGTTGCGTGGCGCCCGGACAATCCAGGAGATAGGAGCGAAGCACCAATTACACCCCACCCAGGTCAGCACGTGGAAAAAGCAGGCTGTGGAAGGGCTGCCTGGCGTGTTTTCTGGTGACGGTAAGATACAAGGCCCGAGCGAATCCGAGATCAAGGACCTATCTGCCAAGAATTGGATATTGTGCTGGCCGTCACCATGTTCGCAGGCTGATGAAAATCATGGGACTGGAAGCAATTTACAGGCGTCCCAACATCCGCAAAAAGCACCCTGAAAACCGGATTTATTCA